>MGBT01000083.1 GCA_001788395.1 Candidatus Rokubacteria bacterium GWA2_70_23
GAGTCCGTGGGCCTGAAGAATCTCCACTACCTGCCACACTACTGCGTGCCCGAGATGCACCACCCGGTGACGCTCGCGGCGGAGGAAGCGCGCATGCTGGCCTCGGCCGTGGCCTTCGTGGGCAGCCACTATCCGTACCGCGAGCGCTTTCTGCGCGAGCTGGCGGGCTACCCCGTGCGGCTCTGGGGCGGCGGGTGGCAGCGCGCCGCATCCCCGGCCGTGCGGTCCATGGTCGCGGGCGGTCCCGTCTGGGGGCGCGCCAAGCTCGCCATCTACTCGGGGGCGACGCTCTCGCTGAACCATCACCACCCCATGAACGACATCGTCGGCGTGAACAGCCGCGCTTTCGAGCTCGCCGCCAGCGGCGCCTGCCAGGCGGTAGACTTCAAGGACGAGCTGCCACATCTCTTCACCCCGGGCAAGGAAGTGCTGGCCTACCGGGACCTGGGGGAGCTGCGCGGCCTGCTCGACTACCACCTCGCCCACCCGGACGAGGCGCGCGAGATCGGCCAGGCCGCGCTGAAGCGGGCGCTGGGCGAGCACACCCTCCGGCACCGCATCGAGGAGATCATCGACGTGGTCGAGCATCGCTTCGGAAAGCGGTAGCATGACAAGCGAGACACCGGAGTCCTTCGCCACCGAGCTGCGCTGCATCGACTGCGGCATGGCCGCGCCCCTGGGCTATCGCCTGCAGTGCAGCTTCTGCGGGGGCCTGCTCGAGCTCGCGTACGACGAGACCGCGCTCGCCAGGCGCGGCCCCGGCGTCCTCGCCGGCACGGGCCTCTGGCGCTACGCGCCGGTCCTCCCCATCGCCGACCCCGCGCACCGGGTCACGCTCGGCGAGGGCCGGACGCCGCTGCTCGAATGCCCGGCGCTGGCCCGTCACCTGGGGGTGCGCCGGCTCCGCGTGAAGTTCGAGGGGCCGAACCCCACCGGCACGGTGAAGGACCGCTCCTCGACCACGGCGGTGGCGGCCGCCCTGCAGTTCGGCTTCACGGCCACCTCCGTCGTGAGCTCGGGCAATGCGGGCTCGTCCATCGCCGCCTACTCGGCGCGGGCGGGGCTGCGCTCGCTGATCTTCGCCTACGAGAAGGCCTCGGCGCCCAAGCTCCTGCACATGGCCGCCACGGCCACGGACCTCGTGATCTACCAGGGCGTCTACGACGACCTCATCACGCTCTGGGACCGGCTCGTGGAGGATCGGCTGTTCTTCGACTGCGGGGCCTCACGCAACGCCTACAAGCACGAGGGCAAGAAAACCATCGCCTACGAGATCGCCGAGCAGATGGGCTGGCGTGTGCCCGACGTGGTGGTGGCGCCCGTGGCCGTGGGCGAGACCTTCATCGCCGCTCACCGCGGGTTCTCCGAGATGGAGCGGCTGGGCTGGATCGCCCGGCGGCCGCTGATGGTGGCCGCCCAGGCCACGCGCGCCAACGCCGTCGCCTCCGCCTGGCGCGAGAATCGTCCGCTCCAGCCGCTCAGGATCGGCTACACGGTGGCCGAAGGGCTCGCCGCGGGGAACCCCGGGCGCAAGGGCGAGTGGGTGCTCCGGATCCTCCGGGAGACGAGCGGCGTAGCGGGCGATGCCGAGGACGAGGAGATCCTCCGCGCGCAGGCGTTGCTGGCGCGGGCGGAGGGCATCTGGGCGGGGCCCACCGGGGTCGCCGCCCTCGCCGTGCTCCAGCGTCTGCTGGCGGAGAAAGCCGTCGACCCCGACGCCAGCATCTGCGTGATCGTGAGCGAGACCGGGCTCAAGACGGAGGCCCCGCCGCCGAGCCGACAGGGCATAGCCTTCGACGAGGAGTCGCTGAGGCGCCTCGTCCGGGAGCGCCTCGGCATCGGAGGCTGACGAGATCGCGACCGTGCTGCCGCGCGACGGCCGGCAGGTCAGACTCGCCGCCCCGCTGATCGAGGAATCCACCCGCATCCGCGCACCGTCTAATTCACGACAGGTGCGCTCGCGCGCCTTCCGGAGCGCCCGCAGGACTTACACGCCGGCACGCAAGCTTTTCATGACCCGGCGCGGCCGGCCCACGCTCCAGCCGTGAGTCCTTGCAGTCAAAGGCTTTCTCCGTCGCGGGATCCAGGCACGGGGCTTGCTCTGACATGAGTGGCTCCGCAGCACGCGGGCCGATCAGTCCAAGGAGACCGGACACATGATCCGCAGGCTCATTCTGCCGGGGATGCTGGCGGCGCTGGTGGCGCTCGCCGGAGCGTCGGGCGGTTTCGCCGCATCCGTGACCGACCAGCTCAAGCTCCAGATCGCCCGCGTCATCCGGACCCTCGAGGATCCCGCCCTCAAGGGCTCGACCAAAGCCCAGGAGCGGCACCGGGCGCTTCGCGAGGCAACGGAGGAAGTGTTCGACTGGGCGGAGATGGCCCGGCGCGCCCTCGGCGGGCATTGGGACGGGCGCTCGGGGGCGGAGCGCGCGGAGTTCACCGCGCTGTTCCGGGGCCTGATCGAGCGCGCGTACCTCTCGAAGGTCGAGCGGTACAGCGGCGAGCCGATCCGCTACGCGGGCGAGTCGGCGGAAGGCGAGCACGCGGTGGTGCGCACGCGGCTCGTCACCAGGCAGGGCCAGGAGGTGGCCATCGACTACCGGATGTCCCGCCAGAACGAGCGCTGGCTGATCAACGACATGGTCGTCGAGGGCGTGAGCCTGACCGCGAACTACCGGGCCCAGTTCAACGAGATCATCCGGACCTCGTCCTACGAGGAGCTCGTCCGGAAGATCCGGACGCGACTGTCCTGACGGGACGCGGGGGACGCCGCAGCCCGAGTCGCCGCGCCGCGAGCCGCGCCATCCGCGGATCCCTTTCCACTCCGATCCACGCGCGACCGGCGGCCCGCGCCACGAGCGCGACCGTCCCCGCGCCGATGAACGGATCCAGCACCGGACCCCGCTTCTTGCTCTTCTCCAGGGCGGTGCGGATCACCGGATCGGGGGTGGCGTCCCAGAGGCTCTCGCGGTGCGAGGCAGGCAGCGGGAGCATCCAGCACAGCGTGGTCGAGTCGGGGCGAACGGCGCGCCCCGCGTTGCGGAAGCGGAGCACGTGGTTGAGCCGGTTGTCCCAGCGCTCCCGCGAGCGCACCTGCGCCCAGCAGCCCTTGGACTGAAGCCGCCACCCCGTCCGCCGCATCCACTCGCTGACGATGCCGTCGAGGCCCAGCCACTCCGCGCCGTCGTGGCGATCGCCGATCACGAGCCACAGGTCCCCGTCCGGCGCCAGCACGCGCCGCCACTCCGCGCCGAACTCCTGCGCGAGCCTCCGCGCCCAGCCCTCGGCCGATCTCCGGCCGCGGCCACGCATCCAGTAGGGGGGCGAGGTGACGATCACGCCGACGCTGCCCGTGGGGATGGGATCCAGCCGGCGGCTGTCGCCGACGAGGAGACAGCCCCGGCCATCGCGGCTCTCGTAGCGCGGCATCATCCGCGGCGGTCCCGCCGCTTCAGCTCGTCGGCGACGCGCTCGGCCTGCCGGATGGGCTCGGGGACTCGCAACCGGCTCACCGCGAGCACGCACTCGATGGCGCGGGCGAGCCCGATGCGATGCCCCGGCGAGACGTAGATCGGGCGCACGCCCGCCCGCGTCCGCAGCACCGCGCCGACCGTCCGGCCCTCGAGCCGGAGCGGCGCCCAGTCCCCGCGCCCTGCGCCGGGCTCGTCGTGCTTGCCCACGAGGCGCGACTTCGCGCAGCCGACGCTCGGCAAGTCCAGGAGCACACCCATGTGGGAGGCCAGCCCGACGCCCCGCGGATGGGCGATCCCCTGCCCGTCGAAGAGGCAGAGGTCGGGCCGGCGCTCGAGGCGCCCGAAGGCCGCGAGCAGCAGCGGGCCCTCGCGGAACGAGAGGTAGCCGGGGATGTACGGGAAGCGCGGACGGTGCCAGGCGGTGGCCGTCTCGACCACCACCCCGTCTGGGAGCGACACGAGCACGACGGCGGCCCAGGCGCGGGATCCATCGGCGCGGTAGGCGAGGTCGGCGCCGGCCACGAGGCGCGGGCGCCGGGGCCCACCGGTCACGCGCAACCGCGAGCGCAGCCGCTCCTGGATGGCCCGCGCCTCGGCGACGCTGGGGATGCGGCGCGCGCTGATCCCGCTCACAGGGGGTACGGAACCAGCTCCTCGGCGATCTCCACAATCCCGTCGAACCGGGAGCGGGCTTCGTCCGCCAGAGCCTCGACCTCGCCGTGATGCGCGGGGTCCATGTGGGTCAAGATGAGACGGTGGACGCCCGCCCGCGCCGCGATCTCGCCCGCCTCGGCCGCCGTCGAGTGGGCGCCGACGCGCTCGCTGGAGAGCGAGGAGAACGTCGCCTCGTGGATCAGGGTGTGGGCGCCCCGGGCCAGCGCCGCGACCGCATCGCTCGGCTCGGTGTCCGAGGAGTAGACGACGGAGCCGCGCCCGCGCAACTCGAAGCGGAGCGCCAGGTTCGGCATGCTGCCATGCGCGTTGGGCGACGCCGAGATCGCGAAGGAGGATGATATCGCCACGGCGGCCCCCTCCCGCGCCGGCACCGGCTCCCACAGGAGGGGAAACATCCCCGGCCGCTCGAGGAGGCCGAACACGCCGAGGAGCGCCCGGAGGGGCTCGGCGTGCTCCGGCCGGCAGGAGAGGGCCAGCGGCGCCGCGCGCCTCATGAGGAAGAGGCTCTGGATCAGGGACGGCAGCCCATAGGCGTGATCGGGGTGGATGTGGGTGATGATCACGCGCTCGAGGCGCTCGGGGCGCGTCCCCGCCAGGAGGAGCTTCTGGACCGGGCTGCCCCCGCAGTCCACCAGCACCGACTCGTCGCGCCCCACGAAGACCAGGGACGTCGTGTCCCGGCGCAAGGACGGCACGGCGCCGGAGGTGCCGAGGAAGGCGAAGTACACGGGCCCGTCAGGCGGCGGGCCGGGCGCGCTTGAGCATCAGCGGCACGCCGACGACAGCCACCGCCACGCCCAGCAGGCTCACCAGCTGGGCCACGCGCAGAGGGCCCAGCATGAGGGGATCCGTGCGGATGGCCTCGGTGAAGAAGCGCCCTGCGGAGTACAGCCCCAGATAGGTCAGGAAGAGCGCCCCCGGCGCCCGCGCCAGGCGGTCGCGGAAGGCCCAGCTGAGGAGGCCGAAGACGGCCAGGTCCCAGACGGACTCGTAGAGGAACGCGGGGTGGAAGAACTCGTCCTGCGCGTAGATCAGCGGGCGGTGCGGCGGCGAGATGAACAGCTTCCAGGGCAGGCTCGTCGGCGTGCCGAAGGCCTCCTCGTTGAAGAAGTTGCCCCAGCGGCCGATGGCCTGACCGAGGGCGAGGCTCGGCGCGACGATGTCCGTGTACGTCCGCGCCGGAAGGCCCCGCCGCCAGGCATAGCCGCCCCCGACCAGGAGCCCGCCGATGAGCCCACCGTGGATGGCGAGCCCCCCCTCCCAGACCGCGAAGATCTTGGCGGGGAACTGGCTGTAGTAATCCAGGTTGAAGAGGACATAGTAGAGCCGGGCGCCCACCAGGGCGCCGAGCAGGCCGAGCTCCGAGGCCTTGAGCAGGCTCTCGGGATCGAGTCCCCGGCGCTTGGCGTCGCGATACGCGAGCCAGAGGCCGAGCCCCATGGCCGTGGCCATCAGGAGCCCGTACCAGCGGATGGTCAGAGGCCCGAGCTGGAGTACGATGGGGCCAGGTGACCGGAACATCAACGCGCGGCCTCCCACGGGAGGCGAATGGTCATGAGTCGGGGTCCGTCACATGCGGCGGGGGTCGCGATCGCCCGTGGACATCACCGGTCCCTTATACGGCGGGACGCTGTGGCTGTCAAATCATTGACACTCTTCGCGCGCGTTCGGTATCATCCGGAAGAGCGAGTTTTCTCCTCGAGTTGCGCCCCAAAAGGAGCCCCGAGTGCAGGGAAATGGAAGCCTGAACTCCAGCGTCGTCGAGCTCGTCCTCAATGCCGGCCCCGTCGCGAAGTTCGTCCTCCTCCTCCTTGGCGTCTTCTCCGTCGTCTGCTGGGCCCTGGTCGTGGAGAAGTGGTGGGAGTTCAGGAAGATCCGCAGGGAGTCGGGGCGCTTCCTGAAGGTCTTCCGCGAGGGGCGGCGGCTGTCGGCCATCTTCGGCGCCGCCAAGAAACACCGCGAGAGCCCGCTCGCTCAGCTCTACATCGCCGGCTGCCAGGAGGCCGGCGGGGCCATCGGCGGGGCCGAGATGCTCGACCACATGCTCGAGGAGGCCGAGGAGGGCATCCCGCCGGAGCGCGTGGACGCCATCCAGCGGGCGATGCGGCGAGCGGGGTCCGGCGAGATCTCGCGCATGGAGCGCTACCTGCCGTTCCTCGCCACGACGGCGAGCTCCGCGCCCTTCATCGGGCTCTTCGGCACGGTCTGGGGCATCATGAGCGCCTTCCAAGGCATCGGCCAGCAGGGCTCGGCCAGCCTCGCGGTGGTGGCGCCCGGAATCTCCGAGGCGCTCATCGCCACGGCGGCCGGTCTGGGCGCAGCCATCCCCGCGGTCATCGCGTACAACTACTTCGTCAACCAGGTGAAGCGGTGGGCCACTGAGATGGAAGGTTTCTCGCTGGACCTGCTCAACCTCTTCGCCCGCCCGGTGCCCAAGCCGGCGCGGATCGTCAAAGATGGCCATTAAGGTCGACTCGGCGGAGTACGGCGCCGGCGGAGCCCGGATCGGCGCCACGCTGTCCGAGATCAACATCATCCCGCTGGTGGACGTCATCCTCGTCCTGCTCCTGATTTTCATGCTCACCGCGCCCCTGATGCACCGCGGGATCGACGTCTCGCTGCCGAAGAGCGCGGCCAAGCCCACAGCAGTGGAAGAGCGGGTGGTGCTGACGCTCACCAAGGATCAAATGGCGTTCATCAACGACAAGCCGGTCCCCCTGGCCGGCCTGGAGCCGCGCTTGCGGGAGGTCCTCAAGAGCCGCGCCGACAAGACGATCTACCTCAAGGCTGACCAGGGACTGCAGTACGGCTTCGTGGTCGAGACCATGGACCGCGTGCGCCGGGCCGGGGTCGAGAAGCTCGGCATGGTGACCGAGCCGGCGAGGGACCGCTGATCTCCACCAGCGTTGCCGGAGGCGTTCCGATGCGGTCCCCGTTCCCGGTGACGCCCGTCAGGTCCGGCGCCGCTCTCCGCCGCAGGCGGTTGCCGTTACTGGCCATCACCGTCTCGACCATCGGCCACGGCCTCGCCGCCGCCGCCGTGATCGCATGGGTGATCTGGGGCGTCGGGAGCAGCCAGAAGGTGTACGTGGTCAACCTCGTCCCGGCGGTCGCCGCGGTGGGATCCCCGTCCGGAGCCACGGCGCCGGCGCTGCCGCCCCGTCCCGCCACGCTCGCGCCCTCGCGTTCCAGCTTGCCCGAGCCCGAGCCGCGCGAGGCGCGAGCGCGCGAGGCGGTGAAGCTCCCCGACAGCCCCGCCGTCACGCCGCGACTGCCCTCGCGCCCGGTGGCGCTGCCGCGCCCCGGCGAGAAGGAATTGCCGCCGCTGGGCGCGCCCGCGGAGCGCCGTCCCCCCGCGCCGCCGATCGCCGCGAAGGCTGGAGAGACGCCCACTGAGGCGCGCCCGGCCCCGCCTCCGCCCCTGGGTCAGACCACGGGCTCCGTGAGCGGCACGGGCGCGCTCACGCTCGACGTCTCCGACTTCCCCCACGCGTGGTACCTGCGCCAGGTCCTCCAGAAAGTCGAGGAGCGGTGGCAGAAGCAGGGGCAGACCAGCGAGCCGTCGCAGAAGCCGCTCGTCCTCGTCGACATCCAGCGCGACGGCTCCATCCGGGCCCCGAAGATCGAGAAGAGCTCGGGCAACGCCTTCTACGACCAGGCAGCGCTGCGCGCCATCGCCGACGCGAGCCCCTTCCCGCCCCTGCCCCAGGAGTGGAGCAAGCCCTCCCTCCGCGTGCTGTTCCGCTTCGAGCTCCGGCCGGAGCGCGGCTGAGCGTGCGCGAGGCCGGAGCGCTCCTGGCCCTCGTGGCGGCGGTTCTTGGGGTCGTCATGGGTGGAGTCCTCTCCTCCCCACCCCCGGCACGCTCCCAGGCCCCGGACGTCCTGCTCAACGTCATGGCCAGCGGGGCCAAGCGCCTCAACATCTTCATCCCGGACTTCACCGTGGTGGCAGGCACCGATACCGGGGGGCTCGCCAAGCGGGTCCCCGAGGTGACCTCAGCCGACCTCAAGTTCTCGGCGCTCTTCAGCGTGGTCTCCGATCCCACCCCGCTTCCCGCAGCAGATGTCGAGGCGCTCCGCCAGCGCTGGGCCGGCGCCGCGGCCGCCGGAGCCCACGCGGCCCTCCACGGGCTCCTGAGCCTGGGCGGCGGCCGCGCGACGGCCGAGATGCGGCTCTACGACCTCACCTCCCCGGAGCTCCGGGTCATCGCCTCGAAGAAGATCGAGATGCCGGTGGCAGAGGCGCGCCGGCTGGCCCACAAGATCGCCGACGAGGTGGTCTTCCAGTTCACGGGCGAGCCTGGCATCGCCGACACCAAGATCGCCTACCTCGCCGTGCGCCCGGGCGTGAAGGAGCTCTCCCTGATGGACTACGACGGGGCGGGCCCGGCCCCGCTCACCGCCAACCGCTCCATCAACCTCTCGCCGAGCTGGAGCCCCGACGGCCGCTCGGTGGCCTTCACGTCCTACATGGGCGGCTACCCGTATCTCTACCGGCTCTTCGCCTTCGAGCGCCGTCCGGTGCAGCTCCTCGCGGGCTATCTCGGCATCAACACCTCGCCGGCGTGGAGCCCCGACGGCCGATCGGTGGCGCTCACGCTGTCGAAGGACGGCAACCCGGAGATCTATCTCCTCACCGTGGCCACGGGGGCCTTCCGGCGGCTCACGACCCACAGCGGGATCGACACCGAGCCGAGCTGGTCGCCGACGGGGCGGGAGATCGCCTTCACCTCGGACCGCGCCGGGACGGCGCAGATCTTCATCATGGACGCCGAGGGCGCCAACGTGAGGCGCCTGACCAGCGGCGGCTTCAACACGCAGCCGCGCTGGTCGCCGAAGGGCGACACCATCGTCTACACCTCGCGCCGGGGCAACCACGACCTGTGGGCCGTGAGCCCTGACGGCTCCAACGTGCGCCAGCTCACGGCCGGCCCGGGAGACAACGAGAACGCCTCCTGGGCGCCCAACGGGCGCCATCTGGCGTTTCACGGAAGCCGGCTCCGCGGCTGGCGCATCTTCACCATGCTCGCCGACGGCTCCGAGCAGCAGGCGGCACCCACTCAAGGGGGTGAGGCCACAAGTCCTGCTTGGTCCCCTCGTCTTCCGTGATAACATTGTCGGCGGTTTCTGGGCCTGTTCACCGGACGTAGACAAGGAGGAGTCAACATCATGCGGCAACGACGGGGTCATCTGCTTCTCGTGCTGCCCCTGCTGGTCCTCACCCTGTTCCTCGTGGGATGTCCCAAGCGGCCCGCGACGACCGCCGCGTCCGCGCCACCTCCAACGGCGCCGGCTCCTGCGGCGCCCGCACCAGGCGCCGTCGCTCCGGCACCCGGGCGCGCGCCCGCCTCCGCCTCCGCCTCCGCCTCCGCCCCGGCCGCGGCCGCACCCGCTCCTGCGGCTGCCGCTCCGGCGCGGCCTGCAGCCGCCACGCCGCCCAGGCCCAGCGAGTTCTCGGAGAGCCCGAACCTGAAGGACATCCACTTCGACTTCGACAAGTACGACATCCGGCCTGGAGACGCGACGATCCTCGACGCCAATGGGGCCTGGCTGAAGCAGGCCGCGAGCAACCTGGTGCTGATCGAGGGGCATGCCGACGAGCGCGGAACCAACGAGTACAACCTCGCCCTCGGCGAGCGCCGGGCGAAGGCCACGATGAACTACCTCGTGTCCCAGGGCATCCAGGCCAGCCGGATGACGATCATCTCGTACGGCGAGGAGCGGCCCGCCTGCACGGACAAGAACGAGTCGTGCTGGTCGAAGAATCGCCGCGCGCATTTCCTGGTGAAAGCCCGGTAGCCCACCAGGAGCGGTTTCCGGTGCTGTGGAAGCAGTCGAAGGGGAGCCTTGTGCTCCCCTTCGCCATCTGGGCGGGGCTTCCGGCTCTCGCCCTGCTGGCGGCGGGGTGCGCCGACATCATGGGTGAGGGGCTCCATCAGGACGTCGCCCAGTTCCGCCAGGACCTGAATGCGTTGACCCTCTCGGTCCACCGCGCCCGGGGCGACACCGAGGCGGTGCTCGGCCAGATCGACCGCCGCAACCGGGAGCAGGCCGCGGACAGTTCCCGACAGCAGGGCGCCCTGTCGGGACGGCTCGACACCCTCACCGCGGAGCTCTCACGGCTCTCGGCGCGCGTCGAAGAGCTTTCCCAGCGGGTCGAGGCCCTGAACCGCCAGATCGCCGCCCGCCCCGCGACAGCGCCCGGCGCGGCTCCGCCGGGATCTGCGCCCGTCGTGACCCCGTCGCCCCCGTCATCGGGGGACGGACCGACCCCGGAGCAGGCCTATCAGGCGGCCTATCTCGACTTCACCAAGGGCAACTTCCCGCTGGCCGTCTCGGGCTTTCGCGAGTTCGTTCGCCGCTTCCCCGACTCGCCCCTCGCGGACAAGGCCCAGTACTGGGTGGGCGAATCCTACTTCAGCCTGGCGCGCGCCAGCGCCGGCGCCGGGCAGACTGACAAGGCCACGCGTGAGCGGGAGCAGGCGGTGCAGGAGTTCCGCAAGGTGGTGCTGAATTACCCGCGAGGCGAGAAGGTGCCGACCGCGATCTACAAGGAAGCGCTGACGCTGCTCGAGCTCAGGCAGACCAGGCTCGCCCGGCAGAGGCTGCAGTATCTGCTGGACAACTTCCCCCAGTCGGAGGAAGCGCCGCTGGCGAAGGAGCGCCTCGCGGCGATCAGCGGGTAGATTCGGAAGCGAAGACCCAGATCACCGTCACGTCCCGTTCCGGCGTCGAGTAGACCATCACGCTGCCGCCGGGGTCGGCGGTGCTCACGTCCTGTACGACCACGGGCCCCGCCCACGCCACCGGCACCTCGCCCTCCTGGCCGGGCCAGAACGAGAAGCTCAGCAGCAGGGCCGCCAAGGCGGCCGTGACCGTGGCCAGCCGCGGATGTCCCCAGACGGGCTTCCAGAACGGCAGCCACCAGGCGTCCTTCACGGCGGGACGCGCCGGCTCGCTCGCGATCCGCCGGCGCACCGCCGGCCAGAAACCCGTCCAGTCGGGATCGTCCGCCGGGCCGGCCTCCACGCTGACGAAGTCACGCAGTCGCCTGAGGCGCCCCACCCTCGTGCGGCAGGCAGGGCAGCGCTCGACATGGGCGGTGACGGCGCGCGCCGCGGGCGCTTCGAGGGCGCCGTCGGTGTAGGCCTCGAGGCGGGATCGGTTCCACAAGCAGCCGAGGGACGACATCGCTGGGAGTATACCTCGAACCTTCAGACGCCCCTCCGCCCTTGAGTATTCGAGTCCGACCCCCTAGCAGGCCGCTCGGCCCGCACGTGATCAGGGACGCTGCCGAGGGAGCCGGGCCGGCGTGGCGGTGCCGGCCGAGAGGACAATGCGGATGCCCTCCTCGACGGTGAGCCCGGTGCTGAGCGCCTCCTCCCGGGCGATCACGATGACGTCGCCGAGATAGAGGTTGTTGGTGGGGACGAACACGGTCACCATCTGCCGCTTCCCCTCGGGGCCCTCCACGAGCACCTCGGAGGTGACGAAGCCGAAGACGAGCTCGCCCTTGCGGGGGTGCTCGGCCAGCACCACTTCCTTGAACGACGTGCGCTTCTCCGGCGAGAAGGAATCGAGCAGCTCCTTGACGGTCGGGTAGATGCTGCGGAAGATGGGAACCCGGGTGAGCAGCCGCTCCACGCGGACGAGGATGCGCCGCCCGACGACGTTGGTGGCGACGGTGCCGACGACGAAGATCACCACCATGGCCGTGAGGAAGCCGAGGCCCGGGATGCGCCGCCCGAACAGCCGCTCGTACCCCGGCGAGAAGAAGGCGTCGATGGCGTCCCAGAACACGTAGAGGAGCCACGAGGTGGCGACGACGGGAACCGTGACGAAGAAGCCTGTGAGGAATCGGACCTTGAACCAGTTGCGGAAGGTGCCGGACATAGCCGTTCGATGACATCACACGGGTCCAGGCAAGTCAAGGAACTGGCCGGCAAGATCGCGCTCGTCACGGGCGGCGCCGTGCGTGTGGGCCGCGCCATCGCGCTCGGGCTGGCGCGACAGGGCGCCGATGTCGCCATCGGTTACCACCGGTCGGCGGCGGCGGCCCGCGCGACGGCGGACGATCTGCGGGCGCTCGGGGTGCGGGCCGCGGCCCTGCGTGCCGACATCGCGCGGCCCGCCGAGGCCCGGCGCCTCGTGTCCGAGACGGTGAGGCGCCTCGGGCGGCTCGACATCCTCGTCAACAACGCGGCCGTCTTCGTTCGCACGCCCCTCGCCGAGACGACGCCGGCCCAGTGGGAGCATCTCATGGGCGTGAACCTCGGGGGCGCGTTCTTCTGCTCGCAGGCGGCGGCCCGGGCCATGGGGCGCCGCGGCGGACGGATCATCAACATCGCGGACGTGGGCGCCGTGCGCGCCTGGCCGGCCTATATCCCCTACGGCGTGTCGAAGGCGGGGCTCGTGATGCTCACCCGTGGGCTCGCCGCGGCACTGGCGCCGCGCATCCAGGTCAACGCGGTGGGCCCGGGGGTGGTGCTCCTGCCAGAGGGCTTCCCGAAGGCGTCACGGGAGCGGCTGAGTGCGCGCATCCCCATGGGCCGCCACGGCGACCCCGACGATGTGGCGGCGGCGGTGTGCTTCTTCGCCACCTGCCCGGACTATGTGACCGGCCAGATCCTCTTCGTGGACGGGGGCGCCACCGCGATGTGAGCGTGACCGCGAGTGCGGCCCGCATCAGGCGCGCAGCCGGAGGGCGCCGGGGCAGACGGAGGCCTCGAAGGGCGTCCCACCCCAGGGCTCGCCGTCGATCTGCACGGGCACCGGTTCCGGGCTCTCCACGGCCACCACGCGCGCCCGGCTGATCCTCACCTTGCGGTTCCTCACGTGGCCGCCCCAGTAGAGGGTCGGCAGCCAGCGCACCAGCTCCCACCGGCCCAGCGGACCCAGCACGACCAGATCCAGCGCCCCGTCGCATGGATCGGCGCCGGGGGCGATGCGCATGCCGCCGCCGAAGCAGGCGCCGTTGGCCAGGACGACTCCCGCCGCGGCCTGGCGCGGCTCCTGCCGTCCGTCGCAGCAGAGTGCGATCTCGACCGGACGGTAGCCCATGATGCTGGCCGCCACGGCCCGGAGATAGGGGATCGTCCCGCCGCCGCCGAGGCGCGCCGCAACCGCCGCCACCGCGGCATCGAAGCCCGCGCCGGCGGCGTTGACGAAGTAGCGCTGGGTCCCCTGCCAGCGGACGACGCCAAGATCCACCGCGCGCTCGCTCCCGGCCGCGAGCCGCGAGGCTGCCTCGACAGGATCACGCGGCAGCCCGAGCGTCCGGCAGGCGTCCCGTCCGCGGCCAGCGAGGAGCGCCCCGACGGCGGCCCGGGACCGGCCGGCGGCGTCGGTGACGCCGTTGACCACCTCGTTGAGGGTGCCGTCCCCCCCCACGGCCACGACGAGTGGCACGGCGCGCCGGACAGCCTCCTGGGAGAGCACTGTCGCCTCCCCCGGCGCGCGGGTCTCGACATGGTCGAAGCGGAAGTCCAGGCGGGTCAGGCGATCGCGAAGGGCGGGCCAGAGGCGGCCGGTTCGGCCTCCTCCGGCCGAGGGGTTGACGATGACGAGCGGGAAGGCGCCTATCTGGCCCCGCCCGCATCAGCCCGCTGCGCTCTGGCCCGGCCCCGGCGGGGCCAGGTCCCGAGCCAGGCGAGGCCCCGTGTGGCGAGCCGCTGCCGCAGGCGAGGCGAGCGGACATGGACATCCCGACGAGCGGAGCGAGCCAGAGTCAGCGCGAGGCGTACGTGGGTGTACGTTGAGCGCTGGCGACGACCGAGAACATTGCAGGGCGAGCCGTAGCCGCAGGCGAGGCGAGCAGCTATGGGAATCGGGCGAGCGTGAGCGAGCCATGGCGACGGGAGATGGCCCCGCCGGCATCAGCCCGCGCCCATGGCCCGCAGGAACTCGCTGACCGAGGGGAAGCGCATCATGGGGTTGTGGCGCTTCTCGTCGCCGATGGTCGTGACCGAGCCGCCGTAGTTGTGACCCGGCAACACCACGGTGGAGTCGGGCAGGGCCGCCAGCCGCTGGGTCAGCGAGTAGTACATTTCCTTCGGGTCGCTGCCGGGCAGGTCGGTCCGTCCGCAGGAGCGGATGAACAGCGTGTCGCCCGAGATGAGGCGCCCATCCACGAGAAAGCACTGCGATCCGGGCGTGTGCCCTGGCGTGTGGACGAAGGTGAGCGTGAGCCGGCCCACGGCCAGCGTGTCGCCGGCATCCACCTTCACGAGATCCGAGCCGAAGCCCTTGAGGAACTCACGCTCGGACTTGTGCACGTACACCTTGGCGGGAGCCTTGCCCAGCAGCTCGGCAACCCCGGGGATGTCGTGGCCGAAGAGGTGCCCGCCCACATGGTCCTGGTGGGTGTGCGTCACGAGCACCCCGCGGAGCTGCATGTCGTCCGCCGCGACCTGGTCGAGGATGTCGTCGATCTCCCAGGCGGGGTCCACCGCCACGCACTCCCGCGTGACCGGGTCCCCGATCAGGTAGACGAAGTTCTGCATCGGGCCGAGCTCCATCTGCTTGAGGTAGAGGGTGTCGCTCATGCCCTCATCCTACCATTCGTCCTCGCCTCAGCGGGCCCAGTACCCCTCCACCCACACGGGCTGCTGGTAATAGCCCGTCTGGATCATCTGCGGCTGGTAGTGGCTCTCCACCCACAACCCCTCGGCGGTGTAGAACCCCGGCACGTAGACGTAGGAGGTTGACACCCGAGGCACCCACTGGTAGGTCCAGTAGCCTGGTATCCAGCGAGGATAGACCGGCGCCACGTAGCTCGGGGCGTAGTAGTAGCTCCTGGGCGCGACGATGACTCTGGTGTTGGGGCCGGTGACGATGACCCTGGCGCGAGGATCCGTCACGATGACCTTCGTCTGGCCCGCCGGGTGCCCGCGGCGCCAGCCCGACGTCGCGCCCGGCCAAGCGCCGCCTGGGACGATGATCTTGACACCGTCGGCGGTCGACGACGACGGGCCCAGAGCGAGTGCCGCCAGCAGGGCCAGCGACGCGGTGACGACCTTGATGCCGGTGTTCCGGTTCCGAGCCATGGGAGCCTCCTCCCTCGACGAGAGTCTCCTGCCTCCGGAACCCCGGACCTCCCGCTGGAGTTCCGAGCTCCGCTCGGGGGATCGCCACGTTCGCTCGCCTCGCCTTCGGCTGCGGCTCGCCTCCTCGCTCCGCTCGGGGGATCGCCACGTTCGCTCGCCTCGCCTTCGGCTGCGGCTCGCCAACCAGTCTAGCCGGGGATCTCCGAGGGGGCCTTTCGGAGGTCGCGGACCAGCTTGCTGTCTATGACGTAGATCGACGGGGAGGTCTTCACGCGAACATAGGTGCGGTCCCCCTCCTCCTTGCCCACGAGGAGGGTGGCGAGCTCGGCGCCGTCGGCCTTGGACAGCGTCACCTCGAGCTCCGGCCTGTCCAGCCCGAAGCGACCGGCATCGTCACCCTTGGCAGAGGCGATCTCCTTCCAGCGGAGCGCCTTGAGCGTCAGCAGGAGGTCAGAGACGCGCGCCTCCTTGGCCTTGCCCTTCGAGGGCTCGAGCACCTGCCACTCCGCCTCGCCCTTCCGCTCGATCAGGAGGGACTTGCCGCCACCGGCCACGCGTGCCCGCTTGACATCCCCGAGCTCGAAGGCCGGCAGGAGGCTCTTGTCGCGGAGGTCGGAGGCGGTACGGGCCAGATCCTCCAGGGCCTTGCCCTCCACCAGCATCACGGGCCCCTGCCCCGCAACAGCCGCCAGCGCCACCGGCTGCCCCCCGCGAGTCTCCCGCGAGGAGGCGACCAGGAGGACCTTCGGCTCCTTCCCGCCCTCCTCCCAGATGCGCACCGTCACCTCGGGCTTCGCCAGGTAACGCGGGACGTCCCTGGCGTCCTCGGACAGGAAGCCGCTGGCGCGCAGATCACGGATCCGCCAGAGGACACCGTTCACCGCGCCCGGGTCGGCCTTGAGCGGCTCGGGGGCCGTGAGCTTCCAGCCGCTGCCGTCACGCTCGAGGGTCACCCCGCCCTTCGCGTGCTCGAGCGCGATCTTGGCCACCTTGTCGTAGGCGTAGGCCAGCACGACCTTGTCGCGGAGCACCCCGACCGTCTTGGGCACCGCCGTCCACAGCTCCTCGCCCACAAGCATGACGCCCGGCTCGCCCTGGCGCATCACGTAGACGCCCTTCTTGTCCTTGTCCTGCCGGCCGAGGAGGAGCGCCTTGGAGGAGCGCTCCTTGTCCTTCCCGATCCAGAGCGTCACGGTCGCGGGCCGGTCGAGGCCGTAAGGGGCCAGCGTCTTCGGCGTATCGTCCACGAATTCCTTGGCCCGGGCGGAGGCGAGCTTCTCGAGGAAGTCGGCCATGAGGTCGGCGTCGGCCTTGAGCGCCCGGGGCTTGGTGATCTGCCACGTGCCGGACTCCTGGGGCTCCACCGTCATGCGGTCGCCGGCCACGTCCAGATCCACGGCGGTGATGCTCTTGCGGTCGAAGGAGAGAACGGTCTTGTCCCGCAGCTCGGCCAGCGGGCGGGCCACGTCCCGGCCCACGCCCTCGGACAGCGCGAGCACGGCGCTCTTGCTGCCCTCCTTGCCGTACACCCAGGCCCCCGTGGGGTTCTTGCCGCCGATCAGCAACACGAGCGGCTCGGCGCGCCCCTTGGCCTCCAGGGTGACCTGGACCTCCGGCGGGTCGAGCCCGAACTCGGAGAGCTTGGCCGGGCTCCCGTCGATCTCCCGATCCACGCGGAGCGTCGCGAGCGTGGTCACCACGCCGTCCACGGCATTGCGGTCGCCACGCGTCTTCACGGGCTCGAGCATCTCCCAGCCCCCGTCACCGGCGCGCGCGAGCTTCACCGTGTCGGTCTTGCGCTTGAGCGTGAGCGTCTGGACGTCCTTGGGCTCGACGGTCCAGAGGCGCCCCTTGACGCTCTCGGTCTTCTCCCGGGCAGGGGCGAGCCAGTAGGTGTCGTAGTAGAAGAAGCCGCCGAGGCCGGCGGCGAGCAGGACCAGAACGACGAGGGATTTCCAGCTCATGGCGGAAGCCGCCGCAGCTACCTCGAGCGGCGCCGGCGGACGACGGCGACGATCCCGCTGGCAACGACAGCGCCGGGCAGCACCACGACGGGCAGCCAGAGCACAGCCTGGGACTGGGAAGACGTGAGCATGATCGGGATCTGGGTTGCGTCCTTCGCGCGCACCGAGATCAGATCCTCCTCCTCGGCCAGCCAGGACACGATGTTGAGAAAGAAGTCGCGGTTGCCCTGAGCGCCGATGAACTGGTTGGAGGCCAGGCTCGCGGTGCCGACCACGACGAGGCGGGCCTTCGCGGGCTTCCGCTCCTCGGCGCCGTCCCCACCCGGAACCCCGGGCTTGGCGCCGCCCCGGTCGCCCGTCTTGGCGTCCGCCTGGATCTCGATGGTGGCGACGGCGGCCACGGGGAGCGGGCCTTTCTTGTCCTGCGGATCGGGCTTGGCCTCCCCGCGCTGCAGCGCCGCCTTGTCGGTCTCGCCCCAGGACTGCGGGCTCGAATGCGCCAGGGTTCGTACCTGGACGCCCTTCGGCAAGGTCGCCGCCGGGGACACCGACCGCGTCAGCGGGAAGAGCGTCATGACGCCGCCCATGTCCCGCGTGATCGGGTGACTGTCGTACTGGTTCACGACCGGCACTTCGGGTCCGACCCCGAACAGCCGCCCGATGGGATTCATCTCGACCACGAGGTCGTCGCCGATGTCGAAGCCGTACTTCGCGAGGTACGTCCGCAGGCCCTCCGCCTGGAAGGGCGCCGCCATGAAGAAGACCTTCCCGCCGCGGCCGATGTAGGAGTCGACGGCCTCCAGCTCCTGCGGGAAGAGATCGGTGCGCGGCCCCGGGATCATCAGCATGGCCGCATCGTCCGGGATCGTGGGATCGCGGGCGAGGGTCAGCTCCTTGACCTCGTAGTTGGCCTTCTCCATCTGCTCCTTGGCCTGGCTGAACCCCGGGCGGTCGGTGCCGGCGATGTCGGCCTCGCCGTGCCCCTTGACGACGTAGACAACGCGCTTGCCGTCCCGCGTCACCTTCACCAGACCGTTGGTGAGCTTCTCCTCCTCGGCGTCCAGGATCTTCTCGGACTTGGTCTCGCCCTTGCCGCCGCGCTCCAGCACCACGGTGCCGTAGCTCTCGACGCCGTAGCGGCGCGCCAGCCCCGGCGCCCGGTCGGGATCCTCCATCCGCGAGGTGAATTTGCCGCCGGAGTAGGATGCGTACTGCTTGAACAGGTCCTCGGCAGGGCGCTTGCCGGGGGTGTCGGAGCGGAAAAAGGCGATGGCCTCCACCGGCATCTTGAGCGTCTGCAGCACCTTGATGGTCTGCGGGGAGAGGCTGTGCCGCTTGTTCTCCGTCAGATCCCAGCGCGTGCTGTGACGCATGGACACCGCGTTGGCGAGCACCACGACGCCGAGCGCCAGGAGGACCATCACGCCCACGCCCGCCCCGTAGCGCGTGGAGCGCTGCCCGAGGGCGCGGCCCACGGACCCGGCGTTGAGCGCGAACGACAGGGCCAGAAGCAGGGCGCCCGCGACGACGAGGGCCCAGCGGAGCCGCTCGAGCGAGGGCACGAACAGGACGAGCGCCCCCGCGCCGAGCAGCAGCACGATCGCGAGGGACGCAGCCCAGCGGCGGAGGACGCTCATGGCGTTATCCCTTCCACCGCTTGGCCTCCAGCGACCGGAGCGCCAGGAAGAGTGCGAAGGCCATCGCCGTCACGTAGTACACCACGTCCTTCGTATCGAGCACGCCCTTGCTGAAGCTGTCCATGTGGTCGGTGATGGAGACGTACTGGAGCACCGTCCTGAGCGTCCCGCCGGCAAAGTCAGCGCCCCAGCCGACGACCCAGAGCCCGAGCAGGATGCCGAAGGTCGCGAAGCCGGCCACGATCTGGTTCTCGGTCATGGACGACAGCAGGATCCCGACGGCAAGGAAGGTCCCACCGAGCAGCAGAAGCCCGAGGTAGCCCGTCATGACGGCGCCCCATTCCACCCGCGCGAAGTACGAGACCATGCCCGGGTAGAGGAGCGTGAGCCCCAGCAGGAGCACGTAGAGCGCGCCCGCCGCCAGGAACTTGCCCAGGAGGATCTCGCCATCACGGACCGGATAGGTCAGGAGCAGCTCGAGGGTCCCGGCGCGCTTCTCCTCGGCGAAGAGCCGCATCGTGACCATGGGCATGAAGAAGAGGAGCACCACGGCCATGTTGGAGAAGAGCGGCCGCAGGATCCCCTCGGTGGGGTTCAGGCTCTGCGCCATCTGCGGCTGCATGGCCGCCTGCATCGAGGACATGTTGTAGAAGAGGAGGATCTGGCTGAAGAACCAGCCCGAGATCACCAGGAAGAAGGTGCCGACCACGTAGGCGACGGGCGATCCGAAGTAGAGCCGCATCTCCTTCTTGAAGACGGGCCACCAGCGCATCAGGCGACCTCGGCGGTGGCCGTGGGAGTCTCCACGCTCTCGGCGGACTCGGCGGCCTCCTCGCCTGCCACCACGCGGATGAAGACCTCCTCCAGGCTCATGCCGACCTGGTGCAGCTCGAGGAGCGGCCAGGCGCGGCTCGTGACGAGACGGGCCAGATCGCCGCGCACGTCGTGGCCGCGCGATGCCTCCACCACGAAGGAGGCCGCGCCGTCCCGCGTCTCCTGCACCGCCACGCGAAGCACCCCCGGCACGCCGAGGAGCGCCACCTCCACCGCCTCCGCCGGCGCCCCCACCTCGATCGCCACGCGGGAGGTCGGGAAGACTTGCTCGACGAGCTCGGACTGCGTGCCCTGGGCGACGATGCGCCCGCGATGGATGATGATCACGCCGTCGCAGACCATGGAGACTTCGGGCAAGATGTGGGTGGACAGGATCACGGTGTGCTGCCCCGCCAGCGAGCGGATGAGGGCGCGGATCTCGGCGATCTGCTTCGGATCGAGGCCGATGGTGGGCTCGTCCATGATCAGCACCTCGGGGTCGCCCAGGAGCGCCTGCGCCAGCCCGACGCGCTGCCGGTAGCCCTTGGAGAGCTTGCCGATGAGCCGGCGCTGCATGTCCGTGATGAAGCAGCGCTCCATCACCTCGGCGACCTTGCCCCTCCGCGCCCGTCGGGGCACGCCCTTGATCTCCGCCACGAAGTCGAGATACGCCGCCACGGGAAGATCCGGGTAGAGCGGGGCGTTCTCGGGCAGGTACCCGATGCGCCGCCGCACCTCCATGGACTGGGAGAACACGTCGAAGCCCGCGATGCGTGCCGTCCCGCCGCTGGCCGCCATGAAACACGACAGGATCTTCATCGTCGTGGACTTGCCGGCGCCGTTGGGGCCGAGGAAGCCGACGATCGTCCCCTTCTCGACGGTGAAAGACACGTCCTGGACGGCCGTGACAGGCCCGTAATGCTTGGTCAGCCGATCGACTTCGATCATGGGTGTTGGCCGATGTACATCGTAGCCGGCACTCAGTATAGCACACGGTCCCGGGCCGGGGCCTTTGCTGGGGCGTCCCGGGCGTGAGACCATGGCAGCTGGGAGGGTCCATGAGCCGGATCGCCCTGTCGAGCCTTCGGTCCCGTCTCCTCTTGCTGGTGCTGCTCGCGCTGGTCCCGGCGCTGGCGCTCATCCTCGTCACCGCCTGGGAGCAGCGGCAGCTCGCGGCGACGGAGGCGGAGGAGGAGGCGCTGCGGCTGGCGCGGCTCGCCGCCTCCAACCAGGAGCGCATCATCGAGGGCGCGAGGTCGCTCCTCATCGGGCTCGGCCAGCTGCCCGACGTGCAGGCGCACGCGGCTCAGACGTGCAGCGCACAGCTCGCGGCCACCCATCGGCGGTTCCCGCGCTACACCAACCTGGGGGCCATCACCCCGGCCGGCGACGTCGTGTGCAGCGCCGTTCCGCTGCGCGGTCCGGTCAACGTCGCCGACCAGGGCTATTTCCGCCGCACACTCGACACGCGCGACTTCGTCGTGGGCGGGTACGCGGTGGACCGCATCAGCGGCAAGCCCGCCCTCACCCTGGCCTGGCCTGCCGTCGACGCAGCAGGCACGCTCCGAGCCGTGGTCTTCGTGGGGCTGGACCTGGCGTGGCTGCCCCAGCTCGTGGAGGGCGCGCAGCTGCCCGCGGGCTCCTCGTTCGTGGTCTCCGACGCCGCCGGGCTCGTCCTCGTCCGCCATCCCGACGCGGGTGGGCGGATCGGCCGGTCGGTCCCGGAGGCCCCGCTCATGCAGGCGATCCAGCGCCAGCAGGGAGAGGGCAAGGCTCAGGTCACCGACGCCGACGGCGTGTCCCGCCTCTTCGGCTGGGCGCCCCTGCGCGGGCTCCAGCCCTCCGATCGCCTCTACGTGAGCGTCGGTATCCCGAAGGACGCGACCTTCGTGGAGGCAAAGCGAGTGCTCCTGCGGAACCTCCTCTCGCTGGCACTCGTCGGGCTCGTGGCCCTCGCCGTGGCGGCCCTCGGCGGCCACCTGATCATCTTCCGCCGCCTCCAGGCGCTCGTGCGGGCGGCCGAGCTCCTGAGCGCGGGTGATCTTGGCGCCCGGGCCCGGGTCGGGGGCGCCGACGAGATCGCGCTGCTCGGCAAGAGCTTCGACGCCATGGCCGATCGGCTGGCGGCCATGGTGAAGGGCGAGCAGGAGGCCAAGGAGGATCTCGAGGAGCGCGTGAGCGAGCTGGACCTGCTCAATCGACTGGGCGAGCTGCTCCAGGCATGCCTCACGCTGGAGGAGGCCTACGCCGTCATCGAGCGCGTCCTGAAGGAGCTCTTCCGCTTCGAGAGCGGAGCGGTCTTCGCGTGCAGCACCTCTCGCAGCCTCATCGAGGCCGTGGCCCGCTGGGGCGCCGCGGCCGGCGGGAGCGGCACCGTCTTCGCCATCGAGGAGTGCTGGGCGCTGCGCAGCGGGCGACCCCACCTCGTGGACGACACCCGCTCGGGCCCGCTCTGCACGCACCTGCCCAGCCCGCGGCCGGCCGCCTGCCTGTGCGTGCCACTGGTCGCCCAGGGAGAGGCCCTGGGCCTCCTCTACGTCGGCACCGCGCCGGCCGGGACGCCGGCGGGGCGGCCGCTCACCGAGGCGCGGCGGCGGCTCGTGGAGGCCGTCGCCGAGCAGGTGGCGCTCGGGCTCGCCAACGTGAAGCTGCGGGAGGTCCTGCGCAGCCAGTCCATCCGCGATCCGCTCACCGGGCTCTTCAACCGCCGCTACATGGAGGAGACGCTGGAGCGCGAGGTCCGCCGCTCCCAGCGCGCGGGCCGGCCCATGGCCGTCATCATGGCCGACATCGACCACTTCAAGCAGATCAACGACGCCTTCGACCACGACGCCGGCGACGCGATGCTGCGCGAGCTGGGAGCGCTCTTCCAGCGGAACCTGCGCCGCGAGGACATCGCCTGCCGCTTCGGGGGTGAGGAGTTCGTCCTGGTGCTGCACGACGCCTCGCTGGACGACGCGGCCAGGCGGGCCGAGGACTTGCGCGACAGCGTGAAGCAGATGCGGGTGTCCGATCGGGGCCGCGTCATCGGGCCCGTGACGATGTCGCTGGGCGTCGCGATCTTCCCCGACCATGGGGCCACGGGTGAGGTGCTGCTGAGGGCCGCCGACGCCGCCCTGTACAGCGCCAAGCGCGAGGGCCGCGACCGCGTCGCCCTGGCGGAGGCGGCCGAGGAGCCCCGCACGGGCGACCTGCGCTGACGGCCGCGGCGCCCTCTTCCGGCGCCTCCGCGCGTCTCGCTAGACCAGCCCGGTGATGGAGCCGTCGGGCGCGACGTCGACGCGTTCCGCGTTCGGGCGGCGCGGGAGGCCGGGCATGGTGGCGATGCCCCCTGCGAACGCCACGAGGAAGCCGGCCCCCGCCGAGATCTCGACAGCGTTCACGGTGATCCGGAAGCCCCGCGGCCATATCCCGCCCGTACGGCACCCATTCGGCCTCGGCGAGGCCGAGGTCCTGCGCCAGGTCCGCGATGGGACGCGGAGGGCTAGGGCCGAGTCGGGGCGGGGTCGAGGTCGGCATCGGGCATGATCTTCTTGAGCCAGTCGGGGATGGCGATCATCCTCTGCGTCGGCGGGTCCCAGCAGGCGTGGCGGGTATGTCCGGTGGCGATCAGCTCCGAGGCCTCATCGCGGATCTCGTAGGAGAACGTGAAGCTCGCGC
This sequence comes from Candidatus Rokubacteria bacterium GWA2_70_23, assembly GCA_001788395.1. Classification (GTDB taxonomy): domain Bacteria; phylum Methylomirabilota; class Methylomirabilia; order Rokubacteriales; family CSP1-6; genus UBA12499. The sequence continues at coordinate 23,268 of MGBT01000083.1, forward strand.
GCCGGCACTCGCTCACGCGGCTGATGACTGCAAGCAAGTCGTCGAGGCGGGCCGGCTTGACGTAGCGGACGAGGGCCTCCACCACCGGCATGTGGATCCGCTGGTTGACCTGCGCCATCGGCAGCCCCGCCTGCCTGAGATACTCGACCCGCCCGACCTCGAAGTAGGTGAGGTAGTTGCCGTAGTAGACGACCGACATGGTGTCGGTGTCCTTGTAGCGCACACGAATGTGGGTCGTCGCGGCCATCTCGGGTGGGCGCGTACCGGCTACAAATACTGGCCGTAGCGGATCTTCTCGACGACCTCGCGGATGCGACGGTAGGCGTCGATCTGGTGGAGCAGGTCCTGGGTGGTGACGAGCCCGGCGTCCCGCCCCTCGCCCGCGGCGTACACCTTCTGCTCGAGCGCGCGCCGGAGCACCTCGGAGATCTCGGCGCCGCTCATTCCGCCCATGGGGGGCAGGAGCGAGCGGAAGTCCAGGCTCTCGAAGAGCGGGCGGCCCGCGGCGTTCTCCGCCCGCGTCTTCGCCAGCTGCAGGATCTCCTGCTGTGCGGGACCATCGGGCAGGGTCACCTCCACGAGGCGGTCGAGACGTCCCGGGGCGACGAGCGAGGGATCCACCGAGTCCGTCCGGTTCGTCGAGGCGACGACGATCACGGGCGAGAAGTCATCGAGGCTATCCATCTTCTCGCAGAGCGCCGCCACCAGGCGGGCGCTGGCCTCCCGCGCCTGGGCAGGCGGGAGCAGGTGCTCCAGGGACAGCGCGGTGGCCTCATCCAGGAAGACCACGGCCTTCCCCTCGGTCTTGGCGATCCCCACGATCTCCTGCAGGATCTCGCCCGTGGTCGGGCCGAACTTGGACGTGAGGTTCATCAGCTTGAGGTGGTAGAAGATCGCCCCGGCGCTCGTCGCCAGCGCGCGCGCGAGCATGGACTTGCCGGTGCCGGGCGGACCGTAGAGGAGCAGGCCCTTGGGCGGGGTGATGCCCCACTTGCGGTAGAGCTCCGGGTCGGTGAGCGCCGTGGCGAAGCCGCGCACGGCCGCCTTGGCCTGGGCGAGGCCGCCGATGTGCTCGAAGGAGGTCTCCGGCTTGATGATGACCACGACCCGCCCGCTCAGGTCACCGAACTTCTCCCCGAGCTTCGCGAAGACGTCCTCGATGCGGCGCTGGATCGCCCACTGCTGGCCGCCGTTCTTCGGCGGCTCGGGGACGGCGTCCTTCACCTCCTCGGCCGCCACGGTCAGATCCTCGGCGGGGCGCCGGCGGGCGGCGGCTGGAGGCGCTCGGACTTCTCGAACACGCGGTCCTCGACGAAGACGGGGGCCTTCGCGCGGATGGCGAGCGCGATGGCATCGGACGGCCGGGAGTCGAGCTGCATGTCGCCGCCGCCCGCCACCAGATACACGGTCGCGTAGTAGATGTCGTCCTTGAGGTCGGTGATCACCGCCTTCTTCACGGACACGTTCAGGCGCCCGAAGAGCGTGAGGAAGAGGTCGTGGGTGAGCGGGCGTGGGGGCGTGAGGTTCTGCAGGGGGAATGCGATGCCGGTGGCCTCTGCAGCGCCGATGGCCATGGCGAACGTGCGCTTGTCACGCTTGCCCTGGAGCACCACCGTGGGCTGGCGGGTGTTCGGGCTCAGCAACAGCCCGACGACCTCCACTTCCTGGGGACCGAGCGCCTTGGGGGGCGGCGCCTCGCTCTTGCCGCCGGCCGCCAGGAGCGCCGTGCCGCACACGAGCACCAGGCCGAGCGTTGCGAACCGCCTGCGTCTCCTCATGGCTGACCTCCCTGCCGTGCGCGACTCCGCAGCGCGCCAGCAGTATCAGCCCGGGGGCGGATCAAGTCAACTCAGCCATGCCTGCGGCGGTCGACATGCGCCGGCTGAAGATGCTGCTTGCCCTCACCCGCGGGCACCAGGGGCCTCAACCTGAGACTCGTGAGGATCCCCAGCGCCAGGAGAAGGCCGAGGCCCGTCCACATGACGCCGTAGCCAAGGCCGTGGGCCACGTACCCGAACGTGATGGCGCCGAGGGCGTTGCCGACGAGGCAGACGGAGCTGAAGATGCCGACCGCGCTGCTGCGCCGGGCCTCGGGCGTCACGTCCACGACCAGCGCAGAGAGTGCGGGATAGAGAAAGCCATGCGCGCCTCCCGCCATCACGCCGGCGAGGAGGAGGAACGGCAGGACCGGGACGTCCAGGGTGGGACCGAGGAGTGAGGCCAGGAGGGCCAGGACGGCCACGGCGGCCGTCTGGACGAACATCGAGGGCACGATGACGGCGCGACGACCGCGCGTGTCGATCAGATTCCCGCCGAAGACGCGCACCGCCATGGCCGATGCTGAGTAGCCCGTGTAGAACAATCCCAGCCCAGTCACGCCCATGTGCTCCGCGAAGGTCGGGAGGAAGGTGAACAGGGTCCCGGTTCCCAGTCCGAAGAAGAAGCCGAGCGCCATGTGGATCCGCAGGAGCTCCTGCAGGCCCACGCGGAATGCCTCGACGCCCGGTCCCGCCCCCATGATGGGGGGGCGCACCTCGCGCGTGCGCAGCACGAGGATCAGCGCCACGACGGCCACGAGCGACGAGACCGCGAAGGACCACCCGAAGCCCAGGCGCCGGATCACGGCCTCGCCGATCAGCGGCGCCACGGCCGTGGAGACGAGCCCCGAGAGCCCGAAGATGCCCAGCGCCCAGCCGCGCCGCGCCACGGGGACGAGGTCCACGATGTGGACGTAGTTGGCGACGAAGAACAACGAGAAGGCGATCCCGTGCAGCGCGCGCAAGGCCGCCGCGACCGGGATAGAGACGCCGACGATGAAGGCCGCGGAGGAGAGCGTGAGCAGGCCCACGCCGAGCAGCATGAAGAGGCGGCGGCCCAGGCGGTCCACCCACAGGCCGATCAGGGGCTGGCACAGGATGCCGGCCACGCTGAACATGCTCTGGACGAGACCGACGTCCGCCTCGCTGCCGCCCAGCCGCTTCACGTACAGCGGCAGCAGCAGGAAGCCGTTGAGGGCGAGGAAGAAGAGGAAGTTGGTGAGCATGGCGCGCGCGTACGGGCCGCGCATCAGGATCTGGAGCGCGGAGCTCACCGGGCTGGCCGCAGGCCCGAGCGCCGCAGTAGAATGGCGTGCGACATGAGACGAAGGAAGTATAGCATGCGGGCTCTCGCGTGATCACGATCGCCGGCGTCTTCGCCTCCGCGGTCACCCTCGCGCGGCCCGGACGCGGGCGCCTCCGCGCGCCGCAGCGGCTCCAGAGCTGGCCGGGGATCGTCCACGGTGGCGGCCTGCTGGCTGCGCTCGACGACGCGGCCGCTCGCGCGGGTCTCGCCGGTGCGCCCCGCGTCCTCGAGGGCCGCCTCACGTCGTCCGTGCCCGTCGAGACCGAGCTCGATCTCGACGGACGCGCTCACGACGGCGTGGTGACCGTCACCGTGCTTCAGAACGGGCAGACGCTCACCTCCGCCTCGGTCACACCGCTGCGCGGGGGTGACCACGCGACCGCGCCGCCCTGGCGCGGCGGTGGGGCGGGATGGCCCCTGCCCCTGTCGGAGGACTGCCTCGCCTGCGGCGCGCGCAACCCGCTGGGCCTCCAGGTGGGGCTGTCCTTCGACGACGAGGGCGTCTGGGCGCGGCTTGTGCCGCGCGAGCCCTGGAGCACGGGGGCCGGCACGCTCCATCCGGCCATCGCGCCCGTCCTCCTCGACGAGATCGCGTGGTGGCTCGGAGCCCTGGTGATGAAGGAAGGCGGGCTGACGAACCGGATCAGCGTCACCCTGCTCGACGGGGCGCTGCCGGCGGGCACACCGCTGATCGGCGTGGGGCGCTTCGATCAGGTCGAGCCCGTCGACCGCAAGCGGACCTTCTGGCGCACCGCCTCGGCGCTCCTCACCGAGGCGGGGGATCTGCTCGCCACGGCGTCCATCGTCTTCCGTGGCGGCGCCGACTACTCGTCCCGCCAGATGAGCTACTTCCGCGACCGCACGCCACCCGACCTCTTCCGGAGGATGTTCCCCGGCTACGCGCGGTCAGCGGACCCGGGCGTCAGTTGCTGAAGAGCCGCGTGAAGAAGTTCTTCACGCTCTGGCCAAAGGAGACCGCGCCTTCCTTGGTCTTCTCCCAGGCGCTCTTGGCTGGAGGCTCCGCGGCGCCGGCTGCCTCCTTGATCTTCTCGCCGCTGAACTTGGCGCCCTCCACCACGGTCGCGCCGATGCCCTTGGCCGTCTCCTCGACACCCGCGCCGATCTCGCCCCTGCCGATCTTTCTGGCGCCGCTCTCGACCTGCTGGGTCGCCGCCCTCACCTTCGAGTCGTCCGCCGCCAGCGCGGGGACCGCGGAGACCAGCGCGAACGCCATCGCGACTGCTGCTGCACGCACGCTCATCGGCACCCTCCTCCCGCTGCAGCCCCCTGCCCCGGGGCTGTTCGCTCACTCATTATCCGACGGAGCCAGGCGCCTGCCTAATCGGCGTTGCCGGGAAGCGGCCGCGCGGTGGAGGACAGCGACGACGGCCGGGCGGCTCGGACCTCGACCGCTTTCGCCTTGAGCGCCTCCCAGGCCGCCAGCGGCACGCGCGGGGTCCCGAGCCGCGCCGCGCGCACGGTAGGGCCGTGGAAGTCCGAGCCTCCGGTGGCGACGAGGCCGCGGTCGCGGCACATCTGAAGGTAACCGCCGGTCTGCGCCGCCGAGTGCTCGTTGTAGTAGCACTCGATGCCCATGAGCCCGGCCTCTACCAGGGCGGGAACGAGCTCGTCTCTGGCCGCGAGCCCGGGATGGGCCAGCACGGGAACCCCGCCGGCCCGGCGCAGGAGCCGCACGGCGTCCTCGGGGGAGAGCTTCTTGCGCGGGACATGACCCGGCTTGCCGGCGCCCAGGTAGCGGTCGAAGGCCTCGCGCACGCTCTTGACGTAGCCGCGCCGCACCATCACCTGCGCCACGTGGGGCCGCCCGGCCGAGCCCTCGCGGACCAGCGCGAAGACCTCCGCCGGGTCGATGGGCATCCCCAGCGCGGCCAGGCGCTCCGCCATGCGGTGGACCCTCGCCCGCCGCTCCTCGCGCTGCTCGCGGCAGAAGGCCTGGAACCACGGGATCTCGTAGTCCATGGAGTACCCGAGGATGTGGATCTCACCGCCGTCCACGTCGCAGTTGATCTCGATGCCGGGAACGATCTCGAGCGGCGGGCACTGGGCCGCCTCGTCCAGCGCCTCGGCGAGCCCCTCGGTGGAGTCGTGATCCGTCACGGCGAGCACCCGCAACCCGCGGCGGGCCGCCTCCCGCACCAGCTCGCGCGGCGTCAGGGTCCCGTCCGACGCCGTCGTGTGCGAGTGGAGGTCCACCCCTCCCGGCATGGCCGCCCTCAGCGCTTTCCCGCGAGGCGCATCAGGTAGGTGAGCAGCGTCCGCACGGCGACTCCGGTCCCGCCCTTCGGCCCCAGCGGCAATTCCTTTTCCGTGAAGGCGGTGCCCGCGATGTCGAGGTGCACCCACGGGATGCCTCCCGTGAACTCGCGCATGAACAGGGCGGCCACGATGGCTCCGCCGCCCCGCTGGCTCGAGATGTTGTTGAGGTCGGCCACGTCGCTCTTGAGGCCGTCCTTGTACTCCTCGTGGAGCGGCAGGCGCCACATGCGCTCCCCGGCGGCATCCGCGGCGGCGAGGACGCGCTCGGTGATCGCGTCCTGGCTCCCCAGGACGCCGGAGAGGCCCAGGCCCAGGGCCATGACGACGGCGCCGGTGAGGGTCGCCATGTCGATCATCTCGTCGGGCTCGATCTCCTTCGCAGCGTAGGCAAGGGCGTCGGCGAGCGTCAGGCGTCCCTCGGCGTCGGTGTTGCCGATCTCGACGGTGAGGCCGTTCATGGCGCGCACGATGTCCCCGGGGCGCTGGGCCGTGCCCGAGGGCATGTTCTCGGTGGCCGCGATGAGGCCGTGGACCTCCAGGGGAAGCCTCAGCCTGGGAAGCGCCTGGAAGACGGCCAGCACGGCGGCGGCTCCCGACATGTCGTCCTTCATGCGGAGCATGCCATCGGCCGTCTTGAGGTCGAGCCCCCCCGAGTCGAAGGTGATCCCCTTGCCGATGAGCGCGACGCGCTTGCGCGCGCGACCGCGCGGAGCGTAGGTGAGGTGGATGAACTTGGGCGGCTCCTGGCTCCCTCGCGCGACACCCACGAAGGCGCCCATGCCGAGGGTCGCGCAGTCGTCGCGCTCCAGGACGCGGACCTTCAGGCGCCCGGCCCTGGCGATCTCCTCGGCACGGCCCGCGAGGTAGGTCGGCGTCACCACGTTGGCGGGCTCGTTGACCAGATCACGGGCGGCGCACGTCGCCTGCGCCCAGATCTCGCCGAGCCGCACGCCTTCCCGGGCGAGCGCCTGCTGCCGACGATCGGGCTCCACCACGGCGACGGCCCCGAGCGCCTTGCCGTCCTTCTCCTTGAGGTACTTGTCGAAGCGGTACGTCCCGAGGATCGCGCCTTCGGCCACGGCCTGCGCGCGCTGGCGCGCCGGCACGCCTTCGCCGGGCAGGAACATGGCGGCGGAGACGGCGCCAAGGTCGCGCGCGCGGCGCGCGCCGTGGGCGGCCGCGCGGCGTACCGCCTCGGCGCTCGCCTCCTTCTTCGGGCCGAGGCCCACCACGAGCACGCGCGGCGCTGCGAGCCGGCCGTTCGTGTAGACGTGAGAGGACTGGCCTGCCTTCCCGTCGAACGTCTCCGCGGCAAGCACCCGCGACAGGAGTCCGTCGAGCGCTCCATCCAGCGCCTGGAGCGCGGGCGAGAGCCGCGCCTCCCCGGCGTGGCGGCCCACCACCAGCATGTCGGCCCGCGCCCGTGCAAGGTCCCGCGTCTCGAGGGACAGCTTCATCGGTCCCGTCCTCCGTCTGGCTGCATGGTGGCGTCTCTGAGCCTCACCGCGCGGTGCACCATGTCGGCGATCCCTGCCGTCGTGTCGTGGCAATCCAGCTCGGCCACCGGCACCCAGCGGGCGTCTGCCGCATCGCTGGCGGCCTGCAGGCGCCCGCCCACGACGGCCGCCGCATAGTCGATGATGACCCAGTGATAGCGGATCGCCGGGCTCGGCCCCGCCGTGGGCGTCTCGCCGTGCACCACCCGGTCGATGACCCCGCAGACGCCGAGGAGGGCCACGCGGAGCCCGCACTCCTCCTCCACCTCGCGGACGACGGCGTCCTCGAGCCGCTCGCCGAGGTGAACGAGCCCGCCGGGGAGGCTCCACTTGCCCTCGCCGGGGGGCCGGCCGCGCTTGACGAGGAGCACGCGGTCGCCGTCCAGCACGACGGCGCCCACGCCGATGCGCGGGGCGTCAGGGAACTCGCGCACCGGATCCGTCATGCGTCGGCCAGCTCCCCTCACCCTTGCCCGCCCCTCACCCTTGCCCTCTCCCCGCCGGGGAGAGGGTGGGGTGAGGGGACGCGCCGGCGGTGGACCAGGCGCGGCCCGGGGCGCGGCCGTCACGGGTCCATTCCGCCGTGGCGTACTTCTCGCGCGAGAGGGCGCCGGCCCGCGCGGTCTCGTCGGCAGAGAGCCCGCCCGGGGAGAGCTCGATGCCGTGGACCTGGCGGAACCCTTCGGCGAGCCGCTCGGCGGTCTCGTCGAAGGGCGGCCGGCGCCCGAGCACCGCCTCGAGCGTCGTCATGCCGCCGAGCGGATCCCGCTCGCCGCGGAACACGCGGGTGAGGCGCTCCGGCTCGGCCGCCAGCATCACCGAGCCGTGCTGGAGGAAGCCCACGCCCTGGCGCCGCTGCGCGCTGCCGACGATCTTGCGGCCGCCGACTTCGAGCTCGTAGGACCCGGTGCGCGCGAAGCAGAACGCGGGCATGGCGGCCGGGTCCGAGGGCTGGACGGAGACCATGTCCACGGCAGCGCCAATGGCGCGCAGACCCGCGGCCAGAGCGGCGCCGATCCACCGATACGTCTCGAGCAAGGTCTCGGCGCCGGGAAAATCGCCGGCCGCCGCCACCACGCTGTAGGTGAGCTCGCGCTCGGGTCCCTCGTGCAGGATGGCGCTGCCCCCCGTGGGGCGCCTGACGAGCCCGAGCCCCATGCGCGCAGCGGCCTCCAGATCGATGCGGCCATCATCGAGGGGCTGGGCGTAGCCGAGGGAGATCGTGGGGGGCGCCCAGCCGAAGAAGCGGACCGTGGGCGGCCCGGCCCCGCGGAGCCGGCTCAGCAGGAGCGCCTCGTCGAGGGCCATGTTCGCCGGCCCGTCGAGCGGCTCCGTGATGACGAGGCGCCAGGCGCTCACTTCACCTGCGGCGTCCAGCGGAGGACCGGCTGGCGCGCGGCCAGCGTCTGGTCGAGCCGCCGCACCGGCGTCGTCACCGGCGCCTCCTGGGCGAGGGCAGGGTTCGTCTCGGCCTCGCGGGCGATCTGGATCATGGCGTCGCAGAACGCGTCCAGGGTTTCCTTGGACTCGGTCTCCGTCGGCTCGATCATCAGCGCCTCCTCGATGATGAGCGGGAAGTACGTCGTCGGCGCGTAGAAGCCGAGATCCAGGAGCCGCTTGGCGATGTCCATGGCGCTGACGCCGAGACGCTTCTGGCGGCGCGCGGAGAGCACGCACTCGTGCATGCACGGGCCCGGCGCCGAGCGGTCGTAGTCCCCATCGAGACGCTTCAGGACGTAGTTGGCGTTGAGCACCGCATTCTCGGCCACGGCGCGCAGCCCGCCGGGCCCCATGGTGCGGATATACGTGTACGCCCGCACCAGCATGCCGAAGTTGCCCCAGAAGGCCTGCAGCTTGCCGATGGACTGCGGCCGATTCCAGTCGAGAGCGAACCCGCCGTCCTCGTCCTGGACCACCACCGGCACCGGCAGGAAGGGCGCGAGATGCGCCTTCACGCCCACGGGCCCGGAGCCGGGCCCGCCGCCGCCGTGGGGCGTGGTGAAGGTCTTGTGCAGGTTGAAGTGGCACACGTCGAAGCCGAGGTCGCCCGGGCGCGTGAGCCCGAGGATGGCGTTGAAGTTGGCGCCGTCCATGTAGACCTGCACGCCCCTGGCGTGACACGTCTCGGTGATCTGGTGGATCTTCGACTCGAAGAGCCCCAGCGTGTTGGGCTGGGTGATCATGAAGGCCGCCACGTCCTCGTCCAGATGCCGATCGAGGTCGGCGAGATCCACCTCGCCATGGTCGTCCGACCTGAGCTGGACCACGGAGAAGCCCGCCAGCGCCACCGAGGCGGGGTTGGTCCCGTGAGCGGAGTCGGGGATCAGCACCGTGTGGCGCCGCTCGCCGCGCGAGAGGTGATAGGCGCGGATCATGAGCACGCCGGCCAGCTCGCCCTGGGCGCCCGCGGCCGGCTGGAGCGAGACGTGGTCCATGCCGGCGATCTCGCCGAGGTCGCGGGCCAGCTCGTGCATGAGGGCCAGCGCTCCCTGGCTCCCCGCCTCGGGAGTGAGCGGATGCAGCCGCGCGAAACCCGGCAGCCGGGCCATGTCCTCGTTGACCTTCGGGTTGTACTTCATGGTGCAGGAGCCCAGCGGGTAGAAGTGGGTGTCCACCCCGTAATTCAGCTGGCTGAGCCGCGAGTAGTGGCGCACCACGTCCACCTCCGAGACTTCTGGAAGCTCGGGGGCCGCGGGCCTGACGAACTCGGCCGGCAGGAGCGTCGCGACATCGCTCACGGGCACGTCGGACGCCGGCAACGAGTACGCGAAGCGGCCCGGAGAGGACAGCTCGAAGATCAGCTTGTCATAGCTCGGTCGGGCGGTCATCGGGCTCCTTCCCTCCCCGCTCACGCGGTCGCGGCGGCGAGGGCCGCCGCATAGGCGTCGATCTCCCCCCGCGTGCGCTGCTCGGTCACCGCCACGAGGAGGCAACTCCTGTACGACCGGTCGAAAGCCTTGAGCGGCACCCCGGCCAGGATGCGCTCCTTCTGGAGGCGCTTCACCACGCGCTCCGGGGATTTCGGCAGCTCCAGCGTGAACTCCTTGAAGAAGGGCGCGCCGAAGCGGAGGCGGACGCCCGGGACCTGGGCGAGGGCTCCGGCCGCGTAGTGCGCCTTGGCCGCGGACAGCTCGCCGACCTTGCGCAGGCCCTGCTTGCCCAGGATGGAGACGTAGATGGTGGCCATCAGCGCGCAGAGGGCGACGTTGGTGCAGATGTTGGACGTGGCCTTCTCGCGGCGGATGTGCTGCTCGCGCGTCTGGAGCGTGAGCACGAAGCCCCGCTGCCCGTCTCGGTCCACGGTGGCGCCCACGAGGCGCCCCGGCATGCGGCGGACCAGATCCTGCTTCGCCGCGAAGACCCCGAGGCTCGGGCCGCCGAAGCTCATCGAGACGCCGAGCCCCTGCCCCTCGCCCACCACGATGTCGGCGCCGAGGGCGCCCGGTGGGGTGAGGAGCCCCAGGTTCACGGGGTCCGCCACCACCACGAGAAGCGCGCCGGCGGCATGGGCGATCTCTGCCGCGGCCCGCACGTCCTCCAGGCAGCCGAAGAAGTTCGGGTACTGGACGACCACCGCGGCCGTCTTCTCCGAGACCGCCTTGCGCAGGGCCTCCAGGTCCGTGACGC
>MGBT01000084.1 GCA_001788395.1 Candidatus Rokubacteria bacterium GWA2_70_23
CGGCGCTCAAGCGGCTGGCGCACGCGCAGCGCGTGGTCGCTCGCCGGCAAAAAGGCTCGCGCCGGCGTGAGCGCGCGAAGCTCCGCGTTGCAACACTCCACCGGACGATCCGCCGCCAGCGTCAACATCTCCTCCACGTTCTCTCGCATCGCTACGCCAAGAGCCACGGCACGGTGGTCGTCGAGAACCTGAACGTCAAGGGGATGGTGCGCGGTAGCCTCGGCCGCCAGATCCACGGCGCCGGATGGTCGTCGTTCTGTACGATGCTCCGCTACAAGCTGGGGGCCACGGGCGGGACCCTGGTGGAAGTCCCCGCCCACTACTCTAGCCACACCTGTGCGGCCTGTGGCGTGGTTGACGCCGCGAGCCGAAACGGAGAGAGGTTCCACTGCGTGGCCTGCGGGCACGAAGCCCACGCGGATCTCAACGCTGCCCTCGTGCTCCTCAGCCGTCGAACCGGCGGTGATGCTGGCCGTGGAGGCTTCCCCGAAGTCAAGGGGCCTGTGAAACGGCAACTCCGCGTTGCAAGGCGCGGACTCCCGACTGTCCAAGGTCGTGGGCTCCTCAAAAGCCACGGACTTCAGTCCGGGTGATGTTTACGAAGCTCTCCTTGCTCCCCCGCTACTTCCTGGCTTCCCTCGCGCTCCTTCTGGTCCTCGTGGCGCTCTACACCGCCTGGGCCGCCCGCCGCACCCAGCGCGAGCTCCTCGCGCAGATGGAGGAGAAGGGCCTCGCGCTCGGCGAGGCGCTGGAGGCCTCGAGCCGCGCCGCGATCCGCGGCAACGCCCTGATGGAGGAGATGATCGCCCAGCGGCTCCTCGATAACGCGCGGCTCATCGATGAGCTCCTCTTCTCCCCGCGCTTTGACGCGGCGGACCTCGGACGCATCGCGGCCATGAACCGCCTCCGGCGCGTGGACCTGCTCGACCCGCAGGGCGCCCCGTACCCCGTGGCCACCCTGCGCCCGCCCATGGGCCGGCCGGGGGACATGGGCGCGATGATGCGCGGGATGATCCCTCACCCGCCTGGCGCGGGAGGCCCCGCGGGGGAGCATCCGCCAATGCCCATGTACATGTGGGGACGCCGCTGGGGTGCCGGGAACGAGGACGCCCGCTCCGTCCCTCCCGCCATCCAGGATCGCAAGTTCTGGGAGGGCAGCCTCTTCGGCGTGGCCGTCGGGGCCCGGGCCTTTTCCGGCATCATCGCCGTCCACGCCGACGCCGACTTCGTGCTGAACTTCAGGAAGGAGATCGGCGTCGACGCGCAGCTCCAGGAGCTGGCGCGCCGCTCCGGGATCGAGTCGGTGGCGCTCCTGGATCGGACCCTCACCGCGGTGGCGCACTCCGACCCGGCGCGGGTGGGCCGGCGCGAGGAGGACGCGGCGATCCGCGCCGCGCTCGACGGCGCCCGGACCTCGACGCGCCTCGTCCGCAACGAGCGTGGGGCGCAAGTCCTCGAGGTGCTCCACCCGGTGGTGGCGGCGGGAACACCCTCGGGGCTCCTGCGACTCCTGCTCTCCACGGAGCCCATGGAGCGCGCGTGGCTGCGCGACCGGAACGCGGGAATCCTCCTCGGCGCGGCTGTCCTGGCGCTCGGCACGATGGGTCTCGCGCTCATCTTCTACACACAGCATCGCCATCTGAAGGAAGTCCGGGCGCTCGAGGAAGCCATGGACCGGCGGGAGCGGCTGGCGACGCTCGGCGACATGGCGGCGACGGTGGCGCATGAGGTGAGGAACCCGCTGAACGCGATCTCCATGGGCCTCCAGCGGCTCGGCGCCGAGTTCCGGCAACCGGAGGACCAGGAATACCCTCGCCTCGTCGGCCTCATGCAGGGCGAGGTGACGCGGCTCAACGGGATCGTCGAGGAGTTCCTCTCCCTCGCCCGTCCGCTCTCGCTCTCCGTGGCGCCCACCGATCCGGGCGATCTGCTTCGCAACGTGGCCGGGCTCGTGGAGGGTCAGGCAGCGCACGCCAGCGTTCGGCTGGTCGTGAGCGTGCCGGATGGCGTGCCGACACTCCAGGCGGATCGCGAGCGGCTCACCCAGGTCCTGCTCAACGTGGCGCTCAACGCCATCCAGGCCATGCCCGACGGCGGCACGCTCACCTTCCACGCTGCGGCCTCAGGGGGCACAGCCACCGTCACCGTCAGCGACACCGGGGCCGGCATCCCCGCCGACATCCTGCCGCGCATCTTCGAGCCCTACGTGACGACCCGGGCGCGAGGGCTCGGCCTGGGGCTCGCCATCGCGCGGCGGATCGTGGAGGCGCATGGCGGCCGCATCGAGGCCGAGAGCGATCCCGGCCGCGGAAGCCGCTTCATCCTCAGGCTCCCGCTCGACGGACCGGTCCGTGGCTGAGCCCTTCCGCATCCTCGTGGTGGACGACGAGCCCGCGCAGCGCGAGCTGGTCTCGGGCTTCCTCCGCAAGCGCGGCTTCGAGGTGGACGAGGCCGCCGGTGGACAGGCGGCGCTCGCGCGCTTCACGCAGGAGCCCTTCGATCTGGTCCTCACCGATCAGCGCATGCCCGATCTCTCCGGGCTCGACCTCCTCCAGCGCCTCCGGGCGGTGACGCCCGAGGCGGCGGTCATCGTCATGACGGCCTATGGGACCATCGAGACGGCGGTGGGCGCCATCAAGGCCGGCGCCACCGACTATCTGAGCAAGCCGATCAACCTGGACGAGCTCCTCCACCGCATCGAGCGGGTGCGCGAGCGACAGCGCCTCCTCGGAGAGAACCGCGAGCTGCGCGCAGCGCTCGAGGAGCGGCACCGCGTCGAGGGGATCATCGGCGACAGCGGCCGGATGCAGGAGGTCCTCTCCCTGGTGAGACGGGTGGCTCCCAGCGACGCCACCGTCCTCATCCGCGGGGAGAGCGGCACCGGCAAGGAGCTCATCGCCCGCGCCATCCACCACGCGAGCCCGCGGGCCGGAGGTCCCCTGGTGGCCGTCAACTGCGCGGCGCTGCCGGAGGGCCTGCTCGAATCGGAGCTCTTCGGCCACGAGAAGGGCGCCTTCACGGGCGCCGCGGCCTCCCGCAAGGGGCGCTTCGAGCTGGCCGACGGCGGCAGCATCTTCCTCGACGAGATCGGCGACCTGCCGCTCCACCTCCAGGTGAAGCTGCTGCGCGTGCTCCAGGAGCGGCAGTTCGAGCGCGTGGGCGGCACCAGGACCATCCCCGTGGATGTCCGCGTGCTGGCCGCCACTCATCGGAACCTGGAAGCCCTCGTGCGCGAGGGGCGCTTCCGCGACGACCTCTACTACCGCATCAACGTGGTGACGCTCCTCCTCCCGCCGCTCCGGGAGCGGCGCGAGGATCTGTCGCCGCTCATCGAACATTTCCTGACGCGCTTCGCCGGGAAGAACGGCAAGACGATCCGCGGTCTCACCCGCGAGGCGCGCGACGCCCTCCTCCGCTACGACTACCCCGGGAACGTCCGGGAGCTGGAGAATCTGATCGAGCGCGCGGTGGTGCTGACGCGCGACGAGGTCATCGGCAAGAGCGACCTGCCGCTGACGCTAGACGAGCAGACCGCGGAGAGCGACGCTCCCGCCGGGCTTGTGGCGGCCGTGGAGGGCCTCGAGCGCCGGATGATGCGCGACGCGCTGTCCCGCGCCGGCGGCGTCCAGACGCGCGCCGCCGAGCTCCTCGGCATCAGCGAGCGCGTTCTGCGCTACAAGCTCCGCAAGTACGGGCTGGCCGGCGATCGCTGACCCGAGACGACGCTCGCCCGTGACACGGGGCGCGGGAACTACCCCTTCACGTTGGCGATGGGCTTGAGCGAGACGACCTTGCGGGAGATGTCCACCCGGTGGAGGACGTCCACCACCGCGTCGATGTCCTTGTAGGCGAAGCCCGCCTCCTCGGCCGCGCCCGATTTGGACGCCGCGCGCACCAGGATGCCCCGCGACTCCATGTCCTTGAGCAGCGTCTCCCCCCGGATCCGCTTCTTCGCCTGAGCGCGCGACATGGTCCGTCCGGCGCCATGCGCGGTGGAGCCCCAGGTCTCCTCCATGGCATGCGCCGTGCCCACCAGGAGCGCGGACCCGGTCTCCATGGAGCCGCCGATGATCACCGGCTGGCCGATGTCGCGGTAGGCTTCGGGCACGTCGGGCGCGCCGGGGCCGAACGCGCGCGTGGCGCCCTTCCGGTGCACGACCAGATCGAGCCATTCCCCGTCGACGCGATGCCGCTCGACCTTGGCCGTGTTGTGGCAGACGTCGTAGATCACCGAGAGCCCGAGGGCATGCGGGTCGCGGCCGAACACCTTGCCGAAGACCTCGCGGATGCGGTGGGTGATCAGCTGGCGATTGGCGAAGGCGCTGTTGGCGGCAGCCGTCATGGCGGCGAAGTAGGCCTGGCCCTCGGGGGACCGGAAGGGCGCGCAGGCCAGCTCACGGTCCGGCACCTTGATGCCGTGGCGAGGCATCACCTCGTCGAAGCGGCGGAGATAGTCCGTGGCGATCTGATGACCGAATCCCCGCGAGCCGCAGTGGAGCATGACGAGCACCTGCCCGGGCGCCTCGATGCCGAGCGCCCTGGCGAGCCGCTCATCGTGGATGCCGTCGGGCGGCACCACCTGGATCTCGAGGTAGTGATTCCCCGAGCCGAGCGTGCCGAGCTGCTCCAGCCCACGCGAGACGGCGCGCTCGCTCACATGGGCCGGGTCGGCGCCCGGCAAACAGCCGCGCCCCTCCATGTGCTCCAGGTCCTCGCGCCAGCCGTAGCCCTCGGCCACGCACCACCCGGCCCCCTCCACCATGACCCGGCGGAAGGCCGTGTCGCTCAGGCGCAAGATTCCCTTGGCGCCCACCCCCGACGGCACGGCGCTGAACAGCGCGTCGATCAGCTCGCGGAGCCTGGGCCTCACCTCGGCCTCCGTGAGCCCGGTCCGCAGCACGCGCATGCCGCAGTTGATGTCGAAGCCGATGCCACCCGGGGAGATCACCCCGGTGTCGGCGCGGAAGGCCGCCACGCCCCCGATGGGGAAGCCATAACCCCAGTGGCCATCGGGCATGCAGAGGGCCGCCCGCACGATCCCCGGCAAACAGGCCACGTTGGTCACTTGCTCGAAGACGCCCTGGTCCATCTGCGCAAGCAAGGCCTCGGACGCGTAGATCCGCGCGGGAACCCGCATGCCGGGTTTCTCCGTGGGCGGGATCTCCCAGATGCAGTCTCCGGCCGGTATCACCTTCATCTCATCCACCCCCTTCGTCCTCAGATGTCGATGACGACCCGGGCACGCCAGCCCATCCCCGTCTCCTCCACGGCGAACCGGTGCAAGGTGACGGCCTTCAGGTCCGCTCTGAGCGCGGTGTGCTCCGGATCGATGCTCCCACCTTCGAGCCGCGCCGCCAGCCGCCAGGGGCTGGCGGTGGTGACGCGGACCTGGGTCCGGATGAAGACCTCACGGTCGCGATCCTTGAGGAAGATCAGCTCCGAGAGCCAGTCGTAGAAGAGGAGGTCCACCGCCCCCGCGACGAGGCTCACGGTGCGCTCGACGGTCGGCGCCACGGTGGCCGGGTCCACCATCAGCTCGCAGAGCGCGCGGGCAGCAGTCTCGAAGAGGTCGTCGAGGCTGTCGCCCTCGATCTCGAGGGCGCAGTCCGCCACCGCGATCTCCTCGAGGACAGTCCAGCGGCCCACGTCGCTACCTCCCCCCTCACCCTACCCTCTCCCCCTCCAGGGGAGAGGGTTCAGCTCCCCGGGGGCGAGGGTGTCGGTTACCCGGCGGCCTCGGCCATGATCGCTTCCAGCGTCCGCTCCACCTCCTCGGCGACTCCTCGGAGTTCGGGGTTCGGGTAGAGCGCGATCATGGCCGTGGGCTTGATGGTGGCGAGCCTGGTCCCGCCCCCCTCCTCGTAGGCCGAGATGCGGCAGGGCAGTGCCGTCGAGATCTCGAGGTTGGCCTCGAGCACCTTCTTGGCCTGGTGCGGGTTGCAGACCTCGAAGATCCGGCACGGGCGGGCGAACTCCACGCCCTTCTTCGCCATGGTCTCCTGGAGGTCGTGCACGCCCAGCACGCCGAACTTGTGGCGGGCCACGGCGGCCTCCAGGTCCTTCGAGAGCTGCTCCATGGACTTCTTCGACTCGATGATGTGCAGCATGGGTCGCCTCCTTGGGGTGATGGACCTCACGCGGCTGCGGGGGCCAGCGCGCCTCCGCGCGCCCGGTCCCGGCCGCGCTCGGCCAGGTAGTAGAGCACCGGC
>MGBT01000085.1 GCA_001788395.1 Candidatus Rokubacteria bacterium GWA2_70_23
ATGACTCGGGGCCGGTGTGGGTCGCTCCCCCTTCACCGTGTGACTCTTTCATTCACTACACCTCGCCGGTTTAACCCGGCGCACGGAGGAACATCAATGGGAACCGGGTGCACGAAGTTGCGGTTCAGCGAGGGCTGCGCGCTTCCGGAGTTAAAGCTTCGAAAGTCGAAGCACTTCAGGAAGTAGTAAGCGAAGCGCTCGTCGTTCCCGTGGAAATCCGTGACGTACAGCGCTGTGTTGAGCGGCCAATAGTCAATCGACGAGTAGCTAACCACGCCGAAGGAAGCGCCACTTCGACCTACCGTGACACCCGGGCCGGGAGCCTTCGCAGTGTCATGCCAGCCAGTGATACCGAACGAGCCGAGGATCGGGACTCGGCCAGGCTGTCGCCGCTCATCCGGAAGATCGTGTCCTCGCTGGAGCGAAACGAACTTACCCAGAGGCATCCGTTTCCAGCACTCACCCGCCATACCCAAGCTCCTTCAGGCTGGCGGCGACCTGCCTGCGCCGAAGCTTCGGCAGGCAGGTGGCGGCGGCGAGCTTCGCGGCCTCGGCCTCCTGCTCGCGCAGCGTGGCGGTGAGCCGATTCATCGTTCATTCTCCTCGCGACTGAGCTCCGCCTCGAGCTCCTCCACCGTCGGCAGGCTGCCCTTGAGGTTCTCGGGGAGCTTCTCGACGATCATCGTCTCCCACCCGGCAACACCGATCGGCTTCTTCAGGTCACGCAACGCGTACTCGACGACGATCTTGTCCTTCGAACGGCACAGCAGCAAGCCGATCGTCGGCTTGTCGTCGGGATGGCGCAGAAGATCGTCAACCGCGGAGAGATAGACGTTGATCTGCCCGATGAATGCCGGATCGAAGGGGACCGCTTTCAGCTCGATGACCACGTAGCAACGCAGCTTGAGGTGGTAGAAGAGCAGGTCGAGAAAGTAGTCGCGGCTCGCAAACTCGAGGTGCAGTTGGCGGCCGACGAAGGCGAAGCCGCTGCCGAGCTCGAGCAGGAAGCGCTGGATGTGATCGACCAGAGCCTGCTCGACCTCACGCTCGCGGCGCGGGTCGGCGGTGCCGAGGAAATCGAAGAGGTACGGATCCTTGAACACCTGCGCGGCCATGTCCGAATCCGCAGGCGGCAGCGTGGCCTTGAAGTTGGTGAGGGCCTTGCCACGGCGTTCGTGAGCGCGGCCGTCGATCTGCAGGGCCAGGATGTCGCGTGACCAGCCTTGCTGAAGCGTCTGCTCGGCGTACCACAGTCGCGTTTTCTCGTCGTCGAGGCGTTCGAGCAGGGCGATGTTCTGGCGCCAGGGCAATTGTGCAACGACCCGTTGCACAATCTCGCGCTCGGGCCATGCGGCGGCGAAGGCGCGCATGTACTTCAGCTTTCGCGGCGAAAGCCCCTGCATCTCGGGGGTGGCTTCACGCAGGTCTGAGGAGAGGCGATCAATGACCTTGGCCCCCCAGCCGGCGCGCTCCTGACGGTCGAGGATCATCCGGCCGATGTCCCAGTAGAGTAGGACCATCGCCGAGTTGGCGGCCAGGACGACGCGCAGCCGCTCCTGCTGGATGCGCTGCTTGATCTCCCCGAGCGTCTTCGCATAGCCGCGCGGCAGCTCCGAACGCGGCGGCGCCACGGGGAACGAGGCCCCGCCCGGGTGAGTGCGCCCGCGCGAGACGCGGGCAGCCGCGCTGCGCGCCGGGACCGCAGGCGTCTTCGGGGTCTTCTTCCTAGCCGCCATACCCAAGCTCCCTGAGGTTCGCGGCGATGGCGGCGGCGAGCTTCGGGGTGATCCGCTTCATCGGCCATCCTCATCGCGGCTCAACTCCGCCTCAATCTCCTCCACCGTCGGCAGGCTGCCCTTGAGGTCTTCCGGCAGCGCTTCGACGATTCTGGTCTCCCACTGGGCAACGCCGATGGGCTTGCGGATGTCGCGCAGCGCGTACTCCACCTGCACCCGGTTGCGCGAACGGCAGAGCAAGAGCCCGATGCTCGGCTGGTCGTCCTTGTGCTTGAGCAGGTCGTCTACCGCCGAGAGGTAGAAGTTCATCTTGCCGGCGTGCTCCGGCTTGAACGCAGTCGCCTTCAGCTCCACGACGACATAGCAGCGCAGGCGCACGTGGTAGAAGAGCAGGTCGATGAAGGAGTCCGCGTCGCCCACGGTGAGCTTCACCTGATTGCCGATGAAGGCGAAGCCCGCGCCCAGCTCGAGCAGGAACTCCCGCACATGGGCGAGCAGGTCGCGCTCGGTCACGCGCTCGTGCGCCTCGCGGCCGATGGTCAGGAAGTCGAAGGTGTAGGGGTCTTTGAGCGCCTGGCGGGCCAGCTCGGACTGCGGCGGCGGGAGCGCGCGGCTGAAGTTGGTGACGGCTTTCCCCTGCCGCGCGTGGGCCTTCTTTGCGATCTGCGCCTGAAGAACCGCGCGGCTCCAGCCCTGCGCGCACGTCTGTTCGGCGTACCAGAGGCGGTCCTGGGGACGCTCGAGCTGCTGCAGGAGGACGATGTTGTGCCCCCAGGGAATTTCTGACACGGCCTGTGGCAGTTTTCCCGTGGTCCGCCTCGCTCCGGTTTCTGACACAGGCTGTGTCAGTTTCTTCGGCGCCCCGGACCACGCGAGGAAGAACGCGCGCATGCGCCAGATGTTGCGCGGCGAGAACCCCTCGAGGTCACGGAACGCAAGGCGCAAGTCATGCGCGAGGCGCTCGACGACGGCATCCCCCCAACCCGCATTCGTCTGACGCTGCACGATCGTCGCGCCCACATGCCAGTAGAGAGCGACGAGCTCGCGACTCACGGCCCGTGCCGCGCGGATCTGCGCCGCGGCAATGCGCCGCTTCAGCCGGGTGAGCACCATCGCGTAGTCGGCGGGCATCTCGCTCAAGGGGGGCGGCACCGGGAAGGAAGCGCCCTCCTGGCGGATGCGCCCGCGCGAGACGCGGGCAGCCGCGCTGCGCGCCGGGACCGCAGGCGTCTTCGTCTCCTTCTTCCTACCCGCCATACCCAAGCTCCTTCAGGTTGGCGGCGATGCCGGCGTCCAGCCTTGCGGCTTCGGCCTGCTGCTCGCGCAGTGTCGTGGCGAGCCGCTTCATCTTCTCCGCGAACGGCTCGCCGTCGTCCTCCTGCGCTTCGGCGCCGACGTAGCGGCCGGGCGTGAGCACGTGGCCGTGCTTGCGGACCTCCTCCAGCGGCGCGCTCTTGCAGAAGCCGGCGACGTCGGCGTACTCGCCCGCGTCCTTCTCGCCGCGCCAGGCGTGGTAGGTGTTGGCGATGCGGGCGATGTCGTCGTCGGTGAGCTCGCGATGCGTGCGGTCCGCCATGCGGCCGAGCTTGCGGGCGTCGATGAAGAGCACGTGGCCGCGCCGGTCGCGGAACTTGCCGTTCTTGCGGTCGCGCGCGAGGAACCAGAGGCACGCGGGGATCTGCGTCGAGTAGAAGAGCTGGCCCGGCAGCGCCACCATACAGTCCACGAGGTCCGCCTCGATCAGGTTCTTGCGGATCTCGCCCTCGCTCGACTGGTTGGACGACATCGAACCGTTGGCGAGCACGAAGCCGGCCACGCCGGCGCGCGCCAGGTGATGCACCATGTGCTGCACCCAGGCGAAGTTGGCGTTACCCGCGGGCGGCACGCCGTACTGCCAGCGCTTGTCGTCGCGCAGGCGCTCGCCGCCCCAGTCGGAGATGTACTTGAGGAAGATGAGGCCGAGGACGACGTGCTTGTACTCGGCGGCGTCCATGCTGCCGCGCAGGGCGTCGGCCATCTGCCAGAGCTCGGCTTCGTAGCCGACGTTGGCGGCGGTCGCATTCGCGGAGGCCGAGGTCTTCTTCACTTTGGGCACGTGTTCCCTCTTGGGGGCTCTCGGTGCGCGACGGTTCTGGGTGCGCCTACCCCCCCCCGGGATGTCCGCGCGATGACGCCGCCTCCGACGACGAGATCGCCCTGGTAGAACACCACCGACTGACCCGGGCTGATCGCGCGCTGCGGGGTGGCGAAGCGCACCTCGACTCGCTGCCGCCCATCGTCGCCGGCGGGCCCGGGGAGGACGGTGGCGGCAGCGGGCACATGGTTGTGGCGGATCCTGGCCGTCACCTGGACGGGTCCATCGAGGCGCTCGATCGAGATCAGATTGACCTGCTCGGCCCAGAGCCGATCGGCTTCCGTCTCTTCCGCCGGACCCACCACGACGGTGTTCCGGTCCGCGTCGAGCGCCGTCACGTACAGCGGCCGGCCTCCCGAGAGGCCCAGCCCCCGCCGCTGCCCCACCGTGTAGTTCGGCAGGCCCTGGTGGCGGCCCAGGACAGTCCCCTGCCCGTCCACGATGGGGCCCGGACGGAACGCGTCGGGGCTCCGGAGGCGGAGAAACCCCCGGTAGTCGTCGTCGGGGATGAAGCAGATCTCCTGGCTCTCGGGTGTGTCGGCGGTGACCAGTCCAAGCGCCCGGGCCCTGTCCCGGACGGCGTCCTTCGTCATGTCGCCGACGGGGAAGCGCGCGGCCGCCAGCTGCGCCTGGGTGAGCGGCCACAGGAAATCCGACTGATCCTTCCGCTCATCCCGCCCGCGCCAGAGGAGCATCCGCCCCGTGCGCTCGTCGCGGGTGATCCGGGCGTAGTGGCCGGTGGCGACGGCCGCCGCCTCCCAGGCCCGCGCCCGGTGCAGGAGCGAGCCGAACTTGACCTTCTGGTTGCAGACCACGCAAGGCACAGGCGTCCGGCCCGCCCTGTACTCGAGCGCGAAGCGCTCGACGACGGTCTCGTCGAACTCGCGCTCGCTGTTCAGCAGGTAGTACGGGATGCCGAGCCGGCGCGCCACCTCTCGCGCATCGTGCGCGGCCTCAGGAGCGCAGCAGCTCCCGAACCGCTTGCCTCCCTCCTCGGGCTCGCGCCCCGGCCAGACCCGGAGCGTGACCCCGACCACCTCATGCCCCTGCTCCACGAGCAGGGCCGCGGCGACGGAGGAGTCGACGCCTCCGCTCATGCCCACGACGATGCGCTCGGCCATGCTCTCTGCGCTCGGCCTCAGCCCCGCCGCGCCGTCAGGATCTCGGTGAGCCGATCCAGGTCTTCTCGCGACGTGTAGGCGATCTCGATGCGTCCGCGGCGCTCGTTGCCGACCAGACGCACGCGCGTGACGAGCGCCTCGCGAAGCGTGTCCTCGAGGGCTCCCAGCTCGGGCGATCGCCGGAGGGGGCGGCGCGGCAGCTGACTGCGCTTGCGCTGGACATCCTCCTCGGTGGCCCTCACCGACCAGGAATGCGCGAGGATCTCTTCCCTGAGCCTGAGCTGGTCCGCTGCAGACCCGAGTGACAGGAGCGCGCGTGCATGCCCCATCGTGAGCCGGCCGGCTCGAAGATCGGCCTGGATGGACTCGGGGAGCTTGAGAAGCCTGAGGCAGTTGGCGATGCTGCTCCGATCCTTGCCGACGCGCTCGGCGAGCTCCTCCTGGGTCCAAGCGAACTGCGCCAGGAGCTTCTGATAGGCCTCGGCCTGCTCGATGGGGTTCAGGTCCTCGCGGAGCAGGTTCTCGATCAGGGCGAGCTCCAGGCTCTCGGCATCCGTCGCCTCGCGTATCACTGCGGGAATCTTCTCCAGCCCCGCGAGCTTGGCTGCCCGCCAGCGCCGCTCTCCGACGATCAGCTGGTATCCCTGCCCGGCTCGCCTGACCACGACAGGCTGGATGACACCGGACTGGCGCAAGGATGCCGCGAGCTCACTCAAAGCATTGATTTCAAAGTCTTTTCTTGGCTGCTGGGGGTTGGGAACTATATCCCCTACAGGGATGTCCTGGATGCCGCCTCCCACCATCGCCGCTGCGGCAAGGGGCGCCGGTTCAGACGGGGACAGGAGCGCCCCCAGACCACGGCCAAGTCCGTGCTTGCTAGCCATGTGACAGCACCTCCTTCGTCAGCTCAAGGTACGCGACCGAGCCAGAGGACCTCATGTCGTGAAGGAACACCGGCCGCCCATGGCTCGGGGCCTCGGTGAGGCGCACGTTCCGTGGGATCACGGTGGACATCGTCTGGCCACCAAGATGTCGCTGCACCTCGGCCTTCACCTCCGCCGCGAGGCTCGTCCGCCCGTCGAACATCGTGAAGACGATTCCCTCGACGCGAAGTCCGGGGTTGAGTCGCTCCCGGATCACATCGATGGTGCGGAGTAGGTGGGCGAGCCCCTCCATCGCGTAGTACTCGCATTGCAGCGGGATAAGCACCGAGTCCGAGGCCGTCAGCGCATTGAGGGTGAGGAGCCCCAGCGATGGAGGACAGTCGATGATCACGTGGTCGAATGATGCCTTGACGCTATCGACTGCGACTCTCAGGCGTTTCTCCCTGTCGCTGGCCGTGACCAGCTCGATCTCGGCGCCGACCAGGTCAATTTCCGACGGAACGAGGAAGAGGAAAGGCATCTCGGTGGGAAGAACAGCCTTCTCCATGGCCAGGCCCTCGAGCAGCACATCGTAAACCGTTCGTTCGAGGCCTGACTTGTCCACCCCGAGGCCAGTGGTGGCATTGCCCTGGGGATCGAGGTCGATCAGCAGGGTCTTCCTGTCCGCCAGGGCAAGACCTGCGGCCAGGTTGACGGCTGTGGTCGTCTTGCCCACCCCGCCCTTCTGGTTGACGACGGCGATAACTCGAGTCACTGCGCCCCCTTCATGTTCCACGTGGAACAATCCCAATACCGTTCCACGTGGAACACTAACCCAGCCGGCCAGGAGAAATCAACCCGGCCGTGTCGCCACAAAGAACACGCGCTTGAGGCCCAGCGCGGGGTAGGGGACTTCGCGCCACTCGGCCTTCATGCCAGCCGGCGCAGTCATTGTCTTGGCCCCGGGAGGCGGCCCAGAAGCCACCAGCAGGCCTCCGGGCTTGAGGTACAGAGCCGCCGTACCGATCAGCTCAGGTGGGGGCGCCGCCGCCCTGGAGACCACGGCATCGAATTGCCCCTTCAGGTCTGGGTGTTCGGACACTACGGCCTCGGCCCTACCGTGAATGATGTCCATGTCCACGAGCCCGAGCTCGCGCTTGACCGTCGCGAGGAAGGAAACCCGCTTGCGGCGCGCCTCGACCAGGGTCAACCGCAGTCCCGCATCGACGATCCTGAGCGGAACTCCGGGGATTCCAGCGCCGGTTCCGATGTCGGCAACCCTGAGCGGTCTCTGGCGGGGCAGGAGCGGGAAGAACAGCAGGGCGTCCTGGAAGAGGCCCTTGACGATTTTGGCCGGCGTTTTCAGTCCCGTCAAGTCATGCGTCCGGTTCCAGAGGAGCATCAGCTCGAGGTACCGGGAGAACACCCGGCCATGCTCCATCGAGGCAGGAAAGCCGGTGAGGGCGGGGATGGCGGAGAGGAGCTCCTCGACCGGCGAGCGTTCCTTTCGGGGCACGGCGATCCGTCTCCGCGGTGAACGGGACCCCTCGCGCGCGTCCCCCCTCACGCCTTCTTCTGGACCCGGGCGGGCGCCTTCTCGACCTTTCCGCTGCGGTTCAGGTAGTGCTGCTGGAGAATCTGCAAGACGTTCGACAGAGTCCAGTACAGCACGAGTCCAGACGGCAGGCTCAGGAACATGAACGTGAAGACCACCGGCATCATCAGCATCATCTTCGCCTGGCGCGGATCGCCCATGACCGGCGTCATCTTCTGCTGGATGAACATGGACACGCCCATGAGAATCGGCAGCACATAGGTCGGATCCTGGGCCGCGAGATCGCAGATCCAGAGATCCATGCCGAAGAGGCGTCCGAAGCAGATGAACGGGGCGTTCTGGATCTCGACCGACACCGACAGCGCGACGTACAGGGCGTAGAAGACAGGGATCTGTACCACCATCGGCAGGCAGCCGCCCAGCGGATTGACCTTGTGTTGCTTGTACAGCTGCATGGTCTCCCGCTGCACCCGCGGCGCGTCGTTCTTGTACTTCGACCGCAGGGCATTGACCTGGGGCTGGATCGACTGCATCGCCTTCATGGACCGCATGCTCTTCACGGTAAGCGGGAAGAAGAGTGCCTTGAAGACGACGGTGAGCAAGATGATCGCGAGGCCGTAGTTTCCCAGATACTTGTAGAACCAGTTCATCAGCCACAGGATGGGGACCGCGATCCATTCCATGGGCAGTCCGCCATAGGCCTGTGGTGCCGGGAACCCACCGAAAAATATAGACTTTTCAAGCCCAACGCCGAGCGCCTTGAGCCGGTCGTACTCCTTCGGGCCCACGTAGGTCGCGTAACGACCCTCCCAGGCTTGACCTGGTTCGAGCCGGGGCAGTGTCGCCCGCAGACTCACGGACACCGTGGTCCCGTTCTTGGCTGTCGTGACCTTGAAGCCCGGGCTCCTGGCGACAAGCGCTGACAGATACAGCTCGCTCTCCAGGCCTACCCATGTCCCGTCGCCCCCGAACCCGCTGATATTTGCCACCTCGTCCCGATGCACGTTTCCACTGACGAATCGCACGGCGCGCGTCGGGTGCTGGCCCGGGAACTTCTCCGGTTGCTCTTTCGGCCATTCGGCGGGGCCAGCCCACGGCAGCACCACGTCCGCGCTCTGCGCCACGCTGTGCCGGTTCTCGATGCGAAGCGCCTGCTCGATGACATAGGTGTCGGCCCTGAACCGCAGCGCTTGCGTGATCCGGAGCCCAAATCCGTCGTCTCCCGTCAGGATCACCTCGCCTTGCGGAGCGCCCTCGCCGAGCCTGAGCGCCTCGGCGGACAGCCGGAAGGGCACGGGCGTGGCCTGTCCCCCTGGGCGCTCGATCAGAAGCCCTCGCGGCCCCAGCAGTCCGGCTACGATCATCGGTTTCTGGCCCCGGTAGTCGAGCTGCCACTCTTGCAGCGCTCCGCCCGAGCTGCTGACGACGGCCCGATACAGCGGAGTTTCTACCACCGCCGTCTTCTCAGGAGCGGCTGTGGCAGGCGCCACCGGCGGAACGGGGCTCGGCGGTTCGGGGACCGCCGAGGCGGCAGGAACAGCGGCTGCCCCGGGCGTGGCTGGCGCCGCCGCCTGCTGGGCCTTCTGCGGCGCCTGCGGCTCCTGCTGGCTGACGAAGAACGTCTGATACAAGAGCAGCACGCCGGCCATGAGGACGGCGGCCAGAATCGCTCGCTTTTCCATCACGCTCCTTGCCTGTCGGGGGCCCCGGCGCGGGGCGGGGGTGGGTCGTAGCCGCCGGGATGGAATGGGTGGCACCGCCCCAACCGCCGGAGCGCCAACCACGCGCCCCGCGCGACCCCATGCTCCGTCAGGGCGCCTTTCGCGTACTCCGAGCAGCTCGGCAAAAAGCGGCAGGCCGGCGGCAGCAGCGGGCGAACCAGGAGCTGATAGCCTCGCACCACGAGCACCGCCAGACGGGCCCCGGGGCTCATTCGCTCTGACCTCGGCCGGCCTCGGGGGCGCCCGCAGCGCCGGCCCGCTGGGCGATCGTCACGAGCACCTCTCGCATCTGGGTTGTCAGGGTCTCAAGCCGGGCGGCCTCGGAGCCCTCGCGCCCGACGAAGATCACCGAGATCCCCTCGCGGAGGCCGCGCCCCTGGAGGCGGTACGCCTCTCGCAGCCTGCGTCTCACGCGGTTGCGTCGCACGGCGCCGCGCACCTTGCGGCTCACCGCGAACCCCACCTTTCGGTCCCCGGCCATCTCGTGCCAGAGCGCGATGAACCCGGGCCTCTCGACTCGCTTGCCCTGCTGGAAAACCGCCTGGAACTCGCTGGCTCGACGGAGGCGCTGGTTTGCGGGAAGGGCCTGGGGCCGGAGGGCTCCCGTCATCTGCCCACCGCTACACGGTCAGGCGCTTCCGCCCCTTGGCGCGTCGCGCCTTCAGGACCTTCCGGCCCCCCTTGGTCTTCATGCGTGCGCGAAACCCGTGGGTCTTTTTCCGGCGCCGACGATTGGGCTGATACGTCCTCTTCATGGGGGTTCCCTTTCACTGGTACAACCCCCATAACCTACTCGCCGGCCGCTGGCAAGTCAAGCCTCATGACCCCCTTGCGGCCCCTTTTCCCCCTGTGGTACCTTGCGCTGCCTCGTCTCGTCCTGTCACGTCTCGCCCGGGCGCCGGACGGCCCCGGAACGGCATGCGCGGCGAGTGAGCGCGGGCTCTCTAACGATCGAACCGGTGGGACGCCGTGACCTGGCTGGCCGAGCTTCTGTCGAACACCCCCTCTTCGGACAACGGCATTTGAGTTATCCACGCCTGTGGATAACCTTGTGTGTAAGTCGTCAGGCGCCTTTGCCTGCTGAGGTTTCCCGTGCTTGACGCCCTGTGGTCCCGGCTCCTCGTCGCCCTCGAGCCCCGCATCCCCGCCACCACGATCGAGACGTGGGTCCGCCCCTGCCGGCTCGCCTCCGTGCACGGTGACCAGCTCCGGGTCGCCGCCCCCAGCACCTTCGCGCGCGACTGGCTGGCTCAGCGCCATGCCGATGCCTTCCAGGCCGCCGCGCGCGAGATCCTCGGCGGCACCCCCCGGGTTTCTTTCGAGGTCGACCGCGAGCCTGCGCGCGCCGACTCCCGCGCCGAAGCCGCGCCGATCGAGACCCCGGCGCCCGCCTTCTCGGGCCTGTCCGCGCGCTACACGTTCGAGTCCTTCGTGGTGGGCAACTCCAACCAGTTCGCGCAGGCGGCCTGCCAGGCCGTGGCCGATCTGCCGTCCAAGGCCTACAACCCGCTGTTCCTGTACGGCGGCGTGGGCCTCGGCAAGACCCACCTGCTGCACGCCGTCGGCCACCGCGTCTCCCAGGCCTTCCCGCATCTCAAGGTGCTCTACCTCTCGTCCGAACGCTTCACCAACGAGCTCATCAACGCCATCCGCTACGACCGCAACGTGGAGTTCCGGACCAAGTACCGGAACATCGACCTCCTGCTCGTGGATGACGTCCAGTTCATCTCCGGCAAGGAGCGGACGCAGGAGGAGTTCTTCCACACCTTCAACGACCTCTACGAGGCCCGCAAGCAGATCGTCCTCTCCTGCGATGCCGCCCCCAAGGAGATTCCCGATATCGAGGAGCGCCTCCGCTCCCGCTTCGAGTGGGGCCTCATCGCCGACATCCAGCCCCCCGACTTCGAGACCCGCGTGGCGATCCTCAAGAAGAAGGCCGAGGTCGAGCGCGTCCTCCTGCCCGACGACGTCGCCTATCTCATCGCCGGCCGGATCAAGGCCAATATCCGCGAGATCGAGGGCTCGCTCACCCGCATGATCGCGTTCTGCGCCCTCAGCGGCCGCGAGATGTCCATCGACCTCGCCCAGGAGGTCCTCGCCGACCTCTGGGGCGAAGATGAACGCGTCATCTCGGTGGATCACATCCAGCGAAAGGTCGCCGACTTCTTCGGCATCAAGCTCTCCGACCTTCGCGCCCAGAACCGCACGCGCGCCGTCGCCTTCCCCCGCCAGATCGCCATGTACCTGGCCCGCCAGCTCACGCATTCCTCGCTCGCCGAGATCGGCCGGTCCTTCGGCGGCAAGGACCACACCACCGTCCTCCACGCGGTCGAGAAGATCCAGCGCCTCCTGCAAGAGGATCCCAAATTCAGGAAGACCATCGACACGCTCACCCAGGGCATCACGCTGTGATCCCCATCTCTCCCCGGCCTGTCCACGCCTCCGTGCACCGTGGCCCCTCCTCCGCTGCGCCTCCCATTTCAGGGGCTTGTCGCCGATCCACAGCATCCACACCCCCGACGACGACTCCGACGACGATCATTTCTTTCTCTTCTGGTTGAAACAAGGGAGACTTCTATGGAAGTCCATGTGGATCGTGATGCCTTCCTCCGGGGCCTTCAGATGGTTCATAACATCGTCGAGCCCCGGCAGACGATTCCCATCCTGGCCAACGTGCTCGTGCAGGCAGACGGCGAGACGGTGCGGCTGACGGCCACGGACCTCGAGGTCGGGGCCCGGGTGTCCGTGCCAGCGAAGGTCGTCCGCGGCGGCGGGATCACGCTCTCCGCCCGGAAGCTGCTGGAGATCGTCAAGGAGCTCCCCGCAGCCCCGCTCGTGATCAGAGTCCAGGAGAACGCGTGGGTGGCGCTCCGGTGCGGAGGGGTGTCCTACAAGCTCGTGGGCCTCTCGCCCGAGGACTTTCCGGCCGTCGGCGCGGTGGAGTCCGCGACATGGATCAGCCTGGACGGGAAAGTCCTAAGGGACATGCTGACCCAGACCAGCTTCGCCATCTCGCACGACGAGAGCCGGTACGCCCTCAACGGGATCCTCTTCTCCGTCCAGGGGAAGGATCTGCGGCTCGTGGCGACGGACGGGCATCGGCTTGCCCTCGCCGTGAGACCCCTCGTGGATGACCCGACACCGGTGTCCGGAATCGTGCCGAGGAAAGCGGTTCAGGAGATCGCCAGGATTGTCGGCTCCGGCGAGGAGGTCCAGGTCGCCATCACTGACAACCAGTTCGTCCTCCAGATGCCGAATTTCCTCCTGATGGCCCGACTCATCGAGGGCACATTCCCCAACTACGAGCAGGTGGTGCCGAAGGAGCATCCGAAGCGGATCACGCTGTCGCGAGGAGCGCTGACGGCCGCGCTCCGGCGCGTGTCGGTGCTGGCCGAGGAGCGGACGAAGCCGGTGAAGTTCACGCTGACGCCTGGGGCCCTGACGCTCTCCGCGTACCATCCGGATTTCGGCGAGGCCGAGGAGAGCCTCGAGGTCGAGTACGCCGGCGAGGAGGTCACGATCGGCTTCAACTCGCGCTATGTCCTGGACGCGATCGGAGCCCAGGAGGCCGAGCAGGTCGTGATCGAGCTGAAGGACTCAGTGAGCTCCTGCGTGATCAAAAGCTTCGAGGAGGAAGGAGCGCTCTGTGTTATCATGCCGATGAGAATTTAGCATCGATGGAGGGGCGGGGAGCGGGTGCATATCCAATGGATTGACCTCTCTGATTTCCGTAATTTCCGCACCCTCTCGTACTCGCCGGCCTCAACGCTCAACGTCGTGACTGGGCCAAACGCCCAGGGCAAGACCAACCTCCTCGAGGCGCTCTCTCTTCTTCTCGTCGGCCGCTCGTTCCGGGCGGCGAAGCCCGTGGATCTGCTCCGGTGGGACGCCGAGGGCGCGACCCTGAGAGGGCAGGTGTGCCGCGGGGACATCACACGGCCGATCCGGCGGAGCGTCGCTCGGCGCCAGGACGGTGCGTGGGCGGTCATGGGCGAGGGGTGCCCGTGGGCGCGGGCGATCCCGTTCGGCTGGCAGGACGTGGCTGTGGTCGGTGGCGGCCCGCAGGGGCGGCGCAATTTCCTCGACGGGTTCGCCGGGAAGATCTTCCCGGCCCATCTTCCCGGGCTCGGGCGATATCGGCAGATTCTCGCGCGGCGCAATTCTCTCCTGCAGGCAGGGATCGAGGGCGGCCCCGGGGAAGCCCTGATCGAGCCCTGGGATCATCAGCTGGCGCGCGAGGGGATCGAGCTGCTCCATCGCCGACGGCGGGCGCTGGCCGAGTTGGCCGACGAGGTCTCGCGGCTCTATCCCGTGCTGGCCGGGGGCGGGGCGGTTCGGCTCGCGTACCAGGGAGCGCTCGAGGAGGGGGTGACCGAGGAGCGCTTCGTGGAAGCAATCCGGGCGCGGCGCCGGGACGAGGTGCGTCGGGGGCAGACGCTCGTCGGGCCGCATCGCGATGATGTGGCCATCGAGATGGGCGGACGCGACATGCGGAGTTTCGGCTCCCGCGGGCAGCAACGGCTGATGGCGCTCGTGCTGAGGCTGGCCGAGGCAGGGCCCGTGGAGCGCGCCGTGGGAAGCCCCCCGGTGCTCCTCCTGGACGATGCGCTCTCGGAGCTCGATGCGGAGGTGCAGCGGAACGTCCTGAGGCATGTGGAGGCCGCGGGGCAGGTCTTCCTGACCAGCGCCGAGGGGGCGCTGCCGGTGCGGCAGGCCGCCTGGTGGGAGGTGAGAGGAGGGCACGTCGAGGACGTGAGCCTGCAGCCGGTGCAGGGAGCCGCATGACCGGCGAGACCTATACCGCGAGCGACATCAAGGTCCTGGAAGGGCTCGAGGCCGTTCGCAAGCGGCCCGCCATGTACATCGGCGACACGAGCGCGTACGGGCTCCACCAGATCGCCTACGAGGTCGTGGACAACTCGGTGGACGAGGCGCTGGGCGGCTACTGCGACAGCATCAAGGTCATCCTGCACTCCGACAACTCCTGCTCCGTGGGCGACAACGGGCGCGGTATCCCCGTAGACCTGCACAAGGAGAGCGGCAAGTCCGCCGCGGAGGTCGTGCTCACCGTCCTGCACGCGGGCGGGAAGTTCGAGCACTCGGCGTACAAGGTCTCCGGCGGCCTCCACGGCGTCGGCGTCTCGGTGGTGAACGCGCTCAGCGAGTGGCTCGAGCTGGAGGTGCGGCGCTCCGGGCGCGCGTGGACGCAGCGATACGAGTACGGGATCCCGCAGGGCGATCTCACGCCGGGGGAGAAGACGCAGAAGCACGGGACCATCATCCGCTTCAAGCCGGACACCAAGATCTTCGAGGAGACGGCCTTCTCCTTCGACACCCTGTCGAATCGGCTGCGCGAGCTCGCGTTCCTGAACAAGGGGCTCAAGATCACCATCGAGGACGAGCGCGACGAGCGCAAGCACGTCTTCCAGTACAACGGCGGGATCATCGAGTTCGTCAAGCACATCAACCACAACAAGACCCCCATTCACCCGAAGGTGCTCTTCTTCGAGGGGAAGAAGGACGGCATCGAGGTGGAGGTGGCGCTCCAGTACAACGACGGATACCAGGAGAACGTGTTCTCCTTCGCCAACAACATCAACACGCGCGAGGGCGGGACGCACCTGACCGGGTTCCGGGCGGCGCTCACCGGGACGCTGTCGAGCTACGCCCAGGCCAACGGCTATCTCAAGGGCTTCAAGGGCGCGGTGTCGGGCGACGACGTGCGGGAGGGGCTGACGGCCGTGGTCTCGGTGCGGATCCCGGATCCGCAGTTCGAGGGCCAGACCAAGGCCAAGCTCGGCAACTCCGAGGTCAAGGGGCTTGTGCAGCAGATCGTCAACGACCGGCTGGCGGAAGCCTTCGAGGAAGATCCGACCACCGCGCGGAAGATCGCCGACAAGTGCGTGCGGGCCGCGCAGGCGCGGGAGGCCGCCCGGAAGGCCCGCGAGCTCACGCGCCGCGGGGGGCGCGACGACGAGGGGCTGTCGGCGAAGCTGGCGGACTGCTCGGAGCGTGAGCCCCAGTTCCGCGAGATCTTCCTGGTCGAGGGCGACTCCGCGGGCGGCTCGGCCAAGCAGGGCCGGGATCGGAAGACGCAGGCCGTGCTGCCCCTGCGCGGCAAGATCATCAACGCCGAGAAAGCCCGCTACGACAAGGTGCTCTCGCACCAGGAGATCCGGCTCCTGATCTCGGCGCTCGGGACCGGGATCGGCCCGGAGGAGTTCGCTGTCGCGAAGCTCCGGTACCACAAGGTCATCCTGATGACGGACGCGGACGTGGACGGCGCCCACATCCGCACCCTGCTCCTCACGTTCTTCTTCCGCCACATGATGCCGGTGATCGAGGCCGGCCACCTCTTCATCGCCCAGCCGCCGCTCTTCAAG
>MGBT01000086.1:0-3567 GCA_001788395.1 Candidatus Rokubacteria bacterium GWA2_70_23
CCACCACCGACACCAGAGATCTCCTGCTCATCGCGGCTCCTCCCGTTGCTCCGACCCGCCCCGTCCCGTCGACTGGCGGATGGAGTGGCTTCCAGGTGACCTGCCGCCGCGGCACAGTGGCGCTGCTTGACAGCGCCTGCACGCCGGACGTTGTGGCATGCGGGAGGACAGGTGCACGGGCGATGCCATCGCCCGTGTCAGGCAAGGCTCCACGAAATCAATTAGTTATTTCGGTAGAGGACGGCAGGAGCCCCGGGGGAATGCCAGACTGACACGCCGCCTTGCCGGCCTGGCACATTCCCGGAGCCCCGCGGCTGCTGGCCGGTCACGGGTACGAGGCAACTCGCGAGGCGCGGGGTGAGAGGGGCAGTCGGCTGACCGCGCTCGACTGGCGGCGCCGGCCGTCGCGGGCCGGCGCCGCCCACGGGCTCTACTGGAGCGGCGAGAACGAGGAGGGCAGCAGGATCTTGTTCGCCTGGGTCAAGAGACTGTCCCCGCCGCCGGGCGGCGGCCACACCCCCATCTCCCGGGCCTTGTTCCGAATGGCCGCGCGCTGGTCGAGGCTCTCGTAGGCCCACACGTGGATGTAGCGGTTGGCCTCGCCGAACTCCACGTGGCCGGCCAGGGCCAGCGGCGAGAGCTTGATCCGCGCGGGCACCGCCCCCTCCCAGCGCTTGATGAGGTCCGGCAGCGTCCCGGCCTTGATGGTGTAGTAGCGCATCTCGAAGATCGGGCCCATCGTGCCGGGCTGGAGCGCCGGCACGAACGGGAACGGCACCACGACCTCCGACTGCATGTGGACGATGA
The DNA here is from genome assembly GCA_001788395.1 of Candidatus Rokubacteria bacterium GWA2_70_23. Classification (GTDB taxonomy): domain Bacteria; phylum Methylomirabilota; class Methylomirabilia; order Rokubacteriales; family CSP1-6; genus UBA12499. The sequence goes on from MGBT01000086.1 coordinate 808, forward strand.
ACTCCGCGGTCTTCGGCGGCCAGTTGGGATCCTTGGCCGCCTCGGCGCGCACGCGGGTGCGCTCGGCCATGTCCGCGTACGGCCACACGTGGACGATCTCGTTGAGCGGGCCGATCTCCGTGTGCCAGAACGCGGCGAGAGGTGAGTACTTCTTGCGGGACTCGTAGCCGGCGCCGAAGCGCTTCTCGACCTCGGCGAGGCTGCCGGGCTTCAGCTGGTACGTCCGGATCTCGTAGATCATGGGGCCCTCCTTCGGGTGACCGGAGAGTACCGCATTGTCGCTCCCAGGGAAATCGCCGCCCTGGCGCGGGGCGGGCCGACGCGATACACCGGAGCCGCGACGTCATGCCGTGCGACAGGAGAAGGCGATGTCAGAACACTATCAGACAATCGAAGGGGGCTACGGGTCCGTGCCCGTAACCCCCGGGATGTTTGGAGCGGCCGACCGGATTCGAACCGGCGACGTCCAGCTTGGGAAGCTGGCATTCTGCCACTGAATTACGGCCGCTCGCCCGTGATCATCTTAGCACGAGGCCACGGGCCCGACTCTCCACCATTGCGGGGGCCCAGAAATGGCCCCCGCACTCCCCCAGTATGCTGTCGCTACTTGGCGTCCTTGACGGCCATGTCGTAGCCCTTGATCCGCTCGTCGCCCCGGGCCTTCCACGCCACGCGCTTGGTAGCGCCGTAGAGATCCAGCTGCTGGTACAGCGGCATGGCGGCGGCGTCCTCGACCCAGAGCCGGTTGATCTTGTGGTAGAGCTCCAGCCGCTTCTTGGAATCCATGATCTTCTGCGCGTCGTCGACCATGCCGTCGAAGTCGGCGTTGTAGTAGTTGCCGAGGATCTTGCCGGAGCGGAAGAGTGGACCGTAGACGGTCTCGGCATCGTACGCCGGGGTGCCCCAGCCGATGAGCCACACCGGCCCCGCCTTGTGCACATAGGCCATGGTGTTGAGGTAGGTGCCCCACTCGTGGACCCTGAGGGTGGTGCGAATGCCGGCCTTGGTGAGCTGCCCCGCCACAGCCTCGGCGACTTCCTTGTCGCGCACGTAGCGGCCCTGGGGGCCGTTGAGGATCATGTCGACCCCGTTGGGGAAACCCGCCTCCGTGAGGAGCTGCTTCGTCTTCGCCAGGTCCTGCTTGATGGGCTTGAGCGCGGGGTCGAAGCCGAAGTGCTTGCTCGTGAGCATGGCGGCGATCCGCACGCCCTTGCCGTCGAGCACGTTCTTGATGATCTCGTCGATGTCCACGGCGTAGTTCATGGCCTGACGCACCCGCTTGTCGGCCACCGGCCCCGGGTACGGGCCGACCAGCTTGTGCTGGGCGTCGAACTGATGCGTGTAATACATGAGCTGGATGGTCCGGACGCTGGGCGCCGTGGAGAGGAAGAGCTTCGGGTGGTTGGCGATGACGCTGGCCAGATGCGGCGGGATGTTCACGGCCACGTCGATCTCCCCGTTCTGCAGCGCCGCCACCCGCACCGCGTCGTCGGGGATGGGTCGGAACACGACGTGCTTCACCTTCGGGGCCCCGCGCCAGTACTGCTCGTTGGCCTCCAGCTCGATCCGGTCGTCCTTCACCCATCGGACGAACTTGAAGGGGCCCGAGCCCACGGGGTTCTTCGCCACGTGGGCCAGCTCCTTCTCCTGGTAGTACTTGGGAGGGAGCATCGTCGGCTGGCCCGTGGCCATCAGCGTGTCGAGGATCGGCCACGGCGCCTTCGTGTGAACGCGCGCCGTGTAGGGGTCCACGACCTCGACGCGCTCGATGGGCGAGAAGGGCGAGGCGCCCCGGAGCTTGAGCTTGGGGTCCACGAGCCGCTCCAGGCTGAACTTGACCGACTCCGCGTCGAAGGGCTCGCCGTTGTGGAACTTGACCCCCTTCCGCAGCTTGAACTCCCAGACCGTGGGGGCCACGTTCCTGTACGACTCGGCCAGCGCCGGGACGATCTTGAGCTCCTGATCCCGCTCGAGCAGCGTGTCGAACAGGTTCGCCGCCAGGTTGCTGGCGGGGGTTTCCTGGTGGTTCATGGGGTCGAGCGTCGTGGGATCCACCCCCTGGGCGATCACCACGGTGCCCTTGGGTGCGGCCCAGCCAGCGAGCGGCCAGGCCGCCATCAACACGATGAGCAGGATGCCGAGTATCCGGGGCATGAGCGCCTCCTTGTGGGTCGGGGGGTACGGCAGAGTGGCGCCTACTCTAGGGAGATTCGCCGGGAGAGTCAAGACCAGGGTCGGCGCGGCGGTGGAGGAGGGCCAACGCCTCCTCGCGCGTCGTGACGAGGCCGAGGGCCTGGGCCTCCCGGGCCCGGGCCAGAAGCCGGCCCACCTCGGGGCCCGGCGGCAGATGGAAAGCCTCCATGACGTCCTCGCCGCGAAGGAGCGGCGGCTGGGCGGCGAGTGCCCGCTCCTCGGCCACTCCCGACATGAGCGCGCGGACAACCTCGCCGCCCGGGCCCTCCCACACGGCGAGCGGCGACTCCCCCCGCACCGCCGCGGCATCGGCCAGGGCCAGCAGCAGCAGGTCGCGGGCGTCGTCACCCAGGTCGCGGAAGAAGCGGTGGCGCGCGCGGCGCGTGATGGTGCCGGCATGAGCAAGATGCATGGGGCGCAGATGCTGGCGCACGAGGCGCTCGAGGAGCGCGGCCGCGCGGCCCGAGAGCCGCCAGCGCCGCGACACGGCCAGCGCCCGCTCGGCGCCCAGGAGTTCGTGGCCGATGAAGCGAACCTGGCCGTCCTCGAAGGCCCGGGTCTCGGGCT
>MGBT01000086.1:3780-9704 GCA_001788395.1 Candidatus Rokubacteria bacterium GWA2_70_23
GGGCCGGAGCGGCCTGGCGCGCCGCCATCTCCACGCCGGCAGCGAGATGCCAGCCGGGGACGAGCGCCAGGCGCACCCCGCGCAGCACGCGCACGGGGTCGTCGCTGAGCGCCGAGGGCGCGCAGAGCCGGATGCGCCGGGCGGCCAGATCGCCGAGCCCGCCAGTGGCGTCAATGACGGCCGCGCTGGCGTCCGCCACCAGCGCGGCCACGGAGACGGCGAGGGCGTTGATGGTGAAGTCCCGGGCCCGGAGGTCCTCCGGGAGCGTCGCGGCGCGGAAGTCCCCGAGATCCACCTGCACCGGGCCGACAACCCGGCCCATCCCGCGCGCCTCATCCAGCACCACGAAGGCGCCGGACATGCGCGCGGCGAGCATCCGCCCGAGCGCGAGCGCTCCTGAGCGCACCGCCACGTCGAGCTCCATCACCGGGCGACCGAGAAGCGCGTCGCGGACGGCCCCGCCCACGACCCACGCGGGGGTGTCCGTGCCCAGGAGCGCCGCGAGGTCGGAGAGCGCCCGGCGGACCTCGCCCGGGTAGACCTCGAGCAGCACCCGGGCGGGGGCGGTGGTCACGGCAGGCCGAGCAGACGGGCGGCGTTGTCGCGGAAGATCTTCTGGATGTAGCGGAAGCCCGGCGGCGGCGTCATCGGGCGCTCACGACGAAGCGTCCGGACCAGCCGGCGACCTCGACCTCCGCGCGCAGCGCGCCGCGGGATGCCAGCCGCGTCACGGCAGCCGCGACCTCGCCCGCCGGCAGCCCGAACAGCCGCGAGAGCCGGGCAGGCGTCGAGTAGCGGGCCCCGCCCAGGTAGCGGGCGAGGAGCCGGTCGATGGCGGCAGCGCGTGAGAGCCGCCGCCCCTCGGCCACGGGCTCCGGCAGCCAGCGCTCGAGCAGGTCCCACCGGTAGGAGAAGCTCGGCTCGTATCGCTCCTCGGTCTTCACGATCCACAGCCCCTGCTGGAGCTCCGCCATGGCCCGCTCGAACTCGCGCGTCTTCCCCGGGTCGAGCATGTCGCCCTCGGCGCGCAGCCCGCGCGTGTACTGCGGCGACTCGCGGATGAGGCTGTCCATGAGACGCTTGGCGGTGAGCGACAGCCGCCCGGCCTCGTACTCGATACGGTAGTCGCGGGCGCGCTGGCGCCCTCGCACGAGCGCGACGAAGGCGGGGAAGAGGTCGAGGGCCACCAGCACGGGGCGGTTCTTGAGGAGCTTGCCGTAATAGACCTGGCGCCGCGCGGGCAGCGTGTCCTTGAGCTCCCACGTGAGCCCGATCCCGGCGTCGTGGTGCGAGCGCCGCGGCCAGCGCGGCCGCTCCCGGCCGACGACGGCTTCCCAGAGGCACGCGACTCCCTCGGGAAACCGGTAGAAGGTGGAGCAGATCCCCACGGCGTTGACGAAGCCCAGCGCGGCGCGCTCCGACCGGATACGCCGCGACGGGCTGTGGCGGAAGGCGGCCCGGCGTGCCTCCGCGAGCGCCGCGCCGCTCGCCTCCGCCGCCGGCGCGAGCCGCCGGGCCCGCGCCGTGCCCGCGCCCTGCGCCACCACCCGCGCCTCAGAGGACGATGCCCTGCTCCGTGACCCGATACTCGGCGATCTCATCGCTCATGGCGCTGCCCCGGTGCTTGACCACGGCCAGGAAACGCCCGATGCGGCTGCCCACCCGCTCGCTGCCCATGACGAGGATCGTGTTGGCGACGGCCCCGATGTCGCCGGTGGCCACCTTGCGCCCGATCAGGTGCTCGAGCCGGGTCTCCTCGGTGGTGATCAGCAGGAGCGTCGTGACGGCAGCGTGGTCGTAGCGGTGGGCGTCGATGAACTCGCGGTGCTTCCACACGGGCAGGCAGATCTCCATGCCGAGCGTCTCGCTGTCGCGATGGATCCCCTTGCGGTAGAGGTCGTCGAAGATGTACGGCTGGATATGGTCCCCGGGGACATCCATGGGCTCGATGCCGTCCACGACGACGCGGCGGCTGCCGGCGCCCAGGTGGAAGTAGACGAACGGGCGGACGGTGTAGAGCGCGTGGTTGTACACGGCCTTCCAGTTCCAGTCGAACTCGAAGCCGTCGATGGTGGGCACCTGGTAGTTCCGGAGCTTGCCCACCCACGGGAGCGCGTCGCAGTAGAAGGCCCGCATCTGCTCGGCCGGCGGATACGGGTCCGTCATGGGCGTGACCGTGTGAGTCCACCGCCTGAGATCCCATCCGAAGAGGCGCGCGGCGTAGGCGTGGTGCTGCTGGGAGTCGCCACGGGCGTTCATGTCGAAGACGAGCCCCGGGGCGCCGTCCGCGACGCGGCCGTGGCTGCCGAAGGTGAGGCCGAGATGGGTCTTGCCGATGCCCGTGGCCCCGTAGACCACGGTGAGCGTGCCGGGCAGAAGTCCACCCCCGAGCATGTCGTCCAGTCGAGTCAGGCCGGTCGAAGCGCGTGTCGTCATAGGCCCCGGATTGTACGGGCGGCCCGCAGCACGGTCAAGCAACCCGCCCACGCTTGACTTGGTCCGAGGCGGATCATACTCTCGCTTCATGCCGCGCCGGATCGTGTGGTACCCGGATGGCTCGCCGGTCGCGCGTCTGGCGGCCGCTCTCCCCGCGCCCTTCGAGGGGCATCCGCTCTCCGAGGTCGCAACACCCAGGCGCCGGACCGACGATCCCGAGGTCCTCGTGCTGGACGTCGATCACGACCCGCTCGACGCCGCCGGGGCTATGGGTCCGGGGGCCGCCGGCATACCCGTGGTGGGCCTGGTCTCGGCCATGGACGACGGCCGCCGCTGGCCCGCGTCGTGGTACGCGTATCTCCCGAAGCCCGTCACGGCGCCCATCCTCGCCAAGACGCTCGAGAACGCCGTCGAGCACGTCCGCCTGACCCGCGAGGCCGAGCGGACCAGGCGGGAGCTCGAGGAGATCAACACCATCGGCGTGAGCCTCTCGGCGGAGCGCGACACGGACGCGCTGCTCGCGCTCATCCTCACCAAGGCGCGCGCGATCACCCACAGCGACGCGGGCTCCATCTACCTCGTCGAGGAGCCCGAGGAGGGGCGGCGCCGGCTCCGCTTCAAGCTGGCGCAGAACGACTTCGTGCAGGTGCCCTTCACCGAGTTCACCATGCCGATCAGCGAGGAGAGCGTCGCCGGCCACGTGGCGCTGAGCGGGGAGCCCCTCCATCTGGAGGACGCCTACCTCCCGCCCCCCGGCGCGCCCTACCAGATCAACCGGACCTTCGACCAGCAGGTGGGCTATCGGACGAAGTCCATGCTGGTGGTTCCCATGCGGACGCCGACGGCCGATACCATCGGCGTGCTCCAGTTGATCAACTGCAAGCGCGACGGCCACCGGCCGTTTCCGTCGGTGGAGGCCATCCAGAGAGAGGCCGTGCCCTACCCGGCGCGGTTCATCGGGCTGGCCGCCTCGCTCGCCTCCCAGGCCGCCGTGGCGCTCCAGAACAGCCGGCTGCTCGACAATATCCGGACCCTCTTCGAGGGCTTCGTCGCCGCCGCCGTGACGGCCATCGAGTCGCGCGACCCGACGACGTCAGGCCATTCCTTCCGGGTGGCGGACCTGACGGTGGCGCTGGCCACGGCGGCGGACCGCGCCGGCGCCGGCCCCTTCCGCGAGGTCCGCTTCTCGCCCGACGAGATGAAGACGATCCGCTACGCCTCGCTGCTCCACGACTTCGGCAAGGTGGGCGTCCGCGAAGAGGTGCTGGTGAAGGCCAAGAAGCTCTACCCGGGGCACCTCGAGGTGATCACGCAGCGGGTGGAGCTCATCAGGCGCGGCATCCAGCTCCGCTACAGCCGCCGCCAGCTCGACCTCCTGCTGGGGGAGAGCCGGGAGCGCGTGCTGGAGGAGGTGGCCGCGGCCGACGCCGAGCTGGGGTTGATCCTGCAGGAGCTGGACGAGCACCTCATGGCCGTGGTGGCCGCCAACGAACCGACCGTGATGGCCGAGGACACCGCCTCCAGGATCAAGCATCTCGCTCTCACGAGCTTCGTGGACCATCTGGGCGAGAGCCAGACGGTCATCACGCCGCACGAGGCCCGGATGCTCTCCATCGCCCGCGGCAGCCTGACGCCGGAGGAGTTCCAGCAGATCCAGTCCCACGTGGTGCACACCTTCCAGTTCCTCTCCCAGATTCCCTGGACCAGGGAGCTCAGGCTCGTGCCGGAGATCGCCCGGTCGCACCACGAGAAGATGAACGGGACGGGCTATCCCAATCGGATCACGAACGGGGAGATCCCGATCCAGAGCCGCATGATGACCATCTCGGACATCTTCGACGCGCTGACCGCAAGCGACCGGCCCTACAAGTCGGCCGTGCCCGTGCCCAAGGCGCTCGACATCCTCGGCTTCGAGCGCAAGTCCGGCGCCATCGATCCCGACCTCCTGGAGCTGTTCGTCGCACTCAAGCCCTGGGAGCGCCCGGCCCGCTAGCTGCCGAGCAGTCCCAGCACCACGCCCCAGGACACGAGCCCTGCCAGCATCGCGACGCCGCCCAGCCAGGGCTCGAGCGGCGAAGATGTCCTCATATGTTGAGGGGCGCGGGCCGAAAAAAAAGACAGGCGGACGCGCCCTGCGCCACGCGCTCCCCCGTACAGCCGACGGGGGGAGCGGAGCCCGCGGCGTGAGACGACGTGAGTGCGCCCGGTGCGGGCGCGCTTGCGCTGTGCACTGCGCTTCTTGTGAGCGAGCATGACTGCCCTCCTGGTCTACTGCTGTTGCTAGACGCCTCTGAACAGCCCCGTCACCTTGCCGAGGATCCGGAAGTCCCCGCGTCCCGGCTCGACGACGATGGGCTTCATGGTCGGATGCTCGGGCTTGAGCACGACGGCGTTGCCGTCCCGGGCGAAGCGCTTGACCGTGGCCTCGTTGTCGAGGAGCGCGGCCACGATGTCTCCCGGCTGCGCCGTCTCCTGCCGCCGCACCAGAACCAGGTCGCCGTCCATGATGTGCGCATCGATCATGCTGTCGCCCCGCACCCGGAGGGCGAAGAGGTCCTCCCCCTTCCCCTGCAGCCACTCGGCGGCCACGGGGATGCTCTCCTCCACGTCCTGCTCCGCGTGGCGGGGCGTGCCGGCGGCGATGCGCCCCATGACCGGGATGTCGCGGACCGCGGACTTGCGGGCGGGCGGGCGCTGAGTCAGCACGAGTGTGCGGGACACGCGCCGGTCGCTGATCCGCCGCTGGAGCATGCCCTTGCGCTCGAGGGCCTTCAGGTGATCGAAGGCCGCGCGCGCCGTGAAGCCGAAGTGCTCCCCGATCTCCCGCACGGTCGGCGGCGCGCCCTGGTGCTCCGTGAACTTCCGGATGAACCCCAGGACCTCCTGCTGCCGGACCGTCATCTCTCTCATGCCGTGGGATCTCTCCTCCATTCAGGGATGAAACCCAGGGATGAAACGGCTCAACAGGATCATAGTCAACACGCGTTGAGTTTTCAAAGGAAAAAAAAATCAGGCCGGCTCCCAGGGGTCGCAAGAGGGGCAGACGAGGAATCCCGCCTCCTTGGCCTCGGCCAGCCGCTTGAAGTACTGCCGCTCCGGCTCCGCCACCTTCTTCGCCCACCCGCAGTCGCGGGCGTGGACGAGACGCCCTCCGCGCTGGGCCAGGTAGGGCTCCCCCGGAGGCTCCTCCGTCGCGGTGGCCACTTCGCCTGGCGTGTGGGAATCGAGCCCCGTGTCGGGCCGCCCCTCGGTGGCCGTGGTCACAGCGGTGGGGGCGGGCTCCGCGGCCACGGGCTCGGGGACCGGAGCGATCACGGGATCGGGGGCATTGATCTCGAGGTTGGTCTCGATCGTGGAGCGGAACTCCTCGCTGGCTCGCCTGAACTCGCGCATGGCGCGGCCCAGCGACCGGCCGAGCTGGGGCAGGTTCTTGGGCCCGAACACCAGCAGGGCGAGGACGAAGATGACGACGAGTTCCTGGAGGCCGA
>MGBT01000087.1:0-6023 GCA_001788395.1 Candidatus Rokubacteria bacterium GWA2_70_23
ACCACCTTGTGGTTCAGGTAGAAGACGAAGTCGCACTGGGTGCAGACCATCTCCGACTTCCCCTCAGGCGGCACGAGCTCGCGGCTGAGTGCGCCGCCGCAGAGGGGGCAGAAGCGGATGCCCTCGGGGGTGAGCTGACGGTGGATGGCCATGACCCGGAAAGTCTACCACGCGAGCAGACGGCCCGACTGACCGCGACTGGCAGAACGCAACCGAGGAACCACGGTTGCGATTCCGTTGGGGGCGGGCGGGCGAGAGCGCGGGGGACCGCGCCATGGTAAGATTCACACCGCTTCACGCCGGCCGCGCAGGAGGGCACGATGCGGATCAACCGGAAGCGACTCGAAGAGAGCATGGAGGCCCTCGGCCGCATCGGCGAGACTCCCAGGGGCGGCCTCACTCGCCTGGCGCTGTCCGATGAGGACCGGCACGGGCGCGACCTCCTCGTGGGCTGGATGCGCGGCGCGGGGCTCCAGGTCAGCGTGGACCAGATGGGCAACATCTTCGGTCTCCGCCCGGGCACGGAGGCGCTCCCTCCCGTCTTCATGGGCTCGCATGCGGATTCCGTCCCCACCGGCGGCAAGTACGACGGCCAGCTGGGCGTTCTCTGCGCGCTCGAGGCGATCCGCTCGCTCGACGACGAGGGCCGGCGCACGCGCCATCCGGTCGGCATGATCATCTTCACCAACGAGGAAGGGGCCCGCTTCCAGCCCGCCATGGTGGGCTCCGGGGTCATGGCCGGCAAGATCCCGCTGGAGGACGCCTACAACGCGCGGGACCGCGACGGCAAGCGGCTCGGCGAGGAGCTGGAGCGGATCGGCTACATCGGGCCCGAGCCCTGCATCCCCCGCCCCATGCGCGCCTATCTGGAGCTGCACATCGAGCAGGGGCCCATCCTCGAGGAGGAGCAGGTGCCCGTGGGAGTCGTGGAGGGCATCGTCGCCATTTCCTGGTCCCGGCTCACGCTCCACGGCGTGCAGGACCACGCCGGCCCGACCCCCATGCGCATGCGGCACGACGCCCTGGTGGCCGCGGCGGAGGTCGTCAGCGGCGTGCGCGAGATCCCGCGACAGATCCGGGGCAACATGGTGGCCACGGTGGGGCGGCTCGACGTCACGCCGAACATTCCCAACGCCATCCCAGGACGCGTGACGATGTCGATCGATCTGCGCGATCCCGACGAGCACAACCTGAGCCGCGCCGTCGGCATGGTGGACCGCCTCGTGAAAGCCGAGGCGCGGCGCGAGGGGGTCACCTACGAGCTCGAGCACTACTGGCGGGTGCCGCGGACCGCGTTCGACGCGGAGGTGGTGAACACGGTGGAGCGCGCCGCGAAGTCGCTCGGCTGCGGCCACCGCCGCATCCTGTCCGGCGCGGGCCACGACGCCCAGTACATGGCGGCCATCGCCCCCACCGGGATGATCTTCGTGCCCTCGCGCGCCGGCCGCAGCCACTGCGAGGAGGAGCTCACGCCGATGGACGACGTGGAGCACGGGGCCAACACCCTCCTGCTCGCGGCCGCCGAGCTCGCCGGCGCCTGAGCGGCGCTCGGTCTACTGGAGCGGGCTTACGGAATTGCTGTGCTAGGCTCGGGAGCGACCTCCACAGCCCGATCCCCATCCCGCACCCACCACCGAGGAGGACACGCGTGAAAGCTGCCGCCGCCGTTGCGGAGATCCTGAAGCGCGAGGGCGTCACCTTCCTGATCGGCTATCCGGTCAATCCGATCATCGAGGCCGCCGCCGAGGCCGACATCCGCACCATCATCGTCCGCCAGGAGCGCACCGGACTGCACATGGCCGATGCCGTGAGCCGCGTCTCCTCGGGCCGGCGCATCGGCGTCTTCGCCATGCAGCACGGCCCGGGCGTGGAGAACTCGTTCGGCGGCGTGGCCCAGGCCTACGGCGACTCCGTGCCGATCGTGGTGCTGCCGGGGGGCTACCCGCGCCGGCTCACCAACATCCCCCCCAACTTCAACGCGTTCCTCAACTTCCAGCACATCACCAAGTCGTGCGAGCAGGTCGTGATGGCCGACGCCATCCCGGACGCCATGCGCCGCGCCTTCACCCAGGTGAAGAACGGCCGGCCCCGCCCGGTCCTCGTCGAGTTCCCCATCGACGTGCTCCGTGAAGACGTGGCCGAGCCCCTCGACTACCGGCCGGCGCCCCGCACGCGGACCGCGCCCGATCCGCGCGATGTCGCCGAGGTGGCGCGGGTGCTCGTGGCAGCCCAGCGGCCCGTCATCTACGCGGGCCAGGGCGTGCACTACGCGCAGGGCTGGGCGGCGCTCCGCGAGCTGGCCGAATTGCTCGAGGCGCCGGTGACGACGAGCCTCGAGGGCAAGAGCGCGTTCCCGGAGAACCACGCGCTGGCGCTCGGCTCAGGCGGCCGCTCGCTGCCCGAGCCCGTGTACCGCTTCCTCCAGCAGGCGGACGTCATCTTCGGCGTGGGCTGCTCCTTTTCCACGACGAACTATGGCGTGACCATGCCGCCGGGCAAGGTCATCATCCACTCGACGCTGGACGCCGCCGATCTCAACAAGGACGTCCGAGTGGACCACGCGCTGATCGGCGATGCCGGGCTCACGCTCGAGGCCCTCGTGGGCGAAGTGCGCGAGCGCATCGGCGGCGCGCCCCGCGGCCGCGGCGCCGCTGTCGCGGGCGAGATCAAGACGGTCAAGGCCCAGTGGCTCGACCGGTGGATGCCGCGCCTCACCGCGACCACCACGCCGCTGTCCCCCTACCGCGTGATCTGGGATCTCCTCCACGCGGTGGACGTGGCCAACACCATCATCACCCACGACGCTGGCAGCCCGCGCGATCAGCTCTCGCCCTTCTGGGAGGCCACGGCGCCGCTCGGCTATATCGGCTGGGGCAAGACGACCCAGCTCGGCTACGGCCTCGGCCTGGCCATGGGCGCCAAGCTCGCCCGGCCGGAGGCACTCTGCATCAACGTCTGGGGCGACGCCGCCATCGGCTTCACCGGCATGGACTTCGAGACCGCCGTGCGGGAGCGCATCCCCATCCTGTCCGTGTTGCTGAACAACTTCTCCATGGCCATCGAGCTCAAGGTGATGAAGACGGCGACCGAGAAGTACCGGAGCACCGACATCAGCGGGCACTACGCCGACATGGCCCGCGCCTTCGGCGGCTACGGCGAGCGCGTCACCGAGCCCGGCGAGATCGTGCCCGCCATCCAGCGCGCGATCCGCCAGACGCGGGAGGGCACCCCCGCGCTCCTCGAGTTCATCACGGAGAAGGCGGTGGACTTCTCCATGTTCCCCTGAACGGAGCCTGAGCGGGGCAGCTGCCGGGGCCGCCTTCACGCCTCCTCTTCGCCGTCGGCCGTGTACGTCCGCCAGGCGTGGAGCGCCCACGCGCCGAGCCCCATGACGAGCGCCACCAGCAGTGCCACGGGGCCCACGATCGGGATGAAGCGGATCAGCGAGAGAACCACCACGGCGCCCCCCAGGGACAGGATCCGCCACCCGGTCGACAGATCGGGACCGCGGCGAAAGAGACGCGCTCCCGCATCGCCCAGGAAGAAGCCGAACGTGAGGAGGCCCAGCAGCAGGGCGAGAGCCAGGAAGGCGATCACCGCGAGGCCCAGCGGCAAGCCCACGACGCTGGTGAGCAGGAGCGCGACCACCAGGACCGCGGCGACCAGCACACCGGTGCCCGCGCCCAGGCTCTTCCCGGGCTCGCGCCCGACGATGCGCGCCGCCGACACCGTGAAGTCCGGGAAGAGCAGGAACAGGATCACGCCCGCCGCCAGCAGGTTCACGACGAACACGACGCGGGTCACGGTGGCCACCACGGTGGCCACGCGGCCGGCGCGGTCGAGGAACTGCGGCTGCCGATGGACCACGGCTCCCCGGATGCGGGCCCCCGGATCGATCCGCGCCTCCTGCCCGCTCCAGTACGTGAGCGTCCCCTCGATCCGCGCCGTGGGCAGGATCTCGATGTCACGGGCGGCGAGCACCACGTCGCCCTGGATGACCCCCGAGATGCGGATGCGGGCTCCGGCGGCCCGGAGCTCCCCGCCCACCTGCCCCGCGATGTCGACGCGCCGGCCGGCGATCCAGGCTCGGCCGCCCACCTGCGCCCCCGTGCTCACCCGCACCACCTCGCCCGCGACGATGAGCATGTCGTGGATCACGGCGTCCACGGTGACGATCTGGCCCGCCACCCGCACGTCGTCGCCCATCACTCCGCGGAGGAGGATGGTGCCACCCCCGACGACGAGATCGCCCTGGACGAGGCCGTCCACCGCCACGGTGCGGCCGGCGATGAAGGCATCGCCGCGCGCCTCGCCGCGGAGATCCACGTGATCACCCGCGAGGTAGAGGTCCTCGTGGAAGACACCGGTCTTGATGAGGCTCCAGCCGGCTTCTTGCGCCGAGGCCGCCGGGCCCACCGCCAGGCAGAGCACCGAGGCCAGAACGAGCCGTCTCATGTCGCCCCCAGGAGGCCGGGTGTCAGGAGGCCGCTCGCTGCCGCGCCGCGGCCAGCCGGAGGCGCGCGACCACGGGGAGATGATCCGAGGCGACGCGGGCCAGACGGCTCGTGTGCACGTGGAAGCGCTCGCCGTGGAGATGACGGTCCCAGTAGATGCGGTCGAGCGCGAAGAGCGGCAGCGGGGAGGGATGGGTGCGCCGGCTCCTGGGTCCGTGCAGCTCCTGCCGGAGTGCCCGCCCCACCGCCCCGGGGAACCATTCGTTGAGGTCGCCGACGACCACTCGCGAGCCCGTCACCCCTTCCCTCAGGATGTGGGTCCGCACCAGGTCCTCCACCTGCTCGGCGCGCTCCCTGAGGCTCAGGCCGAAGTGCACGTTGAAGAGGTGCAGGACCTGCCCCTCCACCGAGACGTCCACGCGCAACCCCCCGCGCGGCTCGCGCCGGTGGCGGGTCAGGTCGAAGACGTGGGCGCCCCGGATGCTGAAGCGCGTGAGGACGGCATTGCCGTAAGGCCCCTCGGCCCTCTCGGTGGTGACGCCCATGCGGTAGGAGAGCGCCAGCCGGCGGGCCAGCGTCTCGGCCTGAGACGCGTAGATCTCCTGCACGCCGACGAGGTCCGCGCCGATCTCCTCGAGCACGGCAGCGATCCGCATCAGGTCCACGCGCCGGTCGAGCCCCCGCGCCTTGTGGATGTTGTAGCTGGCAATGGTGAAGGGCGCGCGGGAGTGCGGCATCACGAGCGCGCCCCGTCGCCGTAGGCGGCGAAGTGCGGATAGAGCTGCACCGGATGCGTCAGCGGCAGGGCCGGCAGGGCCACCGACGGCGGGTGGAAGATGAAGGTGTGCAGCTCCGCCTCGGACGGCCCGGCATGAGCGCCACGCTCGTCGAGAAAGGAGACGTCCCCCACCGGGGCGCCGATCCCGTAGAGGACCAGATCTCCCGTGCTCGGCATGTCCATCAGCTCCCGCAATGCGCTCACCACGCCCTCCCGATCTCCTCGATTCGCAAACGGCCCTCCCCCCGACGCCGCGTCCAGGGGCACCCGCTCGCCTCGATGCCAGCATACAGGCCCGCCGGCTGACCGGGCAAGCACGAGGCCGATCCCCCGGTGCCGTGACAGCGCCGCGGCCCCGCCCGGAAACCGCCGCTCGATCTCCTCGGCGCGAAGCGGCTCCGGCGAGTCGGTGAAGTACACGAAGGCGTTGGGCCCGGCCGCCACCACATGCACCCCGGCCAGGGGCTCCGGGCCACCGTGCGGGCGCAGCCACCGCGCGAAGTCGCGCTCGAGATAGGCGAGGAAACGCTGGACGAGCCCGTGGGAGCGCGCCCGCCGATAGGTCGCGATCTGGATCCTGAGGCGCGCGGGATCCCGCGCTGGTCCGTTCGGCACCGGCCCGCCCGCGCGCTCTCCGAGGACGCCGAGCACGGCGTCCCTGATCGAGATCCCGCCCGACACCCGGACGAACGGGCGCGTGGCGGCCTGCCCATGGTCCGAGAGCACGTAGAGGTCGTACCCCCACTCGGGAACCCGCCGGCAGATGCGCGCGAGCTGGACGATGGAGCGGT
>MGBT01000087.1:6032-6870 GCA_001788395.1 Candidatus Rokubacteria bacterium GWA2_70_23
TGGAGAGCCCAACCTTGATGAGCAGCCACCGGAGCGCGCGGGGCCCGCGTCCCACCGGGTCCGCCAGGAGGCGCAAGCACGCATGCGTCAGCTCCACGGCCGTGAGCGCGCAGCACTTGAGCACCACCCAGCCGAGGAGCACGGTGGAGAGCGGGACGCGCAGGATGGCGAGCCCCGCCCGCGTGGGGTGCAGGAGCTTGGCCATGGTCCACAGGCTGTCCTCCGCCCCGCCGGTGAACATGCACCCATAGGAGGCCCCGCCCTGCATGATCCCCCGCCGGCCGCGCGCGTGCCGCTCCTCCACGAGATCCGCGACGCCGGGACGCGGGAAGTACACGTCCTGGCGCGCCCGCTTGTCGTACCAGTGAAAGCCCGGAATGTCGGGGCGCACGCCGTACATGAGCGCCGCCTGGAAGGCGGGCGTGGACGAGGGCAACCCGACGGAGAGCGGGCGCATCCTGAGCCGCCCCGCCGCCACCAGCCGCGCGAGCCCTCGCATGCGCCGCGCTGCCATCGCGCGCTCGAGCACCTGGCGGGAGAGCCCGTCGATCTGGACGATGAGAAAGCGGCGGGGACGCCTGTCTGCAGACTGGCGCAGCCGTGCCCAGCGGGCGAGCCCGTCCAGCGCCCGTTGCACGCTCAGGATCACGCCGTCGAGGGCCATCGCCTTGCAATCGTATCGCGGTCTCTGCTAGGCTCGGGCCACTGATCGCCCGGGCGCTCCGGCGAGGTATCTCGTGAGCCATCCACTCCCCGACCACGCGCATCCGATCGTCACCGCGGTCCGACGCTTCGCCGAGACGGAGGTCCTCCCCGTCGCCTCGTCCCTCGAGCAACC
>MGBT01000088.1 GCA_001788395.1 Candidatus Rokubacteria bacterium GWA2_70_23
GCGCGCGTTCGCCGAGAAGCGCAAGCCGAACTGGAAGGGCCGCTGACCGGGTGCCCGTCTCCGGGCGCGCTCGGCGCCACCCATAGAGTCTTCCCTCGTTGGTTCTTTGCTTTTGGCGATGACGTTCGCGATGACTCACGCGGCTGTCGCGGCGTCGGCATGGAAGGAGGGGAAGTGAAGTGCCAGCAGCCGCAGTGCGGCGCTCATGAGGCGATAGCCTGAGGCACTCGGTTTTGCGACGCCCGCAGCGGCGGACCCGACGGCGGACGCGAAATTCCTCCGGCGCGTTGATGACCGTTTCAATCCGGAGGGCCAGACCGGCCTTGTCGCACATCTTGATCCAGTTCTGGTCCACGAGAACGGCACGCGACGCTCGAACGCACACTCGGTACACCGGCACGCGAAGGTTTGTCAACGGTACCGAGGATGCCACTCGCCGCCCGTCCACGTGCGCCACTGGACCGGCACCAGGCGCACCAAGACCCGGGGCCGCCCGGAGGTACGCTCGGCGTAGATGGGGCCGTTCGGGCCCAGGTAGCGGAGAGACAGCCGTCGGGTGAGCTCCCCGAGGCGCGGGCTGGCGGCCGGCGCCACCGGGCCCTCCACGATCTCGGCCCGGGCCTGGACGAGGACCCGCGTGTGCTCGGCATGTCCGTCGTCGGCGACGTGGAAGGCGATTCGCGGCTCGACCTGGATGTGGCCCACCCAGTCCGCCCGCTCGCGCCCGACCACCAGGAAGGTGCGGCTCGCCGTTTCGTACTCGTACCAGACGGGCGCCACGTACGGCCAGCCCTCGGCGTCGAGGGTGGCGATCCGGCCGTTCCACGGCTGCATGAGGAACGCCTGCATCTCGGCGTCGCTCAGCCCGCCGATCTTGTCGCTCGGCTCGTACGTCATTCGGTACCCCCCATGCGCGGATCCAGGGCATCGCGCAGGCCGTCGCCGATGATGTTGAAGGCCAGGACGCTGAGCATGATGGCGCCGCCGGGGAAGAGCGAGACCCACGGGGCGAGCGCCAGGAACTCCTTCCCCTCGTTCAGGATCGTCCCCCACGACGGCGTGGGCGGCTGGACGCCGACACCCAGGTACGAGAGGGCCGACTCGATCAGGATGCCATACGATAGGCAGACCGCGGTCTGGACCACGATGGGCGACACCACGTTGGGCAGGATGTGCCGGAACAGGATGGCCAGGCGCCCGACCCCGAGCGCCTCCGCGGCCTCGACGTAGACCTCGGCCGACTCGGCGAGGACGCTCCCCCGCACGACGCGGAAGAAGAGCGGCGCGTAGACGACCGCGATCGCGACGACCGCGGTGCCCGGCCCCGCCCCGAGAACCGCGGCGGTCCCGATGGCGAGCAGGATGGGCGGGAACGCGAAGAAGACGTCCATCACCCGCCCGAGGAGCTGATCCGCCGCACGGCCGCTCCCGGCGGCCAGCCCGAGCAGGCTCCCCGCCCCCACCGCCATCGCGATCGCGGCCCCCGCGATCCCGAGCGAGATCCGGACGCCGAAGAGGATGCGCGAGAGGAGGTCGCGACCGAAGCGGTCGGTGCCGAAGGGGTGGGCGGGGCTCGGGCCCTTGAACATGTTGATGGCATCGACGGCGGTCGGCGGGTACGGGGCGATCCAGTCCGCCAGGAGGCCGGCCGCGATCAGCGCCGCCAGCGTCGCGCACGCGGCGAGGAAGAGCCGGCTGCGCGCCGCCCGCCGCCAGCGCCCGGGCGCGCCGCGCCCGTCAGCCATGCCGCAGCCGCGGGTCGAGCACCGCGTAGAGGAGGTCCACCGCGAGGTTCAGCAGCATGAACGCCGTCGCGAGGATCAGGATGACCCCCTGGACCACCGGGTAGTCGCGCTGGAAGATCGCGTCCAGCAGGAGCCGGCCGACCCCGGGGAGCGTGAAGACGTCCTCGACCACCACGAGGCCGCCCACGATGTAGCCGAGCTGGACGCCGGCCACGGTGACGACCGGGATCAGCGCGTTCCGGAGCGCGTGCCGGAAGGTGACGTGCCGCTCGTGGAGGCCTTTGGCCCGCGCCGTCCGGACGTACTCGCGGCCGAGGACGTCGAGCATCGACGAGCGGGCCATCCGCGTGATCATCGCCGCGGTCGCCGTGCCCAGGGTCAGCGCGGGGAGCGCCATGATCGCCAGGTTCGCCCCCGGATTCCGCGTGAACGGCACCCACTGGAGCGACGGCATCCACCCGAGGTAGACCGAGAACAGCAGGATGAGCACCGTCCCCTGCCAGAACGCGGGGAGCGAGAGCCCCAGCGTGGCCAGCACGCGAATGGCGCTGTCGCGGCGGGTCCCCCGCCAGACGGCGGAGGCAGTCCCCAGCGGGAGCCCGAGCAGGAGCGACCAGCCGACGGCGAGGACGGCCAGCTCGGCCGAGACCGGCAGCCGCTCGAGGAAGAGCGCGAGCACCGAGCGCCCGGAGAGCCAGGAGACGCCGAAGTCCGCGCGGACCACGCCGGCGAGCCAGTCCATGTACTGGACGTGGAGCGGCCGATCGAGGCCGAAGAAGCGCCGGAAGGCGGCCAGGACCTCGGGCGACGCGATGGCCGCCTGGCCCAGGAGCTGCTCGACGACCGTCCCCGGGATCAATCGCACCATCCCGAAGACGAGGAGGCTCACCCCGAGCAGGGTGAGCCCCATCGCCGCGAGCCGTCGGCCGAGGTAGGCCCGCACTCAGCCGACTGTCAAGAACGTAGGGGCTGTCCCCTACTTTTCCAGCCAGGCGAAGCGGAGACCGTAGTAGAAGCCGGTCGGGTGGGGCTGGAAACCCTTCACCGTCTTCTGCATGGCGTAGAGCAGGTCCGGCGAATAGAGGGGGAGCGTGATCGGGTCCTCGGCCATGAGCCGCTGCACCTGGTCGTAGATCTGCTTGCGCTTCGCCCGGTCCAGCGTCGTTCGGCCGGCGTCGAGCAACTCGTCGGCCCTCTTGTTGTTCCAGCGGCGGAAGTCCTTCCCGCCGGGAGCCGAGTGGAAGTGGCGGTGGAAGGCCTGGTCCGGATCGACGAAGCCGCCCCATTCGTTCATGGTCGGCGGCGACTGCGGGACGATCCAGTCCTTGATCCAGACGCCGCCGTCCACGGTCTCGACGTTCACGTCGATGCCCGCCTCGCGGAGGTTGTCGACGATGACGGGGAGCGCGGCCGCCAGCGCCGGATAGCCCACGATGTTCCGGATCTTCACCGGGACGCGACGCGCGTACCCGGCCTTCTGGAGGAGCGCCCTGGCCTTGGCGACGTCCCGCTGCTGGTTCGGCAGCTCCGGCACCGGCACCGCCCAGTACTTGAGCCCGGGCGGCAGGACGCCGAGGCGCTGGCCGAGGCCGGAGCCGGCGATCTGGAGGATCGCCGGGCGGTCGAGGGCGAGCGCGATCGCCTGCCGCACCTCCACCTTGCTGGTCGGCTCCTGGTCGCCGGCGAGGTCGAGCACCACCCAGCGGGTCGACGGCGCCTGCATCGTCTCGACGCTCCCGATCCCCTTGGCGACCTGGAAGCTGAGGCCGGAGGCGAACTCCGCCACCTGCACCTGTCCCGTCCGGAGCGCCGCCACGATGGAGGACTCGTCCGGAATCGCCTGGAACGTGATGCCGTCGAGGAGGGGCTTTTGCGCGCCCCAGTAGCTCGGGTTCCGCTTGAGCGTGAGGCGCCGGCTCGGATCGAACTCCTCCACCATGAACGGCCCGGTGCCGATGGCCCTGGTCAGGAGCTCCTTGCCGTCCCCCGCCGAGCCCTTGGGGATCACCCCGTTGTACTTGCCGCCCACGTTGATGAGGAAGGTGGCGAATGGCCCGCTGAGCGTGAACCGGACCGCGTGCTTGCCGACGACGTCGATCGACTTGATGGCGAGGAGGTCGTTGGCGCCCGGGCTCACCTTCGGGTCGCGGACCCGGTCGTAGGTGTACTTGACGTCCTCCGCGTCCATCTCCTTGCCGTTGTGGAAGCGGACCCCCTGGCGGAGGTGGAAGACGTACTCGGTCGGCGACTTCTGCTCCCAGCGCTCGGCCAGCTCCGGCTGCGTCTCGAGGGCGGCGTCGATCCACACGAGGTTCTCGTAGATCAGGGGCTTCCGCTTCTGCCAGATGTCGAGCCCCTGCATGTGGGGCTCGAGGTTCGGCGGGAGCGCCGCGGTCGCGAAGGTCAGCGTCCCGCCCGGCTTCCCCTGGGCCGCGGCACGCCGCGGGCGCACTCCCGCCGCCCACACCAGTCCCGCAGCCCCGCTACCCGCCAGGAACGTCCGCCGGCTCAGCTCCCCGTTGCGCATGAGTTCGCCTCCGTCAGCGTTCGCAGAATCGGGTGACCAGATCGTCGATCCAATTCCGGGTCTCGTCCGCCATCTCGTCGCGCGCCGCCGCGTCGTGAGCGCCGCCCCCGCCCTCCTCGATCTGGTGGATCAGCCGCGCTTGCCCACAGGAAACATTACCGCCAGTTCGCATCACGTGGCCCCATGCAGCGGGCCTCCAGGACCCCCTGAAAGACCCCAGCGTCGTCGAGCGGTCGGCCCCGGAGCCGTCCCTGGAGCCGAGACCGCCCGGCTCTGATCCGGGTCCTGCGGCGATGCTGCTCCCGGGACCGGGGCGTCGTCAAGGGCCGCGTGAGCGGCGCAGACGGTTGCCCTGGCGGCAGGCGCCGTCGATCGAGGAGACCCCCTCTGAGCGGACCGTGAGAGGCCGGCCTGGCCCCCGGGCGGGGGTGACAGAGGTGGCCGCGGCGTGGTCGGGCTGGGGCGGGGCCGGTCCGGGGGGGCTGGGGCCGGCGCCAGCCCCAGGTGGGCGAGGATCGCGCGCACGACACCGGGGTCTTGCGATAGGCTCGCTTGCGATGAGCGATGACCGGGACCTGACCGTGGCGGCAGGGACGCGCGCTGTGATCATGTTGTGCCACGGCTGAGCCCAGCCGGGCTCCCGTTCTGGGAGGTGTTCACGTCGTGCCCCCGGCCGCCCCGGCTCAGCTCACCTCCTCGACCGCGATCTGCTCGCGCTTCTTGCCGAGCGCGGGGATGAGCGGCGAGACGAGCAGGAAGAGGGCGGTCAGCAGGCAGGCGGCCGAGATCGGGCGCGTGAAGAAGAAGGTGAAGTCGCCGCGGGAGAGGATGAGGGATTTCCGGAGATTGTTCTCCAGGAGCGGGCCCAGCACGAAGGCCAGCACGAGCGGCGCGCCCTCGTACTCGAACTTCTTCATGAGGTAGCCGGCAATGCCGAAGGCGATCATCACGTAGATGTCGAAGATCGCGTTGGAGACCGTGTAGACGCCGATCAGGCAGAAGAGCAGGATCAGCGGGAAGAGGATCTTGTACGGCACCTTGAGCACCTGCACCCAGATCCCGATCAGGGGCAGGTTCAGGACCAGCAGCATCACGTTGCCGATGTACATGCTGGCGATCACGCCCCAGACGAGCCCCGGGTTCTGCGTCATCATCAGCGGCCCGGGCTGCACGCCGTGGATCATGAAGGCCCCGAGCAGGAGCGCCATGACGACGTTGGGGGGCACGCCGAGGGTCATGAGCGGGATGAAGGCGCCGCCGGTGGCCGCGTTGTTGGCCGCCTCCGGGGCCGCCACCCCCTCGATCGCGCCCTTGCCGAACCGCTCCGGGTGCTTCGAGACCCGCTTCTCCACGGCGTAGGACAGGAACGAGGCGATCACGGCGCCGCCTCCGGGCAGGATGCCGAGGAAGAAGCCGAGGACGGAGCCGCGGACGAGCGCCCACTTGCTCTCGGCCCAGTCGCGGGCGCTCGGCAGCAGCCCGCGGATCTTGGTGTCGAACACCTCGCGCGCCAGCGCCTGCTCGATGTTGAGCAGGACCTCGGACACGCCGAAGAGCCCCATGACGATGGGCACGAGCCCCAGCTGCTGGACGATCACCCCGGCCTCGTCGTACTGCTCCCTGGCGTACTTCGCATAGTCCTCGCTGCTCTTGTAGAATGGCTCCATCCCGCCCCTGTTCCCGGAATCGCGACACGTGGGAACGCTCGTCGGCTCCTCCGCGCGGCCCGCCGGGAGGACCGGGGCGACCGGGCGCGCGCGCTCGCCTGCTCCGACGCGCCGCCGCGTGAGCGGCGGCGGGCGC
>MGBT01000089.1:0-1427 GCA_001788395.1 Candidatus Rokubacteria bacterium GWA2_70_23
TCTGCACACAGTGCGGCGAACCACTGTTTGAAGCCCGAGAAGTGGACCTGATCCAGCAGGCGCTGGTCGCCCTCGACCGCGAGAGCCAGAAGCTCGTCGAAGCATCGTAGCCCACGGCCTCGAGGTCGAGCGCTGGATCGCCGCCGCGGCGTCGCCCGCCAGCAGCGGCAGCTGTTCGGCCACCGGATTGCTCGGCGAGGCCTCTGGCTCGGGCAGGCGCCCGCGCCGTCGCAGCAGGGGCAGCACGCGGCGCTGGACCTGCGCGAGCACCGCGGCGATCTCGTCATCGCTCGGAGCCGGCAGCGCATGGAACACCGGCGCCCCCGCGGCCGGCGGAGCCCCTGTCGAGCCACGTGTCGACCGGGCCGGCGACCTCGCGGTGCTGTCGAGGGACTCCGTGACCCTTCCGGTCGACGAGATCGGCCGGATCCAATCCCCGCTGGCGATGGCCGGCGGACGGATCGTTGACGCGGCCGCGCCCTTCGCTGAGTTCGAGGACGAGCGGCCTGCGGACTGAGGAGCGCACTTGACGCTGTCCCGCCGGTGCGCTAAGCATGGTGCCTGCCCCGCCCGGTGGGTGCCGCCGGGCGCGCCCAGCTCACGTCGCTGACAGGGAGATTCGAACGATGAAACGTGAAGTCGAGTTTTCCAGCGAGAACCCCCGAGAGATCATCCGCGCCGATCTCTTCACGCCCGACACCGGGCAAGGCCCGTGGCCCGTGATCATCATGGGCGGCGGATGGTGCTACGTGAAGGAACTGACGATGCCGCAGTACGCGCAGTACTTCCTGCGCGAAGGGCTCGCGGCGCTGATCTTCGACTACCGGCACCTCGGCGCGAGCGACGGGGAGCCGCGGCAGCACCTCGACCCGTGGAAGCAGATCGCCGACTATCGGTCGGCGGTCGACGCGGTCAGCTATCTCGACGAGTACAAGGGCGTGATCGACCGCGAGCGCATCGGCGTCTGGGGGATCTCCTACAGCGGCGGCCACGCCCTGATCGTCGGCGCCCTCGACCCCCGCGTGAAGTGCGTCGTGTCGCAGATCCCCATCATCGAGGGCTGGTACAACTCGATGCGGGCCCACGGCTCCGTCGGCTTCCGTGAGCTGACGGCGCTGGTCAACGAGGAACGACGGAACCGGTACCTCACCGGCAAGCACGGCACCATCCCGCACTCCGGCGATCCCAAGACGGAGGTCGTCACCTGGCCGCATCCGGAGACCCGGCCGATCTTCATGAAGATCAAGGAGACGACCGCGCCGCGGCACGAGCACTACAGCACCATCCAGTCCGTCGAGCACGTCTGGTCCTACGACGTGCGTCCCTTCCTGCCGCGGATCCTCGACACTCCGACCCTGATGATCGTCGCGGAGGGCGACGACCTGACGATGTGGGAGCGGGAGGTCCCCGCCTTCGGGGAGATCGCC
>MGBT01000089.1:1501-11035 GCA_001788395.1 Candidatus Rokubacteria bacterium GWA2_70_23
GCCGATATTGATCCACACGCTCTTCACCTGCAGGTACTCCCGGATCATGTCCTGGCCGTTCTCACGCCCGAGGCCCGAGTCCTTGTAGCCGCCGAAGGGCGACAGGTAGGAGACAGAGCGATAGGTGTTCACCCAGACGGTGCCGGCGCGGATCGCCTCGGCGACCCGCAGCATGCGGGAGAGGTCTCGCGTCCACACGCCCGCGGCGAGGCCGAACCGCACATCGTTCGCGATGCGGATCGCCTCGTCCTCGCTCCCGAACCGGATCACCGAGAGCACCGGCCCGAACACCTCCTCCTGGGCGATGCGCATGGCGTTGTCGACGCGCGAGAAGATCGTCGGCTCGACGAACCATCCTCGGCCGCACTCGGGACGCGTCGCGGGCCCGCCGCCCAGCTCCAGCGTCGCGCCCTCCTTCAGCGCGATGTCGATGTAGCCCAGCACCTTGTCGTACTGGGGGCGGGTGGTGACCGGGCCGACCTGCGTCGAGTACTCGAGCGGGTTGCCCATCCTCGCGGTCCGGGCGAGCGCGAGCAGCTTCTCCATGAAGGCGTCGTGGATGCTGTCCTGCAGGAGCAGCCGGCTCCCGGCGATGCACGTCTGCCCCGTGGCGGCGAAGATTCCGGAGACGGCGCCGTTCACCGCGTCGTCCAGGTCGGCGTCGTCGAAGACGATGTTCGGGGACTTGCCGCCGAGCTCCATGGTCGTGCGCTTGAAGTGCCGCGCCGCCGTCTCGTTGATGAGGCGCCCGGTCGTGTCCGAGCCGGTGAAGGCCACCTTGGCGACGAGCGGGTGCTCGACCAGCGGCATGCCGACGTCCTTGCCGAAGCCGGTGACCACGTTCACCACGCCCCGGGGGAAGCCGGCCTCCTCGATCAGCTTCACGAACGCCAGCGTGGACACCGAGGTGAACTCGGAGGGCTTCACCACCACCGTGTTGCCGGCCGCGAGCGCCGGGGCGAGCTTGAACGCGAGAATCAGCAGCGGCGAGTTCCACGGGCAGATCGCCACGCAGACGCCCAGGGGCTCGAGCCGGGTGAAGTTGAAGTAGCCCTTCTTGTCGATGGGGAGGACGGCGCCTTCGATCTTGTCCGCGAGGCCGCCGAAGTAGTAGTACCACTTGGGCAC
Source organism: Candidatus Rokubacteria bacterium GWA2_70_23 (assembly GCA_001788395.1). Taxonomy (GTDB): domain Bacteria; phylum Methylomirabilota; class Methylomirabilia; order Rokubacteriales; family CSP1-6; genus UBA12499. The sequence continues at coordinate 2,630 of MGBT01000089.1, forward strand.
GTAGGTGAGCTGCGCGGCCATCTCGGCGATCAGCTTGCCGTTGTCGCGCACCTCGATCTCCGCCAGCCGCGTCGCCTCGCGGGCGACCAGATCCCCGAGCCGGTGGAGCAGGGCCCCGCGCTGGCTGGCATTCAGCCCGGGCCACGCGCCGCCGGTGAACGCTCGGTGCGCCGCCCCGACGGCGCGATCGACGTCCGCGGCGTCGCCCCGCGCGACGAGCGCCCAGGGCTCGCCGAGGTAGGGGTCGAAAGACTCGAAGTACATCCCCGACGACGGCTCGACGAACTCACCGTCGATGTAGTGTCGATACTTCTCCATGGTCGCCTCCTGTTCGAACGCGCGCTGGGCCTCAGTCGGTGGGCGCAGGGATCACGGGACGGCTGACGACGTTCGCGTCGATGCCCGACATGCGTCAGGGTTCTGAAGCAGAGGGACTGCGGCTTCGCAGGAACGTCGCGATGGCGCTGATGTCCCGGCTGCCGAGCCCGGCGGCGATCGCGGCCCGCTGCGTCGCCCGGTTCACAACCGCCTGGTCCATCCTTGCCGCCACCCGCGCCGCGAGCCCGAGGATCAGATCCAGGTCCTTGGCCCCGAGATCGAGGCTGAACGCGACCGGCGTCTCCTCGGGGTGCTCGAAGGCGGCGCGCTTGTAGAGCACGAAGGGCGCCGCGCCGGCGCCGGCCGAGAACACATCGTAGGCCGTGCCTCGCGTCACCCCGGCCTTCTCCGCCAGCACGAGCGCCTCCGACAGCGCCACGTTGATCCCGTGCACGAGCGCGTTCACGGCGAGCTTCATCGTGGCGCCAGCGCCGAGGTCGCCCACGTGGAAGAGCTTCGAGGAGAGCGCGTCCAGCACCGGCCGCGCCCGCTGGAGCGCCACGGGGTCGCCGCCGACCATGACCGTGAGCTGCCCCTTCTCGACGAACGACACGCTCCCGGAGACAGGCGCGTCGAGCAGCGCCGCTCCGCGCTCCTCGATCGCGGGTCGGATGTCGTGGATGGTCTGAGGAGCGATCGTGCTCGTCTCGAGCACCACCGTGCCCTGCCGGAGCGCTCGCGCCGCTCCGTGGGCGCCGGTATAGACCTCCTTCACGGCCGCGTCATCGGCCAGGCTGCTGAGCACGATGTCCACGGCCGCCACGGCCTCGCGCGGGGTGGCCGCGACGCGGGCCCCGATGGGCCCGGCCACGGCCTCGGCCGTCGCGCGAGTTCGGTTCCACACGGTGACGGCGAACCCCGCCCGGCAGAGCCTCCCGGCCATCGCTCCGCCCATGTGTCCGGCTCCGAGAATCGCGACCGCCGTGTCGCTCACAGCAGCACCCAGCCACCGTCGACGTACAGGTCCACACCGTTGATCCCCGGGTTCTCCAGGAGCGCGACGACCGCGGCCGTGATGTCCTGCATCGTCGCGAGCCGTCCCGTCGGCGTCCGGGATCTGGCGCGCTCGATCGCCTCGTGCTTGTCGGCCCAGTACGGGCTGTCGCCGACGATCCCGGGGTGGATCGCGTTCACCCGGACGGGGGCCAGCTCGATCGCCATCGTCCGGACCAGGGCCGAGATGCCGCCGTTCACGGTGGTGACGGTCGTGGAGCCCGGGTAGGGGCGCTCCTTCGCGAGCCCGCCGAAGAGGACGATGGCGCTGTCCTTCCCCAGGCGGGAGGCCAGCGCGTGCGCCACCTCGGTGTAGCCGACGAGCTTGAGGGTGGCCAGCCTGATCGCGCGGCCGACGTCGTAGTCGCGAATCGTGTTCTGGTCCCGCTCGATCGCGGGGATCACCAGGTAGTCGACCTCCCCCACGTCGGCCAGGCTCCCGGCGATCCCCTCCGGGCGTGTCAGGTCCAGGCCGATCCCGCGCGTGCGGCCCCCGAGCTCCGCCGCGACGCCGGCGGCGCGGGCCCAGTCACGCCCGGAGATCACGACCTCGCGATCCTGCCGGGCGTAGTGCCGGGCCACCTCCTTGCCGAGTCCCGCAGTCCCTCCGATGACGACGACGCTCCCCGTGCCTGGCATCATGTCCTCCTCGCGTCGAATGGTGAGTTCACACGCCCGCCAGGGGCCCGTTACCTCGGCTCGACGAGCCAGTGGCGGTACCACTTCGCCGCCTCGGTGGCCGCGATCTCCAGATGCGAGCGGTTGCTGTACAGGCTCATGTGCGTGCTCCTGGGCTGCACGAAGAGCTTCTTCTTGTTCGAGGCGATCAGATTGAAGGCGGCGATCTCCATGTCCCACTGCGACAGGTCGTCGCCCTCCGCGACGATCATCATGGTCGGGGTGTCGACAATCCGGGGCAGGTACGGGCGAACGTCGTAGGCCCAGACGTGCTCCACGGACTCGATCGTGCTGTAGTGCTCGTGCCGCGGTGCCGTCGTCGCCTTGATCTTCATGAACACTTCCTTCGTCTCCGGGTGCGGCCAGGTGACCACCTCGGTCTTCGCATCTCCCGAGTGCGGGATGTGTCCGTGCTTGCCGGTGAAGTAGCGGTTGCGCCGATCCTCGTCGACGAGTGCCTTCAGCGCGCGGAAGCTCAGCGTGCTGTGGGTCAGCTTGGAGCAGGCGAACCCGTCGATGACCGGCACCACCGAGACGATGCACTTCACGCGGCGATTGAGGGCCCCCTCGAGGGCACCGAGGATGAGGACGTGGCCGCCGCTGTAGGAGATCCCGAAGATGCCGATGCGCTCCCGGTCGACGACGCCGGTGTACTCGTCCCGGAACCAGAGGGCGTCGATCGCCGAGCGGTAGTCGGCGATCTGCCTCCACGGGTCCAGGTGCTGGCGCGGCTCACCGTCGCTGGCGCCGAGGCACCGGTAATCGAAGATCAGGGCCGCCAGCCCTTCGGGCAAGAAGTACTGCGCGTACTCCGGCATGGTGAGTTCCTTCACGTAGCACCAGCCGCCGCCCATGACCACGATGGGCCACGGGCCTTTCCCCGTGTCGGGCGTGTACAGGTCGGCGCGGATCATCTCCGCGGGGTTCTCGCTACGGAACTCCACTTCACGTCGCTTCATGGGTCGCCTCTCCTCGTCTGCCAGTGCGTGCACGGGGGTTGTCGGGGTTGTGGGTCGGCGGCGAAGAAGGCGTCGAACGGCACCGTCATGCGCCGCCTCCGAGATACGCCTCTCGGATATGCGACTGGGTCAGGAGCTCGCCCGGCCGCCCCTCGGAGACCACTCGCCCGCCCTCGAGGACATAGGCGCGTCCCGCGATCTCGAGCGCCTTGGCGGCGTTCTGCTCGATGAGCAGGATGGACACGCCGTCGCGGTGGATCGCCTGCACGACCTCGAAGACCTGGTCGACCACCGCCGGGGCCAGGCCGAGCGAGGGTTCGTCGACCAAGAGCAGCCGCGGCCGGGCCATCAGCGCCCGCCCGATGGCCAGCATCTGCTGCTGCCCGCCCGAAAGGGAGCCGGCCAGCTGCCGGTGCCGTTCGCGGAGGATCGGGAAGACCGCGTAGACACGATCGAGGCTCTCGCTCCGCGCGCGGCGCGCGGCCCGCCGGTAGCACCCGATCTCGAGGTTCTCCTCCACGGTCATGCCGCCGAAGAGCCGCCGGCCCTCGGGAATGATCGCGACGCCTCGCTGGCATACCTCCTGGGGGGTGGCGCGCGTGACGTCGACGCCGTCGAGACGCAGCCGGCCCCGCCGGATCGGCAGCAGGCGGGCGATGGCGTTGATCAGCGTCGTCTTGCCGGCGCCGTTGGGGCCGACCACGGCGACGAGCTCGCCGTCGCCAACCGTGAGCGAGATGTCCCACAGGGCGGGGGCGTCCCCGTACCCGACGTGCAGGCCGTCGGCCTCAAGCATAGGCTTTTCCGAGATAGGCGGCCACGACCTCCGGCTGCCGGATGACGTCGCGCGGCCGGCCCTCGGCGATCAGCTGGCCGTGGTTCAGCACCACGACCCGGTCGGTCAGGTCGACCACGGCCCGCATGATGTGCTCGATGAAGAGGATGGTGGCGCCCCGCCGGCGGATCTCCCGCACGAGCGCGAGCGCCTCGCCGATCTCCGCGGGCGTCAGGCCCGACAGGACCTCGTCCAGGAGGACGAGCCGGGGCCCCGAGGCCAGCGCGCGCGCGAGCTCGAGGAACTTGCGCTGATGCAGGTTCAGCTCCGTCGGCAGCGCCGAGGCGCGGTCGGCGAGCCCGACGAAGTCGAGCCAACGGCGGGCCTCCCGCTCGGCTTGGCCACCGTCGAGGGCCGCGCCGCCGAACATGCCGGCGAGGGTGACGTTATCGAGAAGCGTCAGGCGCGGGAACGGCCGCGGGATCTGATACGTGCGAGCGATGCCGAGCCCGGCGATGCGATGGCCGGGTTGGTGGGCGAGGTCCCTCCCGTCGAGGAGGATGCGGCCCGCGTCGGGACGGTAATAGCCGCTGATGACGTTGACGAGCGTCGACTTGCCGGAGCCGTTGGGCCCGACGAGGCCCAGGATCTCCCCCTCGCGGATCTCGAAGTCGACACCGGCCAGCGCCTGCACGCCGTGGAACGCCTTGCGAACACCCTCGCAGCGAACCAGCGGCCGCGAGGTCGGCCCCCGCTGCGCCGTCGCGCTCCCGTCGGTGGCCGCCTCGGAGAGGAGCCCGCTGCCGGCCGCGACAGTCCGCTCGCCAGCCGGCGGGGCCGGGACGGACCGCCCGGGCCTACGGCGGCCGATGAGCCCGAACAGGCCCTGCGGCAGGAAGAGGATCACGGCGATGAGCGTCAGGCCGACCACGGCGCGCCCGACGACCGCCCATTCGCCCCCGACGAAGGCGTAGGTGAGCACGGTGACGAACGTCGCACCCACCGCCGGGCCCAACCAGTGTCGGGCGCCGCCGAGCACGCTCATGAGGACGACGTAGAGCGGCACCGTGATGGAGAACGTCTCGGCCACCGTGACATACGTGACGAAGATCGCGTGGATGCCCCCGACCACGCCGGCCAGGAAGCAGGAGAGCCCGAAGGCAACGAGCTTGAAGCGGTAGGTCGGCACGCCCAGCACCTCGGCCACGTCCTCGTCGTCCGCGATCGCGAAGAGCCCGCGGCCGAGTCGGGCGCCCTGCACGATCCAGGCAGCGCCCACCGCGGCAAGCGCCACGGCCACGCCCATCACGTAGATCGTGGACGCCGCGCTCGCGAAGATCCTCGGGATCGCCACCGCGGCCAGGAAGACCCCGGGGCCGCCGTCGATCCGCGTGTTGAGCACGATGGTCGCCAGCACGAACGTGACGGCCAGGGTCAGCAGCGCGAACAGCTCCCCCCGGAGCCGCCGCACTCGGAACACCACCGCGCCGATCCCGACGCCCAGGAGCGCCGCCACGACTCCGGCGGCAGGCAGCGTCCACAAGAACGGCACGCCGAAGGTGACGGCGAGAGTCGCCGCCGTGTACATGCCCGCGCCGAAGAACGCGCCGTGCCCGAACGAGAAGTAGCCCGAGAAGCCGCTCAGGATCGTCCACGAGGTGGCGAGCGCGATCCAGTGGAACACCAGGTAGAGAAAGGATTCGACGAAGGCCGGCGGTCGGAGCGCCGGGATCGCCGCGAGGGCCAGCCCCAACCCGAGGAAAGCGGCAGCGTGGGCAGATCGGCGCAACTCAGATCCGATCGGGCCGGAGCACGAGGACGAGGATGAGCAGCGTGAACGACACCAGCGGCGCCCAGGATGGCTCCGCCACCGCCATCGTGAGCGACTCGCTGATCCCGATGCCGATGCCCGCCACCAGGGGACCCAGCGGATTGCCGAGGCCGCCGAGGATGACGACGGCGAAGACCACGCCGATCCACCCGTAGATCTGCGAGGGCGCCAGCGTGTAGACGAGCGCCACGAAGGTCCCCGCCACGCCGGCGTAGGCCGCGCCGACACCCGAGAGCAGCAGCGCCAGCCGCCGGGGGGAGACGCCGAAGGCGGCCGCGATGTCCGGGTCCTCGACGCTGGCCCGCATGCCCTTGCCGACCCAGGTGAAGCGGAGCCATGCCCAGGTCAGGAGCGACAGCGCCGTGGCGACGAGCAGCATGACCATCTCGGTCACCGGTAGGAAGAGCGGGCCCGCGCGGACTGACAGGGTCGCGTAGGGGGTCTCGAGCCGGCGGAAGTCGGCCGTCCACACCCACTGGATCACGCTCTCGATGACGACGGTGATGCCGAACGTGACGAGCAGCGACGAGAACTCGTTGACGCGGAAGAAGTCGAAGGCCCATTGGAGAACCACGCCGAGGAGGAAGAACCCGGGGACGATCAGCAGCGGCGTCAGGAAGGGGTTCATCCCGGCCGTCCCGGCGAGCTGGTACGTCAGGTACGCGCCCAGGAGGACGAGCGCGAAGTGCGACAGATTGATGAGGCGCAGGAGCCCCCAGGAAAGACCCAGCCCGAGCCCCAGCAGGCCGTACAGCCCGCCGATGAAGAGCCCGGACACGAGCGACTGCCCGAGGAGCGTCAGGCTCGGCATATCCCTGGGGGCTCAGTCGCTGCCCGTCAGGGCACGATCAGCCTGGCTCCGGGCGCCGCGAACTCTTTGGGCCAGACGACCACCCACTTGCCGTCCTGGACTTGCTTGATCTTCGAGAGGTCGTCGCCGTAGTTGTTGGGACCGTCGAACCGGACCTTGCCGATGATCGTGTCGACGCGGTTGGACCTGAGCCACTGGGCGAGGGTCTTGTCGTCCAGGCTCTTGGTCGCCGTCACCGCCGCCTCCATGATTTGCCAGGCCGCGTACGACGAGCCCGCCTGGGTGTCGGCCGACTGGTAGGGCATGCCGGCCTTGGCCGCCCGCTCGCGGAAGAGCTTGACGTACTCGGCGGCGACGGGGCTCGCCGTGAACGGCGGATGCTCCTCGAACACGGTGGTCGACAGCGCGTACTTGCCCTCCGGGGCCAGCGCGAGCGGGCCCGGCGCCGGATAGAGGTAGAAGTGGATCTTGGGCGTGTAGTCGAGCTTCTTCAGCGCCTCGAGGAGCCCGTTGCCCTCGAGCCCGATGGCGCCCATCCACAGGAAGTCCGGATTGGCGTCGCGGACGCGCGCCGCGATGGCCCCGAAGTCTCGGTTGCCGAACTCGAACTCGAGATAGAGCGCCTCGCGGAGGCCGCGCTTGGCCGCCACCTCGCGGGCGCCCACCGACATGAAGTGCACCGAGGGGAACTTGCTCGTCACGATGGCGACCGTCTTCGGGGGCTTGGCGGAGGCGGCCAGCGCGTCGAAGAGCAGGTTGGGGAAGGTCCGCGCCGGCTCAGGCCCGATCGCCCACGTCGGGAACTGCCTCTCGTACTTGGCCAGGTGCGGGATGCCGAACGTGTGGTGGAACAGGGCCTTGTCGTGGCGCTGGGCCACGGCCATCGCCGACATGATGGCGCCGGTCGCGTAGGGGCCGATGAGGAGGTCGACCTTGTCGACGGTGATGAGCTTCTCGTAGAGCGTGCGGGCCAGGTCAGGCTTGGACTGGTCGTCGAGCAGGACCCACTCCACCGGCCGGCCCAGGAGCCCATTCTTCTTGTTGAGCTGCTCCACGAAGATCTCGCCGGCGATCTTGTGCACGAGCGAGGTCGCGGCCAGCGGGCCGGTGAGGGCGAGCGTGCCGCCGACCCGGATCGGCTGGCCCGACGGTGCCGCGCTGGTCGAGGCGACGAGGGCGAGGACGAGCATGCCGGCCGTTGCGCTGAGGAACCCACGGTGTCTGAGAGTCATGCGCTTCCCCCCTGGATGCGATTCACGATGAACTCGACCGTCAGCGCCACACTCCCGAGTGATTCCGTCATTCTCCTTTCCGCTTGCAGGGTCAGGGGGCGCCGCCGTATACCGGATGGCCCCGGTGCGGCAAGGCGGACAAGGTGCGGCAGGTTGATCAGGCGCAGGAGCCCCCAGGAAAGACCGAGCCCGAGCCCCAGCAGGCCGTACGGCCCGCCGATGAAGAGCCCGGACACGAGCGACTGCCTGAGGAGCGTCAGACTTGGCATGTCGCTGGGGGCTCCGTCGCCACCTGTCAGGGCACCACGAGCTTGGCGCCGGGCGCCGCGAACTCCCTGGGCCAGACGACCACCCACTTGCCGTCCTGGACTTGCTTGACCTTCGACAGGTCGTCGCCGTAGTTGTTGGGACCGTCGAACCGGAGCTTGCCGTTGACGGTCTCGACGCGGTTGGCCCGCAACCACTGGGCGAGGGTCTTGTCGTCCAGACTCCTGGTGGCCGTCACCGCCGCCTCGATGACCTGCCAGGCCGAGTACGAGCCAGACGCCTGGACCTCGGCCAACTGGTAGGGGAGACCGGCCTTGGCCGCCCGCTCGCGGTAGAGCTTCACGAACTCGGCGGCGGTCGGACTGGCGGTGAACGGCGGGTGCTCCTCGAAGATGGTGGTCGAGAGCGCGTACTTGCCCTCCGGGGCCAGCGCCAACGGGCCCGGCGCCGGATAGAGGTAGAAGTGGATCTTGGGCGTGTAG
>MGBT01000090.1:0-107 GCA_001788395.1 Candidatus Rokubacteria bacterium GWA2_70_23
TGATCGGCCAGGGAATTCAGGCCAGCCGCTTCGCCACCATCAGCTACGGCGAGGAGCACCCGGCCTGCACGGCGCACGAGGAGGGGTGCTGGGGGAAGAACCGGCGG
>MGBT01000090.1:118-6068 GCA_001788395.1 Candidatus Rokubacteria bacterium GWA2_70_23
GGTGAAGGGACGCTGAGGCCGGCTGGCGGGACGAGCGCACCCGGCTCCTCTGCCGCCTTTCTCCGGCTTGGCCGTGCGGCGGAGCACCGTGGCTGCGGGCCCACCGTCACGCGGGGGCGAGCCGGGCGGGCGGTGTTGAAGGCCGCTTCCCTGTTGCGGGAGCATCCCCGCACGGTCTCGGCGGTCGCGCAGACACCAGCATCCGAGAGCGCCCCCGAACGCTGATCGTCCTCGATCAGCGCCGGGCCAGGGCTCCTCCTCGCCCGCCCATTTTCCCAGCCAGAAGGCGCCGGCCGCGTCAGCGCGGGGCGCCGAAGCCGCCGGGCGCCCCCTCGTCGGCGTGCGCCGTGTCGGCGGCCGCCACCACCTTCGCCTCGAGCGCGCGCAGCCGCGCCCGGAGGCGCCAGCGATCGATCCACAGCGGCACCCCGCCGAGCACGATCCCGGCCGCCGCGGAGAGCAGGATCACGGCCGCCAGCGACATCCCCTCGATCTGCCAGACGAGAACCCGGATCGCTACCGCCGCGTGGTTCTGCAAGGCGAACACGGTTAGCACCGACGCCAGCACCGCCACAAACAGGGTCTTGAGCCCTCCGGAGTCCTTCATCCTGGTCGCCTCCCGCTTGGCGCCGCGCCCCGGCGCGCGCCAGGCGCATTATGGCATGCGCGCTCCCTGCCGCGCTCGGAGCACCTGGGCCACTTCCTGCGCGGCTGCCGCGCGCTGTATGTCCTCCAGGGGTGCCGGGAGAGCCAGGCACCAGTTCGGCCATTGCGCTCCGGTGGCGGCTGGCATGTTCGGGCGCTCCTCGACTCCGAGCATGTCCTCGAGGGTCGCCGTCACGATCGCCGAGGGAGCCCGGGCGAGAAGACGGTACGCCGCCACCACCGCGTCCGGGCTCCGGGCGGCCGGTCCCAGCCCTCCGGCGGCCGCCAGGGCGCCACGGATCCGCTGCCAGCCCCGCTCGTTCGGCTCGAGCCCCAGCGTACGCTGGGCGCGGAGATCCGCTCCGCTCCAGAGCCCGGCCACGGTGGGCAGGTCATGCGTCGTGACCGCCGCAAGCGAGCGCGCGGGGTACCGTCTCGGGTGGGCCTCGAACCAGAGGAGGCGATAGGAGAGCACGCCCCGGGCCACGAGGCGCGCGCGCGCCTTCCGGTCCACGGTACCGAGGTCCTCGCCCACGACCAGCGCCCGGGCGCGCTGGCTCTCGAGGGCGATGATCCCCAGCAGCTCCTCGGCGGGATAGCGCACGTAGGTGCCGGCGGCGGGGCTGGCGCCGCGGGGAATCCAGAAGAGCCGGAAGAGACCCATCACGTGGTCGATGCGGAGCCCGCCGGCATGGCGCAGCATGGCCCGCAATGTCTGGACCACGGGCCGATAGGCCGCGGCGCGGAGCCTGTGCGGGACGAAGGGCGGCAGGCCCCAGTCCTGGCCCCGGGTGTTGTACTCGTCGGGCGGCGCCCCGACGGTGGCATCGAGCGCCAGCAGATCCTGCCAGGCCCATGCATCGGCGCCCTCCGGATCGAAGCCCACGGGCAGGTCCTGGATCAGCCGCAAGCTCGCCGCGGCGCGCGCCAGCTGCCCGTCGAGCAGCCACTGCAGCCAGGCGTGGAAGCCGATGCGCTCTGCCCGGTCCGCGGCGAAGCGCGCCACGGCCGGAGCCTCAGGGCGCCGGTGCTCCGCGGGCCAGCGCCGCCAGCCCGCGCCATGCTGCTCGGCCAGCGCGCAGAAGGTCGCGAACTCGGTGAGCTCCTGTCCCTGCTCGGCGCGGTAGCGGTCGAAGCCGGGATCGCCGGCGAACCGCTGCCACAGCCGCGCCAGGGCCTCCATCTTGAGCCGGAACACGGCGTCGCGATCGATCCGCCGCTCGCCACTGAGCGCGCGCCCCGCGGCGGCCAGCCCGTCCAGATCGAGCCGGGCCTCGGCGGCGCCGGGCGCGTCCTCGACGCGCAAGCACAGGGGGTTCAAGTAGCGCCGGCTCGACGGACGGTAGGGGCTCGGCTCCTGTGGCAGCACGGGGGTGGTGGCGTGGAGCGGATTGATCACGATCACGCGCGCCCCGAGATCGGCACTCGCCCACTCGCCGAGCGCCCGCAAGTCGCCGAGATCGCCGATGCCCCAGCTCCCCGCGGAGCGAAGCGCATAGAGCTGCACCGCCAGCCCCCAGGCCTTGAGCCCGGCGGGCAGATGGCAGCGGCCGGGGGTCACGATGAGGGTGTCAGCATGCGAGCCGTCCGGCCAACGTAGCTCGTGATAGCCGAGGGGGAGGTCCGCGGGCAGGCTGTGCTTCACCGCCAGGACCGTCCCGTCCTCGAGCCTCACCTCGGCCGGCCCGTCCACGCCCAGGCGCCGGCCCTGGCGAAGCACCAGGACCCCGCCGGCCGCCTCCGGCTCGCTCCCGTCCGCCCGCATCGCGGCGACGAGCGCGGCCCGGGTCTCGTCGGGCGTCGGGCACCACGCTCCCAGGGCGTCCTCGTACCCCTCCTCGATCCCCCAGTCCCGCGCCGTCACGGCACCGCTCGCCGGAGCCACGGATGCCCTCACCCCTGCCCGGGCTTCAGGACGAGAACGCCGAGCGGGGGCAGGGTGAGGAGAAGCGAGTGGGGCCGGCCGTGCCAGGGCGTGGGCTCGGCCCAGACGCCGCCGGCATTGCCGACGTTGCTGCCCCCGTAGACCTCGGCGTCGGTGTTGAGCAGCTCGCGGTAGTAGCCGCCCGCGGGGACGCCCACGCGGTAGCCGTGGCGCGGCACCGTGGTGAAGTTGCAGACCACCAGCACTAGGTCCTGCGCCCGCCGGGCCCGGCGGACGAAGGCGACCACGCTCTGTTCCCAGTTGTTGCAGTCCATCCACTCGAACCCGGCCGGCTCGAAGTCCGCCTCGTGCAACGCGGGCTCGCCCCGGTGTTGAGGCGCTTGAGGAAGGCGATGGCGGCCAGGTTCTCGCTGCCGCCGAACTGGTTGGGCACCCACTCCCCTGGCTGCCGTGAGTAGTCGAGGTACAGCATGGAGGCCACGGCATCCACCCGCAGCCGGTCGGCATTGTAGCCCTCCAGCCAGTGCAACGCGCTGGCGATGAGGAAGTTGGCCACCTCGCGGCGGCCGAAGTTGAAGATGCGCGTGCCCCAGTCGGGGTGCTCGCGCTGGCGCAGGTTCTCGTGCTCGTAGAGGTGGGTGCCGTCGAAGTAGGCGAGGCCGTGCGGGTCCTTCGGAAAATGGGCCGGCACCCAGTCGAGGATCACGCCGATGCCCCGCCGGTGCAGGGCGTCCACCATTGCCATGAACTCCTCGGGCTCGCCGTAGCGCCGCGTGGGCGCGAAGTGGCCGAGGCGCTGGTACCCCCAGGAGCCGTAGAAGGGGTGCTCCATCACCGGGAGGAGCTCCACGTGGGTGAAGCCCATGTGCTCCACGTACTCGCCGAGCTGCTCGGCCAGCTCGGCGTAAGTGAGAAAACGATGGCCCTCCTCGGGCACCCGGCGCCACGAGCCGAGATGCACCTCGTAGATGGCGACCGGGCGGTCCAGCGCGTTGTGCCGGCCGCGCTCGCTCATCCACGCCTCGTCCTGCCAGACATGGCGATCCGGCACCCGCACCACCGAGGCCGTGCGCGGCCCCTCCCTGTCGAAGGCGAACTTGATGGCCTTGCGCCGAGCCGTCACAGCGCCTCCATGATGAGCGCCACCTCGGCGGGCCCGAGCCGCACCCGGCCGGCCGTCGGCAGGGCGGTCGGGGCGGCGCCGTCCACGCAAGGCCGGAACAGCCGGGCCCCCCGCGGCGCCGCACCGTCCAGCGCTACCTCGCGGGCGGCGCTCACGTTCCGGTTGACGAGGATGAGCCCGCGGTGGGTGCCACGCTCGTCGGACCGGCGCTCGATCACGGTGACGTCGGGTGCCTGGATCGAGTGAAGCCGCAGCACACCCTCGCCGGCCAGCAGGGGATGGCGCCGCTTGAGGTCGTTGGCGCCCCGGATGAAAGCTCGCAGATCGAAGAGCGGCGCTTCCCAGTCCTCCGGCCGTGTTTCCACCACGTGGAGCTGACGCCGGAACCCGAACTCGTAGCCCATGGTGATCTGCACGCCCGCCGAGAACGCGATCGCGAAGGCGTAGCGCTGGCGCTGCACGGCCTCGCTTCCCCCGGTCTCGGCCGCTAGGCGCGCGGTGTCATGCGACTCCGGAAACGCGATGGACGGCGCCAAGCCGCGAACTTGCTCGTGCTGCTCCAGGCACCACGGCTCCACGAAGTCCCACCACTTGGAGCTGTTGTAGAAATACCCGAACCCGGCCTCCCCCAGGGCCTCGATCTCCTCGAGGCGGCAGCCGAGGGTCTCGGCCACGACCACGACCTCGGGGCGCCGCGCCCGCGCCGTGTTGATGAGGCGCCGCCAGAGCGGCACGGGGACCTTGTAGGCCGCGTCACAGCGGAACCCCGTGCAGCCCACGTCGAGGAGGCGCAGGACGACGCCCTCCCAGTGCCGCCACAGCGGGTCGCGGTCGAGGGAGTCCTCGTTGTCCACCTCCGCCAGATCGCCCCAGACCGTGACTTTTTCGGTGTCGGTCGGGTCGATGGCCGAGGGGCTCACGACCTGCCCCTTCGCGTCCCACCGGAACCATGCCGGGTGCTCGGCGACGAGCGGGCTGTCCTTGGCGGTGTGGTTCACCACCAGATCCACCATCACTCCCATGTCGAGATCGCGGATCGCCCGGAACACGGGAGCAAGGCGGTCCAGGCTAGCGCCGGCCTCGCCCGGGGCCAGCGCCGGATTGAGCCGTTCGTAGTCCTTGATCGCGTAGAGGCTGCCTGAGAATCCCGGGGCGTGCAGCGGGTTGACGTAGAGCCAGTTGAAGCCCATCTCGTGGGCCCGCTCCGCATGGGCCTGCCACAGCGGAAGCGGCCCCGCGAGGGTCGGGAAGAGGTTGTAGATGATCGGCGTCGTGTGACTCATCCCGCGCTGGGAGATCCGCAAGGACGATGCCAATGGTCGGCGGCGGGCGATCCCGGCGTCCGTCCTGCCCGGCGCGGACTTGGAAGCCAGATGCGCCGCGGCCGGGATCGAGGCGCGTCCGAGGCCGCGACAGGTTGGCGCCGCGCCGCCACCATGACGCGCGCGCACGCGCCATCACGGATCGGCTCGGCGGGAGCGGCCCGGGCGCCGCCGGGAGCGCCGGCGGTGCCACCCTACCCGGAGCGCCCGAAGACGCCGGAGCCACGGTCGGGGCGTCCGCACGACCGCGGCGTGGCTCAGCTCCGCGCGGCTTCGACCGCGCAGCGACCCGCTCTTGGTGTACCGAGAAGCTGGGTCCCGAAGACGCTCCGATGGCCGGCCATGAGGAGGCTCACGATGCACGCCAGGGCTGCCAGCGGTCCCACCGCGGGCCCGAACAGCTCGATGGCCATCACCGAGGCGGCCAGTGGCGTGTTCGCCGCCTCCGCCACCAGCGACACGATGCCCAGCGCGGCGGCTGTCCCACGATCGATCCCGAAGATGCATCCCGCGATCGGCGTCCCGAACAGTGCGGCGAACCCGGCGCTGATCCCGCACACCACCACCTTCCTGCGGTCCTCGGGGCACAGCGCCAGGAGCGATGCGAGCCGCGAGGCCAGCGCGGCGCCGATCTGGGCCGCGGGGCCGTGCTTGCCCACCGATCCCCTCGCTTCGCCAGTCCACGATACCCACAGGATCCCCCGGCGGGGGCGCAGGCCCGCAAGCGTCTTGTGGGGCTCGCCTGGGCCGGCCCATCCGTAGTCGCGCGAGGCCCCGCGAGACCCCCTCCATCCGCCGCGAGCTTCCGACTCACGGCGCTACCGGCTCGGCCGAGCCAGGGCTCCCCCGGGCGGGCTCTGGGGCCGCGCATCCTTGAGGTACCGGTAGTAGTCGCTCTCCGTGGTGAGGATGAGCGTGGAGTTCTTGTTCTGCCCCTCCTTGTAGGCCTCGAGCGTGCGCGAGAAGGCGTAGAAC
>MGBT01000091.1:0-6411 GCA_001788395.1 Candidatus Rokubacteria bacterium GWA2_70_23
CGCGCGGCCGCCTGCAGCGCCTGGTCGAGGCAGGGCTCGCCGAGGCGCGCGGCGAGCGCAAGGGGCGGAGCTGGCACCTTGCCGCGGCGACCTACCGGCGGCTCGGTGAGAAGACCGCGTATGTGCACCAGCGCGGCTTTGAGCCGATGCAGCAGGAGCAGATGGCGCTCCAGTACGTGGCAAAGCACGGCCGCATCACCCGGGCCGAAGCGGCGGGGCTGTGCAAGCTCTCGCCCGACCAAGCCTACCGGCTGCTTCAGCGGCTGACGGAGAGCAGCCGCCTGACCCGCCATGGAACCAAGAAGGGGGCGTGGTATGAGCGCCGCGCATAACATAACCGCGCGCGGTTATCAGATAACCGCGCGCTCAATTATATGCGCGGGCGGGGTGCTGGGATTCAGGGCGCGACCTCGGCCATCGGTCGGGGTGGCAGAGCCGCAGGGGGGCACCGCATGATCCCAAAGGACTGCAAACGCCTGGCCGAGATGGATTTCCCAATGCCGAGGTCAACAAGCACGCGGCGCGGGAGAAATGCCGTGGAGGTCTGGGGTCGCGGCACCAACCGCGTGATCGAGATGTGCGAGAAGCACGGCGCGCCGCCTCCGGTCTTCGAGGAAAAGCAGGGGTTCCTCGTCGTCACCTTCAGGGCGCCGCTGGTTGCCGGCGTCGCGGCGGGAGGGTCAAGGAGCGAGTCCGGGAACCAAGTCACCGCAGAAGTTACCGCACAAGTGACCGCAGAAGTCACCGCAGAAGTCACCGCACAAGTGGCGGCCTTCTGCCGCGAACCCCAACCGGCGAAGGCCATCATCGCCGAACTGGGGCTCAACCACTGGAAGACCTTCCAGGCCAACTATCTTGCGCCCTTGATGGCCATGGGCATTCTGGAACGGACTATCCCCGACAAGCCGTGAAGAGCCGGATGCAGAGGTACCGGACAACGGAAGCGGGGCTGGCACTGCTGAATGGCAAGGATTAAGGGAGATCGAATAATGCGACTAATCAAGCTGAAGGTGACCAACTTCCGGTGCTTCAAGGAACACACAGTCGTCGGCCTTGATGACATCACCGTGCTCATAGGAAAGAACGATTCTGGGAAGTCGTCACTCTTCGATGCTATAGACATCTTCATTGACGAGAAAAGAGTTCCCGATGCCGATGACTGTTGTGTTCACACGAATGATGACACGGT
Organism: Candidatus Rokubacteria bacterium GWA2_70_23; assembly: GCA_001788395.1. Lineage (GTDB taxonomy): Bacteria > Methylomirabilota > Methylomirabilia > Rokubacteriales > CSP1-6 > UBA12499. The sequence continues at coordinate 1,190 of MGBT01000091.1, forward strand.
CCGTCTTGCCTGCGTCTTCGACTCTCTCCCGAAGCAGCTCGTGATAGACGAACAGCACCCAACAGACCTCGCCAGTGAGTACTTGCTGAACTCCGACGGCAACTTGGAACTTGCCAAGGTGTACGATTGCTCTGGGAAGAGCAAGGGCAAGCTCAAGGGTGTCTTTGCTCGGGCCAGCCACCCTACTGCAGACAGCTTTGGCGATCTGCTCTCCCTCACGAACGCCAAACTCAAGCAACGGGCGGGTCAACTCGGAGTCGACCTTTCCACCACAAACCAGACCATCAACACCGACCTTCGGCGCGCGATTTGGAGTCATGCCCAAGATCTCCAGTGCCAGGACACGGATGTCGAACTAAAATCAGAGGCAGCAGGGAAGATTTGGGAACAGGTGAAGAAGTACTTGCCGGTGTTTGCACTCTTCAAGTCGGATCGGCCAAGTACAGACCAGGACGCCGAGGCGCAGGACCCACTGAAGGCCGCAATCAAGGAGGCACTCAAAGCCCAAGAGACCGCCCTCAACGCGATTGCCGAACAGGTGACGAAGGAAGTCCAGGAGATTGCCAACCTCACGGTAGAGAAACTCCGGGAGATGAACCCAGAGCTTGCCAAGCAGTTAACGCCTCGTATCTCCACCAAGAACTGGGATAGCCTGTTCTCCGTGAGCCTTACCGGCGATGAGGACATCCCTATCAACAAGCGTGGTAGTGGTACGCGGCGGTTGGTCCTGCTGAATTTCTTTCGGGCCAAGGCTGAGAAGGAAGCAGAGAGCAGGAACACGGGCATCATCTATGCCATCGAGGAGCCGGAAACCAGTCAACATCCCAACAACCAGAAGCTTCTCATTTCTGCGTTCGAAGACTTGGCGGAACGAGCCGGCTGTCAGGTGTTCCTTACCACGCATACGCCGATGCTTGCTCGGCGGTTCGCACAGACAGCCCTGCGCTACGTCGCACAAAGAGATGGTCAGACGGTCATCCACGACGGACGTAGCGATGAGACCTTGTCGGAAATCAGCGACTCCTTGGGCGTCTTACCGGACCACAACATCAAAGTGTTTCTGGGGGTCGAAGGTAAGAACGACATCGCCTTCCTTACGACAATATCGAGGATTCTGCGAGACGCAGGCGAGGATGTACCGGACCTCGGTAGAGCAGAAGAGGAAGGTCATCTGGTCTTTGTCCCGATGGGCGGAAGCAACCTGGACCTGTGGGTGTCGAGGCTCAATGGGTTCAACAGACGGGAGTTTTATCTCATGGACAGAGATACCCGGCCACCGGAAGAGCCAAAGTACCATGCCATTGCTGAAACACTGGCCAAATGCCCGAACTGCACCGTCTGGACCACCGAAAGGAAAGAGATGGAGAACTATATCCATCCCGACGTCATCAAGACCCAGTACCCCAAATACGCGGGAGCCGGTCTCGAACGTGAGGATGTTCCCACGTTGTTTGCACAGACTGTGCATGAAGCCAGCGAGGGCGGAGTGCCTTGGGCGGAGGTGATCTCCGATTCGGAGAAGGTCGGAAAGAAGGTTTCCAACGCGAAACGGCGGCTCAACTCGGAGTTTGCGGCAATGATGACGCCTGAACTGCTTACGTGCATTGACGCCAAGAACGAGGTGCGAGGCTGGCTGAAGGCAATTGGCTCAGCCATCAACCCGGAAGAAACGAACGGACAGAAGCAAGGCGAATGATCCCCAAGGACTGCAAGCGGTTGGCCGAGGTGGACTTCCCGATTGCCGAGGTGTCGCGGCACGCGGCTCGGGAGAAGTCGATCCGGCATGGACATCCGAGCACGCTGCACCTGTGGTGGGCGCGGCGGCCGCTGGCGTCGAGCCGGGCGGTGCTGCTCGGGCTGCTGTGGCCGGACCCGTGCGATCCGCTCTGCCCGACGGAGTTCAAGGCGAAGGCGCGGGCGATGTTGCCGCAGGTGGGCGGCTGCAATCCGGGCACCACGGACGAGGACTTGCGCAAGGCGCTGCTCAGGTTCATCGCGGACTTCGCGAACTGGGACCTCGCCGCGAACCGCACGTATCTGGATGTGAGCCGGGCGCTGGTGAAGGCGGCGCACGGGGAGGAGCCGCCGCTGGTCGTGGACCCGTTCGCGGGGGGCGGTTCGATCCCGCTCGAGGCGCTGCGGCTCGGGTGCGAGGCGTTCGGGAGCGACCTGAACCCTGTCGCCTGCCTGATCCTCAAGGTGATGCTCGAGGACATCCCACGCCACGGGCCGAAGCTGGCCGAGGAGCTACGCCGCGTCGGGGCGGAGATCAAGCGGCAGGCGGAGAAGGAGCTGGGCGACCTCTACCCGAAGGACCCGGACGGCGCGACCCCGATCGCCTACCTCTGGGCGCGGACCGTGCGCTGCGAGTCGCCGAACTGCGGCGCGGAGATCCCGCTCGCGCGCTCGTTCTGGCTCTGCAAGAAGGCGAAGCGCAGACGGACGCTCCGCTCCCATGTCGTCCGACCCGCGGGCGAGCCGCCGCGCGTCGAATTCGAGGTCTTCGAGCCGAAGACGGAGAAGGACGTGCCCGACGGCACGGTGACACGCGCCAAGGCCACGTGCGTCGCCTGCGGCGCGGTGCTCCCGCCCGAGCGCGTGCGGCCGCAACTCGCCGCTCAGCGCGGCGGGGCCGACGTCGTCTTCGACACGAAGGGCCGCCGCACGGGCGGGGCGCGGATGCTCGCCGTGGTCACGCTCCGGCCAGGCGAGCAGGGGCGGCACTACCGGCTGTCCACGGAGCGCGACTACGAGGCCGTTCGCAAGTCACAGGAGCGGCTCGCGGCGATCCTCGGCGAGTGGGAGCGCGGGGGCAAGCAGGGCCTCTGCCCGGTGCCGGATGAGCCGCTGCCGCCGGTGGGGACGCTGGGCTTCCGCGTGCAGCGGTACGGCATGCTCGAGTGGGGCGACCTCTTCACGGCGCGGCAGAAGGTGGCATTGGCGACGTTGGCGCGCGTCGCGAGCGAGCGACCCGAAGCCGAGGACACCGCGGTACGGGCGGGGATCGCCGTTGCGATCGGCCGGGTGTCTGACCAGGCGTCGAGTCTGGTGAGCTGGCTCTTGACGATTGAAGCGGTGAGCCACACCTTTGTTCGCCAAGCCTTACCCATAGTCTGGGACTTCTGCGAGATCCTGCCGATGGGTGAGCAGTCAGCCAACTTCGCGGCCGCGCTCGACTGGGTGGCTAAGGTCGTAGAAGCTTGGCCTGGCTCAACGCCTGGCGAGACCCAGTCTGCCGACGCAGCCGAATACCCGCTCCCCGACCAGACGACGCCAGTCTGGTTCAGTGATCCGCCATACTACGATGCAGTCCCTTACGCCGACCTCTCGGACTTTTTTCTCGTCTGGCTGAAGCGCGCGCTGCCGAGGAACCCGTTGCTGCGCGATCCCTTTGATGCGGCCAACCCGCTCACACCGAAGACGCGAGAGGCCGTCCAGAATGAGTGCTCGCTGACCGAGGATGGCCGGCCCAAGGATCGCGACTTCTACGAGGAGACGATGGCCCGCGCCTTCGCCGAGGGCCGGCGTGTCCTGCGCGAGGATGGAGTAGGCTCTGTCGTCTTCGCCCACAAAACGACGGAGGGCTGGGAGGCGCTCCTGACGGGAATGATCCGCGGCGGCTGGACGATCACGGGATCTTGGCCGATCGCGACGGAGCGGAGCGTGCGCCTGCGCGCCCGTGAGTCTGCCGCCCTATCTACAAGCGTCCATCTCGTCTGCCGTCCGCGCCCCGACGACGCGCCCGTGGGTGATTGGGCCGACGTCCTGCGTGAGCTGCCTCGACGCGTCGGCGACTGGATGGAGCGCCTGCAGCGCGAAGGCATCCGCGGCGCCGACCTCGTCTTCGCTTGCATCGGCCCGGCGCTCGAGATCTTTAGCCGGTACCCGAAGGTCGAGACCGCCGACGGGCGCGAGGTCGCGCTCGCCGAGTATCTGGAGAAGGTCTGGGAGGTCGTGGGCCGGAGTGCCCTCGCGCAGGTGCTCGGCACCGCCGAGGCCAAGGCCCGCAACGGCGCCGCCGGAGCCGTCGAGGAGGACGCGCGGCTCACGGCGCTCTTCCTCTGGACGCTCCAGAGCACGAACGGCGACCCTCACCCCGGCCCTCTCCCAGAGGGAGAGAGGGAAGAGGAGCCGGCCGACGACGAAGAACAAGAGGACGAGGAAAACTCCTCGCGCGGCGCGCCGAAGGGCTTCACGCTGGTCTTCGACGTCGTGCGTCGCTTCGCGCAGCCGCTCGGCATCGAGCTTCCTAAGTGGGAAGGCCGCGTCATCGAGACGAAGAAAGGCGTCGTGCGCCTGCTGCCCATCGCCGAGCGCGCGAAGCAGCTCTTCGGCGAGGACGGCGCTCAGGCCGTGGCGGCGCGGCTCGAGCAGGAGGCGGCCGCCGGTACCAACCCGCTCCAGGGGATGCTCTTCCCCGACTTGGAGGCGGCCCCGAAGGTCCGCGGGCGAGGTCGCGGCCGCGGCAAGCTCGGAGGAGTCGAGGTGTCGGACGAAAGCCTGGCTGCCGCCCGCGAGGCGACGACCCTCGACCGCGTCCACGCGGCGATGCTCCTCCAGGCCGGCGGCCGCAGCAACGCGCTGCGCGCGCTGCTCAAGGCCGAACAGGAGCGCGGCCCCGACTTCCTGCGCCTCGCCAACGCCTTCTCCGCGCTCTACCCGAAGGGGAGCGAAGAGAAGCGATTGATCGACGCGATGCTGCTGGCGGTGCCGAGGTGAGGGTGGATCGAACGCCGCAGGCGGTCGTGATCGCGGGGCCCAACGGTGCGGGGAAGACATCGTCCGCCCCGGATCTCCTGCAGGAGGCCGTGGGGATCGACGCCTTCGTCAACGCCGACGTGATTGCCCAGGGCCTCGCGGCGTTCAGCCCCGAATCGGCGGCATTCGTGGCCGGCAGGATCATGCTGCGGCGCATCGAGGAGCTGGCGCGAGCCCGCGAAGACTTCGCCTTCGAGAGCACGCTCGCAGGCCGGTCGGCCCACCGACTGCTGACGGGGCTGGTCGGGGTCGGGTACGATGTCCATATCATCTATCTCTGGCTGCCCTCACCCGACCTGGCGGTGGCCAGGGTGCGCCGGCGCGTGGAGGCGGGAGGTCACGACGTGCCCGAGCCGGTCATCCGGCGGCGGTTCTGGAAGAGCCTGGTCAACTTCGACCGTCTCTACCGACTTGTCACCACGACCTGGCGGCTGTACGACGGCAGTGCCCTCGGCGGCCGTCCC
>MGBT01000091.1:6481-6578 GCA_001788395.1 Candidatus Rokubacteria bacterium GWA2_70_23
AGCGGATCGAGGAGGTTGCATGAGCCGACGACCATCGCGTGACATCGAGAGCATCATCCGGGACGGGACGGCGATTGATCGGGCCATCGTCGCAGCT
>MGBT01000092.1:0-2839 GCA_001788395.1 Candidatus Rokubacteria bacterium GWA2_70_23
CGCACGGGCGTCCAGCATCTCGGCCGCAAACCCCGGAGTCCGCGACTGTTCGCCGATGAAGGCGGCGCGCGCGGCCAGGTCCGCCTCGCTCAGGCTGTACGAGAGCCCGCCCGGGCGCTCGTACTCGATGTCCACGCCCGTCAGGTCTTGGAGGTCGCGCGCGAAGTCCGGGTAGAGCGTGATGCTCTTGAGCGTGAGCCCGAGGTAGGGCGAGGGTGCCTTGTCCTGCGCCCAGACAAGCCCGTGGTTGCCCGCGGTGGCGTTGAAGCCGCTCAAGCCCCGGTCCAGGACTGCCACCCTGGCGCCCTGCTTCGACAGGTGATACGCCACCGTGGCGCCGAGCACGCCCCCGCCCACGACGACCGCGTCCAGGGTCCCGCTCACTGTGTCCCCAGGAGCCGGTCGAGCCCCACCAGCCGCTCCAGCACCACCACGACGCCGATGGTGAGGAAGACCAGCGTGGCCGAGATGGCCGCAACCAGCGGGTCGGTGATATAGGTGATGTGGTTGTAGATCCGGATGGGCAGGGTGACGAGCTTGGGCCCCGTCACGAAGAGCGTCACCGTCAGCTCGTCGAAGGAGACGATGAAGGCGAACACGGCGCCCGCCGACACCCCGGGCAGGATGAGGGGCAGCGTCACCCGCCAGAAGGTCTGCAGCCGGTTGGCGCCGAGCGTCATGGCCGCGTGCTCGAGGCTCCGGTCGAAGCCCGCCAGGCTCGCGCTCACGGTGCGGATGACGTAGGGCCCGGTGACGATCACGTGCGCCACCACGACTCCGGTGAGGGTGGAGGCGAGGCCCACGCGGGAGAAGAAGTACAGCAGGGCCACGCCGCTCACCACGGTCGGCACCATGAGGGGCGAGAGCAGGAAGCTCTGCACGAGATCCCGGCCTGGAAAGCGGTGGCGCACGATGCCGAGGGCGGCGAGCGTGCCGAGCGTCGTGGACAACGCCGAGGCCGCCACCGCGATCAGCGCGCTGTTGCGGAAGGCCGAGATGAACTCCGGATGGTCGAGGATGGCCCGGAACCAGCGGACCGAGAACCGCGTCGTGGGGATCTTGAGCCACCCCTCCGGCGTGAAGGCCACCAGCACGATCACCACCACCGGCGCAACGAGGAAGCAGAGGAAGAGGACGTTGAAGAGCGCGAGCGCAGGCCGCGACAGCCCTCTCACCGGAACACCTCGCTCCACCGCCCGCGCTCGAGCCAGCGGTTGTAGCCCGCCACCACGAGCATCGTGATGGCGACGAGGAGGAGCGCCAGCGCGGCGCCGAAGGGCCAGTTGAGCGAGAGCAGGAACTCCTCGTAGATGAGGCAGCACGTCCACCGCGTCCACCGCCCCGAGCCGCATGCTCTCGGCGGCAAGCCCCTTGGCGCGGGTCACGAGATCGCCCCAGCCCCGCTTCCCCCCTCCGACCAGCACGGCGCCGCTCCGCATCTGCTTCATGCTGAGCTTGCGCGTGAACCCGAGCAGCACCGTCCCCAGCACGGGTGGCAGCGGCACCGTCGCCTGCATCTGGGGGACAAAGAGCGAGATGGGCAGCCGAGCCCCGAGACCCTCGGCCACGATCGGCGTCCACGCCCCCGCCGCCAGCACCACGCGGCTCGCCCGCACGCGCCCATGGGCGCAGTCGAGCGCGAAGCCCTCCCCGTCCCGCGCCAGCGCCCGGACCGGGCAGCCCTCCCAGACGATCGCCCCGAGATCCCGCGCGCGCCGTCCGATGGCCGCCGCCACGCGCAGCGGGTTGGCCTGTCCCCCGGTGGGGCAGAAGGTCCCGCCGAGCACGCCTGGCGCGATGCTGGGCACCAGCGCGCGCAGGGCGGCGCCGTCCACCCACTCGAGCGCGAGCCCCGTCTCCCTCTCCCTGGCGGCCACGGCGCGGAGCCGCGCGGCGTCTTCCGCGTTTTCCACGATCCGCAGGTCCCCGCACCGCTCGTACTCGAGCGGGACCTCGAGCCTGCGCTCGAGATCGGCCCAGAGCCGTACCGACTCCAGCGCCAGCGGCATCTCCGGAAGTGCCCGCGCCTGCTGGCGCACCCCGCCCGCGTTCACGCCCGAGGCCTCGCGGCCGATGCGCCCGGCCTCCAGCAGGAGCACCTCCGCTCCCCGCTCCGCCAGGAAGTACGCGCAGGACGCGCCCACGATGCCACCACCGACGATGACGATGTCCACGTCCCGGGCGACCACGGTCATGCCGGCGCCGACACCACCACGGCCACCGCCTCCCGGCGGCCGAGGGCCCGTCCCCCATGAGGCACCCGGCCGTCGAGATACAGGCAGTCGCCGGGCCCCAGCACGAAGCGGTCGCCACCGTGGACGAACTCGAGCCGCCCCTGGAGGAGGAACAGGAACTCCTCGCCGTCGTGGGTGAAGGAGGGCGCCGCCGCGAGCCCCGCCGGGTAGCGCAGGAGGAAGGGCTCCATGCGCTTGTCGCGCTTCTTGTGACCCAGGGCCTCGTAGGTGTAGCCGAAGCGGCTCGCCCGCCCGGAGGTGGGCTTGCGCTCGTCGCGCCTGACCAGGACGCAGGGGCGGCCGTCGCCCTCCCCGAGCAGATCGCCCACCGTCGAGCCCAGGGCCGAGGCGATGCGGGAGTACGTCGAGATGGGCGAGGAGATCTTGCCGTTCTCGATCTTGCTCAGGAGGCTCTTGGAGGTGCCCGCCGCGGCGGCGACGGCATCGAGGCTCAACCCGCGGGCCCGTCGCAGCCGCCTGAGCCGCGCGCCCACCTGCCGCTGGAGCGAGGGAGGGTGCATGGGGTGCCGGTTCCGTCAGGGCCGGATCGAGAGCCCGCCGTCCACCGGGATCACCGTCCCGGTCAGGTACGCGCCGGCGCGGGA
>MGBT01000092.1:2863-5943 GCA_001788395.1 Candidatus Rokubacteria bacterium GWA2_70_23
CATGTCCTCGGGCTCGCCGATGCGCCCCAGCGGGCAGGCCGCGACGATGGCGTCGCGGAACTGGCTCAAGGTCTCGGCCATCATCTTGCTCTCGAACGGACCCGGTGCGATGGCGTTGACCGTGACACCGTGGCCGGCCAGCCGGATGGCCAGCGCCCGCGTGAGATGGTGCACGGCGGCCTTGCTCGCGGAGTAGGCATAGGTCTCGAACAGGGGGACGCGAAGCCCGTCGATGGAGCCGATGTTGATGACGCGCGCCGGATCGCCCGGCCGAACGCCCTTCTCCAGCAGCGGGAGAAGCGCCTGGGTGAGGTGGAAAACCGCCTTGACGTTGATCGCCAGCACCTTGTCCCAGGCCGACTCCGGGTACTCGGCGAGCGGGGCGCCCCAGGTGGCGCCGGCATTGTTCACGAGGATGTGCAGCGCCGACTCGCGCGCGCCGATCTCCTGCGCCAGGCGCCTGGCCTCCGCCTCGGTGGAGAGATCCGCGGGCAGCGACACGCAGCTCCCCTCAGCCGAGAGCTCCGCGGCGACCCGATCGCAGACGTCCTTCCGGCGCGACGAGATGTAGACCCTGGCGCCGTGCCGGACGAAGCCGCGCGCGATCATCAGGCCGATCCCGCGCGAGCCGCCCGTCACCACCGCCACCTTGCCGCGAATGGAAAACAGGTCGCTCACCTGGGCCTCCTCGAGGGGTGTGTGTGGACGGTCATTGCGTGCCGTTTCCGTTCAGGAAACACGATTCAACATCCTAGGAGAGGCGCGCCCCGGCTGTCAAGGGGCCGGGGGCCTAGCAGGGTGCGGAACAACTCCGCAGGCCGCTCAAAAAGGTCCAGATGCAAGGCGGCGCCCGACGCCCGCACCTCCGCAGATGGGCCTTTTTCAGCGGCCTGCTAGATGCGCACGCCTGCCAGGAAGCCCTCCCGGACCGCGTTGTGGACCGCGCGGGGCCGGATCACGTCGCCGGCGATGTACATCTCGTCGCCGGAGAACTCGAGCCCGTCCACCAGCGCCTGCACCGAGCCGCGGGGCCCCGCCGCGATCACGGTGTCGGCTAAGATCAGGCGCCGCGCCCCGTCCTTGCCGACCACATCCACGCCCTCTCGCGTGACCACCTCCACGCGGGCCCCGATCACCGTCTCGATGCCGTACTCCTTCACCCAGGCCATGTGCCGCCACCGGAAGGTGGGGATGACGTCCGAGGCGATCCGGTCGCTCGGCTCCACGATCGTCACCTGCTTGCCCTGGGCCGACAGGTATTCCGCGCAGACGAGCCCGGCGCGCTCGCCGCTCAGCACGACCACTCGCTGCCCCACGGGGATGCGATCCTCGAGCACGTCGTACACGTCGAGCAGCGTCCCACCATCGGTCGGGTAGCGACTCCGGACGTCGAGGCCGGCGCCCGTGGCCACCACGATGGCGTCGGGCTTCATCCTGTCGCAGAGCTCGCGGGTCATCTCCTCGCCGAGCCTGACCTGCACGCCGTGGCGGGCGAGCTGCGTCTCGTAGTAGCGGATGAGCTGGAGCCAGATGTAGCCGCCGTCCACCTCCTTGGAGGCGTGGACCAGCTGCCCGCCCAGCCGCGCGCGGCGCTCCACCAGGGTGACCTGATGCCCGCGCTCGGCGGCCACCTTGGCGGCCTCGAGCCCGGCCGGGCCGCCGCCGACCACGAGCACCCGCTTCGGGGTGGGGGCGGGCCGCACCTCGTACTGCGGCTCGTACTCGTGCGACAGCCGCGGGTTCATGGCGCAGTTGTACGGCAGGTCGCGGAACATGCGCGACAGGCAGAGGAGCCCGCCCACGCAGGGCCGGATCTCCTCCACGCGGTCCTCGGCCGTCTTGTGCAGCAGCATGGGGTCTGCCAGGAACGGCCGGCACACCTCCCAGAGATCGATCTTCCCCGCGGCGATGGCCTCGTTCGCCATCACGGGGTCGCCGAAGCGCGGCCCGAAGGCCACCGGGATCTTCACGGCGGCCTTGGCGCGGATGGCCAGCGGCAGCCAGCCGTCCGTCGGCACGTCGCGCCCCAGGGCGCCCTTGCGCGCCTCGTGCCAGCCCACCACGATGCTGATCATGTCCACGCCCGCCTGCTCGCCGAGCCGCATGAACTCCACGCACTCCTCGGGGGTGGAGCCGCCGAACTCGTCCATCAGCTCCTCGCCGTTGAGGCGCACGACCATCATGGCGTCCCGCCCGATGGCCCGGCGCGTGGCGTCCAGCAGCTCGATCAGGAAGCGGGCGCGGTTCTCCACCGAGCCGCCGTACTGGTCGTCTCGCTTGTTCGTGAAGCTCGACAGGAAGTTGGCCAGGAGATACCCCATGAAGGCGGTGTGCTCCACGCCGTCGAAGCCCGCGTCCATGGCCCGGGTGGCGGCCTCCGCGTGCTGCTGGATGATGCCGCGGATCTCGTCCACGGACATCTCGCGTGGCTTGCGGAAGTGGCGCAGCGTCTGCGGCGTGGCGGAGGGCTGCAGCGCATAGGCGAGGTTGATGCCGCCATAGCGCCCGCCGTGGAGGATCTGCTGGATGGCCACGGCGCCGCCCGCGTGCAGCATGTCGGCGATCTTCCGGAGCCCGGGCACGTACCGGTCATCCGAAATGGAGAGCTGGCGCATGTAGGCCTTGCCCTCGCCCCGCGGGTCCGGGTAGGCGCCCTGGTTCGTGATCAGCCCGCACCCGGTTCGCGCGATCACGTCCATGCGCGCGTACTCCCGGTCCGTGATGAAGCCGTCCTCCGTGTTGAAGTTCGACACCGAGCAGGCCGCGTACTTCACGCGGTTCCTGAGCGTGAACGTGCCCACGCGGAACGGCTCGAAGAGATGCCCGTACTTCTTGATTCCCGGTCCACTGAGCTCCATGTCATCCTCCCTCAGAGGGTCGTCATCCATTCATCGATCGCGGCCGCGAAGTCTCCCGGCGCGTCGAGCGCCAGGTGGTGGAAACCGCCGGGCAGCGTCGCGACGCTCGCGCGCGGGATCGCCGCGGCGACGCGCTCGGCCGCCCCGCGGTCCATGATCCGGCTCCCCTCCCCGTGGATCACGAGGGTCGGGCAGCGGATGTCCGGGAGAAAGGGCCACGGG
>MGBT01000092.1:5964-11126 GCA_001788395.1 Candidatus Rokubacteria bacterium GWA2_70_23
CTCGCGTCGCGAAGGCCGCGGGCGGCCGTCCCGCCTGCCGCTCGGCGGCGGCGGCCTGCTCGGCAGTCCAACCCGACAGCATGTCGGCCATCACGAGAGCCTCGACGCGCTCCGGATACCGGGCGGCGACCAGGGCGCCCACGAAGGCGCCCATGGAGTGGCCGATCAGCACGACGCGGTCGAGCGAGAGCGCCGACAGGACCCCCGCTGCGTCGGAGGCGTGCTCGTCGAACCCATAGGCCGGCGGGTCCGCATGGGCGCTGCCGCCATGCCCGCGGAAGTCCAGCGCCACGACGTGGTGCTGTGGCGCCCACAGGGGCGCGGTCCAGTCCCACCAGTGCAGGTGGGCCGCCAGCGAGTGGAGCAGCAGCAGCGGGCGCGCGTCCCCACGCCCCCACTCGGCGATCTCGAGGGCCAGGGCGTTGACGGTAAGGCTGCGCGCCGCGCCGCAGGGCATGGAGACCGTTACCGGCGGACGTCGAGGTCGAGGGTAAAGGTGAACCGATCGGCGCGGTAGTAGATCCAGGCCACGTCCACGACCCGGCGCCGCATGTCCAGGACTACGCCCGAGAAGAACAGCACGGGGCTGAACACATCCACGCCCAGAGGCCCGGCGATGTCCTGGGTCGCGCGCTGCGCCTCGATGGAGATCTGCACGTCGGAGAGCTTGACGCCGAGGATGTCGCGCATGATCTTGAGCATCGGGTCGCGCCTGAGCATCGTGGCATCGATCTGGCTGCCGTACTCGGGCAGGACGTGGTTGAGCGCGTAGCTGAGCGGCATGCCCTGGTCGCGGCGCAGCCGGCGGAAGAAGCAGAGCTCGCGCTCGTCCCCGAAGTACCGGGCCAGCGCCGGCGGCACGGGGACGACGCGCTGCTCCAGTACGTCGGTCTCCTGGCTGTACTGCTGGGCGATCACCGACTCGACGGAGCCCATGACCCGGAGCTCCTTGTGGTGATGGGGCCCGGGCGTCACGAAGGTCCCCCGCCCCCGCTGGCGCGAGATCAGCCCCTCCTCATCCAGCGCCCGCAGCGCCTGCCGGACCGTGACCACGCTCACCCCGTGGCGCCTGGCGAGCTCCACCTCGGGCGGCACCCGGTCCCCGGCGGCGAGCTGGCCGCCCAGGATCTCCGAGCGGAGCATCTGCGACAGCTGATACCAGAGCGGGAGGTTCCGGTTGAACACGCTACTGCTCATCGTCGGCGCCCGGCGCCTCCCACGGCAGCGCGGAACACAGCGCTTCCACGCGGCGGTAGCGCTCCTCGACCGTGCGGGCCAGCGTCTCGAGGCCGGCGGGACCGAGGTGACGCAGCCGGCCCATGAGCCCCGCAAAGTCCTCGAGCGGGCGCGGCCGCGGGATCGGGTGAGTCAGCCGGAACCGGCCGCGGCGCGCTTCCCAGAGCGGGAACACGCGCGTCTCCACGGCGAGCCGGGCAATCTCCAGCGCCGAATCCATCGGCGCCTGCCAGCCCACGTGACAGGGCGCGTAGAGGTGAATGTAGGCGAGCCCGTCCTCGACGGCGAGTGCGCGCTGGAGCTTGATGGCGAAGTCCTCCGGATGGGACACGCTGGCCGTGGCCACGTAGGCCGTCGCGTGCATCGCCATCAGCACCGCCACGTCCTTCGGGGCCTGAGGCTTGCCCGCGCGCCCCGGCCCCACCGGGGTGGTCATGGTCCGGGCACCCTGGAGCGTCGTGCTGCTCCGCTGAACGCCCGTGTTCATGTACCCCTCGTTGTCGTAGCAGATGTAGACGATGTGCTCCCCGCGCTCGGCCGCGCCGGACAGCGGCTGGAACCCCACGTCCGCCGTCGTGCCGTCGCCCGCGAAGGCGACGCAGCGCGTGCGCGCGCCCGAGCGCTTGAGCTGGCGCGCCACGCCCGTCATGAGCGACGGGACATTGGTCATGAGCGACATGACGCTCGGCAGCCGCGTGGTGGCCGCCGTCCCGAGGCCGCAGGCGAGCATGCAGGCGCACCCGGGAGCCGCGAAGACCACCGCGTCCGGGCCGATCACCCGGAAGGCCATGCGGAAGCCGAGCTCCGCCGCGCAGCCCGGGCAAAGGCTCACGCCCTTGGTGAACGGATCCGGGTGGCCGAAGTGCCGCAGCAGCCCGGAGGTCTCGACCCAGCGCAGGGTCCCGGTCGGACAGGCCGCGGCGCAGGCGGGGCGGCCGGCGCAGGTGTCGCACTTGGCGGCCCGCCCGCTCTGCGGATCGAGGGTGATGCCGCCCCAGGCGCAGGCCACGGCGCAGGCGCCGCAGCCGACGCAGCGCCCCTCGTCCAGACGCACCACGCCCGTCTCCTCCCTCGTGATGGCGCCCGTCGGGCAGGCATCGCGGCAGGCGGGCTCGCCGCACTGACCGCAGACGACGGCCCCGTGGAAGGAGACACGCGGCAGGTCGAGGGTGGCGATCCGCGGCACGGCGCGGTGGTCCGCACAGGCGTCCACGCAGGCGCGGCAGCCGGGTGGGCAAGCGCCCCACTCGGTTGTCAGCGTGTCGTGGAGCACTGGGAGCGTCAGGGTCGCCATCATGCCGCTCCGCGCTGCGTCCGGGCCGCCAGCCAGCGCGAGGCCTCGAGTGGGCGATCGAGCAAGAGGTCCGCGTGCGCCCTCACGGGGACGCGCTCGCGGATCAGCCAGCAGAGCGCGCCGGGGTCGGCCGGCATCCCGGCGAAGCTTGCCCCCACGAGCCGGTCGCCGTCCAGCAGCAGCCGGCCTCGCCGGCCGTCCGAGACGCGCTCGAGGCGCGCGTGGCCCTCGCCCGCCTCGGTGACGCCCGCGCTGACGAGCAGCCGCCCGAAGAAGCTGAAGACATTGGCGGGAAGCCACCCTTCGTGCTCGACCCGGCGCTCCGCCATGTTCGCCCCGGCCACCCGTCCCTGCCCCGCCGCCGTCGGCAGGACGGCATGGCAGCCGATCGTCCCGTCGGCGCTCGGCCCCTCGGCGACGTCGCCGGCGGCATAGATGCCGGGAACGCTCGTCACCATGCTGCGGTCCACGGAGAGCCCGCGGCGCGCGGCGATCCCCGAGCGGTCGAGGAAACCGAGGCGCGGCCTGACGCCGACACAGGCCGCCACGAGATCCACCTCGAGCGCGCTGCCGTCCGAGAGCGTCACCACCGCTGCGGCGCCCCGTCGCTCGAGGGCCACCGCGCGGCACCCGAGCCGGAATCGCACACCGCGGCTCTGGAACAGATCGCGGACGCTGTCGGCGTCCTCCCGGCTGAAGGCAACCGGCAGCACCTGGGGCTCCTGCTCGACCACCGTCACTTCCGCGTACGGGGAGCGATGGACCAGCGCTTCAGCCAGCTCCATCCCGATGAGCCCCGCCCCGAGCACGGCGACTGTCCGGGTGCCCTCGAGGCGGGCGCGAAGGGCCCGCAGGTCGGCGAGGCGGGTGAAGGTGTAGAGCGGCACCCCGTCCGGATTCAGGAGCGCCGGCGCAACCGGCTCGGAGCCCGAGGCGACGAGCAGCCGATCCCACGGGAGCTGCGCGCCGCCGGCGAGACGGACCACGCGGCGGTCGGCGTCGATCCCCACCACGGGGTCCCCCGCGAGGAGCCGGGTGGCTGCGCCGGCGAAGAAGGCCGGTGGCCGGAGCGCGATCCTCGACTCCGCGATGCGCCCGGCCAGGAGATGCGGCAGCACCGTGGGCGAGTACGGGGTCTCGGCCTCGGCGGAGATCAGGGTGACGGGGTCGGCGTGACGCCCGACGCGGATCGCCTCCACCGCGGCAAGCGCGGCGGTTCCTGCACCGATGATCACGTGGCGGAGCGTCGCGGTCATGGGCTACTCCAGGTTGAGCCACACGACTTCCGGCCCCTGGTCGCCGCGCGCGCGGGCCGCGGTGACTCTCACCGCGCGCTCGAGCATCTCGCGGCGCAGGTCGGCGCCGGCAAGCCCGCCGATGAAATTGACCATGGGGATGGCGCCGCCCAGGTCGGCCGCCGCCGCCTTGACGTCCACGAACAGGTGGCCCGAGCCCCAGCCGAAGCAGACGGAACGGTCCAGCACGCCCACCGCCTTCCGGCCACGCATGAGGGCGGCGAGGCGGGCGCGGGGGAAAGGCCGGAACATGCGTAACCGGGCCACCCCTGCGCTCACGCCCTGCGCGCGCAGCGCGTCCACGGCCACCTGGAGCGTGCCGCAGTGGCTGCCCATGCCCACGATCAGGATCTCTGCGTCCTCGGCCCGGTAGGTCTCGACGCTGCCGCCGTACTCGCGGCCGAAGGCCGCCAGGAACTCGCCGTCCAGCGCATCCACGAGGTCCAGCGCCGACTGCATCGCCTGGCAGTGCTTGTAGCGGTACTCGGTGTAGAGGTCGCCGGTGATGAAGGCCCCGAAGGTGAGCGGCGCCGCGGCCGACAGCACCGGCCGCTTCCCCTGGCCCACCGGGGCGAGGAAGCGGTCCACCGCCGCCTGCTCGGGGACCCGCACCGCCTCCGACAGATGGGAGAGGTAGTAGCCGTCGTAGGCGACGTTGACCGGGAGCTGGATCCTCGGATCCTCCGCGAGGCGATAGGCGACGAGGATCGAGTCCAGGATCTCCTGACAGCTCTCCGTCACGATCTGGATCCAGCCGCCCTCCTTCACCATCATGATGTCCTGCTGCCCGCTGGAGACCGTGTGCGGCGCGGTCTGCTCGCGGGTGGCCACGGTCATCACCACGGGCACGCGCTGCCCCGAGGCGAAGAGGTAGGCGTCGTACATGAACATGAGGCCCATGGACGAGGTCGCCGTGAAGGCCCGCCCGCCGGCGGCCACCGCGCCGATGGCCGCGGAGAGCGCGGAGTTCTCCCCCTCGACCTCCACGGTCTCGGCGTCCAGGCGCCCCTCGGCGCTGGCGCGGTAGAGCGCCTCCAGCAGCGGCGTCTGAGGCGAGATCGGGTAGGAGGCGACCAGATCCGGCCGGCAGAGCAGCACGCCCATCGCCGCCGCCTTGTTGCCGTCCATCACGCGGAGGTCAGTCGCCGTCGTCATGCGCCCTCCTCCTCCACCATGGTGACAGCCGCCACCGGGCAGACCCGGGCGCAGAGACCGCAGCCCTTGCAGAAGTCGAGATCCGCCTCGAAGTGGCGGCCGCGGTCACAGATGCAGCCGTTGGGGCAGAAGAGAAAGCAGAGCCCGCAATGCGAGCAGCGCGCCTCGCGCGTGACCGGACG
>MGBT01000092.1:11155-17232 GCA_001788395.1 Candidatus Rokubacteria bacterium GWA2_70_23
TGTGGATGGTCTCGGGATCGGCCCAGGCGCCCTCGAAGGGGCTATGGAATTGCACGGACCACCTCCCCGGTCGGGGCCGGCACCATCTCGTCGTGGCCCCGCTCCACCGCCCGTCGATTGCCCGCGAGCGCGTCGCCGTCGAAGTAGTCGGGCAGCGCGTCCAGCACGGCCGCCCGCGAGACCCACCCGGTGAGGCGCGCGAAGGCCCCGAGCATCGCCGTGTTGGCGGCGGGCCGCCCCAGCTCCTCGAGGGCGATGGCCGAGGCCGGAACGACCGCGGCGAGTCCGACGTCCACGCCCGGCGGGAGCGCCGGCAGCGCGGCGCCATTGACCAGGAGCACCCCGCCCGGCTTGAACCCCTCGAAGATGCCGCCCCCTCTTGCGAGACCACGGTCCAGCACGATGAGACAGTCGGGCGTGTAGACCTGGGTGCGCTCACGGATCGGCCGGGCATCGAGGCGCAGGAAGGCCGTCACGGGCGCGCCGCGGCGTTCGAAGCCGAACATGGGGAAGGCCGCGGCGAAGCGGCCGTCGCGCACGAGCGCGGCGGCAAGGATCTCCGCCGCCATCGCGGCGCCCTGTCCCCCCCGCCCGTGGAAGCGGATCTCCCTCATGGGCTCCCCGCCCGCCCTCATCGGGCGCCGTGCACGTGCGGCAGGTAGCGCCCGGCCTTGGCGATGGCGTACTTCACGTAGAAGTCGCCCACCAGCGAGGCGGCGCCCACCACGGCCAGCGCGCCGAGAGAGACCGGGGTGACGGCATTGAGGAGGCCGATGGCCACCGGGATCACGAAGCCCACGGCGATCACGCCTCCGTAGAACGCCGCCGCCACGCGCCCGCGCAGAAGGTCCTCCACCGAGCGGCGGGCTCCCACCGACGAGCTCGCCATGATGGTGAGGTAGAAGAGGATGCAGACGCCCGCCGAGAGCCCGATCCACAGCTCCAGGACCTCGACGAGCCCGTGGGCGGTCCCGAGCCCCGTCCACGGCAGGAAGAGCAGCAAGAGCGCCGTGCCGCCGCGGAGGGCGTAGGCCACGTAGAGCACGGGCAGCAGCGACGAGTTCCAGAACGGGATCGCGCGGCAGACGGCGTAGACGTTGCCCTTGTAGAGCATGATCACCGCCGCGCCGGCGAGCGACAGCCCCCACACCGCAACCGCGCCTGTCGTGTCCCCGAGGCCCGCCACCCGCAGCGCGAGGTACACGACGGAGGCGGCCATGAAGAGGGTCAGCCCCATGAAGCCGCGCCCCACCCAGGAGGTGCGGATCTTGATCATGCGCCAGAAGCGCTCGGGGCGGCCGAGGAAGAGGAGATGCGCCAGCGCGCTCGCCGCCACGATCGCGACGCTCGCCACCTCGCCGGGGAAGAAGCCCAGCGCACTCGCGAAGGCCCAGCCCCCCGCGCCCACCCCCGAGAGGAAGTGCCCCGTGATCAGCAGCAGGCCCCGCCCATCCACCCACTCGCGCTGGGGGCGCGCGGTCTCCTGCATGTCGTCCAGCAGCCGGTCGAAGGGATCCGTGAAGACTCTCATGGCGGCCTCCGGCGCTCAGGCAGGCAGGTAGTAGACGGACGGCCCGGTGCCGAGCTCGGGATGGAGCGGCTCGCCCCCCCGCTCCTTGATCAGCCGGTTGACCTCGCTGTGCGGGTCGTCGAGGTCCCCGACCGTGCGGGCATTGGTCGGGCAGGTCATCACGCAGGAGGGTTTTTCGCCCCGCTCCAGCCGGTGCGCACAGAAGTTGCACTTCATCACCACGCCCGTCGGGTGCTGCGCGTAGCCCACGGCCTCGTACTCGGTGGGCCCCTGCGCGCCGAAGTAGAAGCGCTCCTTCGCGTGGAAGTAGCGCGCCTCGTAGGGGCAGGCCTGCATGCAGTAGCGGCAGCCGACGCAGATCTCGCGGTCGATGTCCACGATGCCGTCGGGGCGCTTGAACGTGGCGCCCGTGGGGCACACCGCCTCGCACGGCGGGGTCTCGCAGTGCATGCAGAGCATGGGCAGGAAGACCTTGCGCACGTTCGGGTAGGTCCCGGACTCGCGCTTGACCACGCGGGCGAAGAAGACGCCCGGCGGCGTCGCGTGCTCCGCCTTGCAGCTCACCTGGCAGCCGTAGCAGCCGAAGCAGCGCTTGAGGTCGATCACCATCCCGTATCTCATGGGATGACCCTCACCTTCGCGCAGAGGTCCAGGTTGAGGTTCACCGGGCTCGTGTGGTCGAAGTCCACCTCCAGGAGATCGTTGAAGAAGACGCCCTTGCCCTGGGCGATGGGCTGGTGCCGCGTCCAGTGGCCGGCACAGGCCGCGATGCCCACGCCCTCGGGGTGGATGCCCTCCGTGAGCCGAACCTTCCCGGAGACGCGCCGGCCCGTCGCCGACTCGAGCCACACCGTGTCGCCGTCCTTGATCCCGCGCGTGCGCGCCGTCCTCGTGTTCAGCGCGATGGTGTAGGAGTACGGGTCCATCCGGGAGGCCTCGTCCAGCCAGGGGTTCTCCATGGTGAAGCTGTTGGTGTGCAGGACATCCCGGTAGTAGAAGGCGAAGAGGTCGTAGGCCGGATCCTCCACCTCGTGGGAGGGACAGGCGATCCACTCGGGCATCGGGTGATAGTACGCGGGGTCGAAGGTCATGCCCCGCGACTCGGCCAGCTTGCGGATCTTCTCGCCGACGTCCAGCATGAACTCCCAGTAGATGGGCACGCGCACGTCCACGAAGGGGCGCCAGTACACCTCCTCGACTTTCTTCGGCCAGGTGATGACCCCGTGCTCCTTGAACCACGGAAGGCCGTGCTCGGGGCCGAACTTGTGCTGGAGCTCCCGGTCGGCGATCTCCTCGAAGGTGTAGGTCTTCTTCGGGTCGAGCATCTGCGGGCCGTCCAGCCCGTAGAAGACGTTGAGCGCCATGTTCATCTCGGGCCCGAGCCCCATGCGGTAGGCCAGCCCCAGCAGCACCTCGCGCGCGCTCCGGCGCTCGTGGGTGAGCGGCGCCACCGGCTGGCGGATCGGCCACCCCCACTGCCCGCGCCCGGCCGGGTGATTGAAGATGAAGGGGAAGTTGGGACGCGGATCCAGGACCTCGAGGTAACTCCCGTCGGGCAAGATGATGTCGGCGAAGTCGGAAAACTCGTTGAGGAAGAGATCGAAGGAGACGATGAACTCGTACCTGGAGAGCGTCTCCGCCACCGTCTCCTTGTTCCCGACGCTCATGAGCGAGTTAGCCCCGTAGTTGATCATCATCTTCGGCCGGTAGGGCAGGTTGAAGCGCTCCCACCACTGCTCCTGGTCGGCGGAGGCCATGAGCGGCGAGACGTGGGAGAGCGGGAAGAGCTCGATGAAGCCCATGGAGTCCGGGTGCCGGGGCTCGGCGGGCGGGTACGGCAGATGCGGCAGCATCCACGTCCCCGGCGTCATGAGCCCGTCCTTCTCCGCGCGCGGGACGTAGTGCGGCCGGCCCGTGTCCGGGTGGCCGTGGCACACCGGGTTGAAGCCCAGCGCCCCGCCCACCACGTCGGCGGCGCCCACGATCTGGTTGAGCAGATCCACCGCGAAGCAGATGTGGGAGGAGTTCTTGTGCCCCTGGGCCCCGCGGAAGTAGATGGCCGCGGCGGGCCGATACGGCAGCCGCACGCCGTCGAGCACGATGGTGCTGCCCACCCGCGCCGCCTCGCCGAACTCGCGCGCCAGGCGCCTCGCCTGGGCCGCCGGCACCGTGGTCAGCGCCTCCTGCCACTCCGGCGTGAACTGCCTGACGTGCTCCTTCAGGAGGGCGAAGGCCGGCCGGCAGATCTCGCCATCCACCTGGTACTCGCCGAGCAGCGCGGCCTCGCCGGCGGACGTGTCGTCATAGGGCTTCGCGGAGCCCGCGGCGACGTCCCACACGAGCGGCTTGCCTGATGCGGCCTCCCGGGCGTGGTGGCCATCGGGCCGCACGAGGTAGGCCCCGTTGGTCTTCGTCCGGAGGTACTCGGCGTCGTAGATCCCCAGCTCGTTCAGCAGCACGTTGACCATGGCCATGGCCAGCGCCTCGTCGGTGCCGACGCGGATCGGGACCCACTCGCTGGCCTTGGCCGCGGCGAAGTTGCACATGGGGTCCACCACGACCATGCGCATGCCCCGCACACGGGCGTCGGCGGCCAGCTCCATGTTGGGCGTGGAGGCGTGCCCCGCCCCGTGCCCCTTCGACGCACCGAAGTAGAGGGCGTAGTTGCAGTGCTCGAAGTCCGGCACGAGCGACCAGGAGCCGTGCATGATGCCGCCGACGGCATGCGCTCCGTTGCCGCAGTGGATGCCGCCGCCGGCCACCCACATGTTCGGCGTCCCGAAGGCCCAGCCGAAGGTGAAGAAGAGGAGGGAAGAGGGCGCCAGCGTCGTCGTCACCTGGATCATGAGCTGGCGCGGGTCCTCGGCGCGGATCTTCTCCATGCGGACGGTGATCTCCTCGAGCGCCTCCTCCCAGGAGATCGGCGTCCAGCCCGGGTCCACGCCGATACCCTTCTTCGGGTTGGTGCGGCGCAGCGGCGTGTTCACCCGGTTGGGATCGTAGAGGAGCATGATCCCCGACAGCCCCTTGGCGCAGATGTGTCCCCTGCCGATCGGGCTCGCCGGATTGCCCTCGATCTTCACGATCGTGCCGTTCACGCGGTGGGCGAGGATGGAACACCCGCCGTAGCAGATCGTGCACGCCGAGGGGATCCAGCGGTCTTCCGGCGCCGCCTGGCCTTTCGTCGCGGTCTCGCCTGTCGTCTTCGGAGCGCCCATGGCTTGTCCTTTCATCCCCCGCTCTGTCATCCCCCGCTGGCCGCGGGCATGAGATAGATCAGCACCTCAGCGGCTCCCTGCTCGGGGCCGACTGACGGCAGCGCCAGGTCCAGCGTCTCGTCGGTCGCGAGCTCGTTGTTGACGAAGATCCGCGTGTGCATCTGAAGCGGGCGGGGTGGGATCTGCGAGCGGAACACGCGCATGCCGAACTCCGGGCCGTAGCGGGCCTCGAGCCGGTCGAGCACCTCGCGCAGGGTCGCGCCCGGCCCCGCCTCCAGGACCAGATCCTTCTGCCCTGTCACGGTCGCGATCACTCCCATGAAGAGGATACGAATACTCATATTCTTGTAAGTATGTGACCGGAGTCGGCCCACCGTAGGCGGAGGTGCGGCGACGGTCAATGGGGCGCGAGCATCAATTACTTGGGTCGAACGGAGGATCTGCGGACGGTTGCCGGGTGCGTGCAGAGAACCGGGGAGTGTCGGTCCAGTACGGCGGGGTTGCTTCAGCGAGCGCCGGCTCGGGTCACGATGCGCTCGAGCGCGGCGACCAGGTCGCTCCGGTCCAGCGCCTGCTCGATCTGCCGAAGCGTCTCGCGCACCCGATGCAGATCCAGCGTCCCGCGCTGAGCGCGGAGGATGGCCGCGGCGTCGTCGAGATCCTTGGCGCGCCCCCCGAGCACCTTCATGGTGACAACATCCTCTGCGCAGGCAACCGGCACCGTCACGTCCCCGATCGGCCGCTGCTCCGCGCGAGCGAAGAAGAGGTCCTCGAGGCCCGGGCCGGCCAGCACCACATCCACCGGGATGCGGGTCCGCGCGTGAACAAGGGGGAGAACGCGGTTGGCCTCGGCGAAGGCCGCGACATCGCCCACGCGGGGCTCGAAGCCCGCCGCGCCGAGAGCCATCGCCAGATCGCCGGCTGTTCGCGTCCCCGGATCCACCGTGATATCCACGTCCGCGGTGAGGCGAGCGGCGCCGTGGAGGATGGCGGCCTGGGCGCCGAACAGGTACCAGCGTGCGCCGACCCCGGCGAGGACCTGCCGGAGGTCCGCCAGGAGATCAGCGAGGGGGGACCTGGACGCAGGCACCGGCGATGCGGTCGATCGCGCGCTTGAGGGCGAGGTGGTGGGCGAGATCCTCGTGCCGCTCCTCGTCGGAGGGCCAGTCGGGGCGGAGGAGCCTCATGTGCTCCCAGAGCGCCTCGGACGCCTCCAGCGTGGCCCCGGGACCCCGCCTGGCGAACTCGCGGGCCCAGTGCTCCCGCTTGAGGGCCTCGGCGGCGCCCCATCCCCGGTGGACATAGTCCCTCGCGTCCTCCGACCCCAT
>MGBT01000093.1 GCA_001788395.1 Candidatus Rokubacteria bacterium GWA2_70_23
TACCCCGGCGACAAGCTCGACATGCTGGCCATCCCCGACTTCGCCGCGGGCGCGATGGAGAATCTCGGCGCCATCACCTACCGCGAGACCGCGCTCCTCGTGGACGAGGCGGCCGCCTCCCACAGCGAGCTCGAGCGCGTGGCTGACGTGGTCGCGCACGAGGTCGCCCACATGTGGTTCGGCGACCTGGTCACCATGGCCTGGTGGAACGGCATCTGGCTCAACGAGGCCTTCGCGACCTTCATGGAGATGCTGGCGGTGGACGCCTGGAAGCCCGAGTGGGAGCGCTGGATCAACTTCGGCGTCTCGCGCGCGGCCGCCATGGGCGTGGACGGCCTCCTGTCGAGCCGCCCCATCGAGTTCGAGGTCCGGGCGCCGCGCGACTGCGAGGCCATGTTCGATCTCCTCACCTACGAGAAGGGCGCCTCGGTCCTGCGCATGCTGGAGCAACACCTGGGGCCGGAGGTGTTCCGGGACGGCGTCCGCCTCTACCTCGAGCAGCATCGCCACGGCAACGCCGAGACCACCGATCTCTGGACGGCCCTCGGCGAGGCCGCGAAGCAGCCGATCCCCGAGGTGATGGACGCCTGGATCTTCCGCCCCGGCTATCCCGTCGTGACGGTGGAGAAGGACGGAGTCGGCCTCAAGCTCTCCCAGCGGCGCTTCACCTATCTCGGCGCCGAGCCCGCGGAGAGCGAGCGGTGGCGCATTCCAGTCGCGCTGCGCGCCGCGGTCAAGGGGGGCTGGGTCGAGAAGCGCGTGCTGCTGGAGGAGGCCGAGCTGCGCGTGGCGCTGCCGGCGCCGCCGGAATGGGCGGTGGCCAACGCGGGAGGCCACGGCTTCTACCGGGTGCAGTACGCCCCGGCCATGCTCAGGCGCATGACCAAGGCGCTGTCGCGCATCCCGCCCATCGAGCGCTTCAACCTCGTGAGCGACGCGCTGGCGCTCACCCAGGCCGGCGCCATGTCCGCGGCCGAGTACCTGGACCTCACGGGACGCTTCCGCGACGAGACGGACCGCAACGTCTGGACGGCGCTCACCGGGTCCTTCGCCTACCTGAGCCGGCTCATCGCCGAGGGGGTGCGCCCCGGGCTCGAGGCCTGGGTCCGTCACCGGCTGGAGCCGGCCGTGGAGCGGCTGTCCTGGGAGCGGCAGCCCGAGGAGACCGAGCTCACGCGTCAGCTCCGCGCCGACCTCCTGCGCGTGCTCGGCACGCTGGGCAATGACGAGGAGACCCAGCGGCGGGCGCGGTCGCTCTACGAGGGGTACCGGAGCGACGAGACGGCCGTGGATCCCAACCTGCTGCCGGCGCTCATCGCGATCCTCGCGGCCTCGGGCGGCGAGGCCGAGTACGACGAGTTCCTCCAGCGCTTCAAGAGCGCCCGCAACCCCCAGGAGGAGCAGCGCTACCTCTACGCGCTCGCTGCCTTCCACCAGCCCGCGCTGATCGGCCGGACGCTCGAGCGCACCATGAACGGCGAGGTCCGGAGCCAGGACGCGCCCTTCCTGATGCGCGCGCTGCTCGGCGGCGTCTACTCGCGGGGGCTCGCCTGGGAGTTCCTGAAGGAGCACTGGGAGACCATGTCCCGGCAGTATCCGGGAAGCGCCTACCGGCGGATGTACGAGGGCGTCACGGCCCTCGTGAGCGCCGAGTGGGAGCAGGACGTGCAGACGTTCTTCACGAGCCGGGGGATCGTGCTGGGCGGCAAGACGATCGAGCAGTACCTCGAGCAGCTGCGCGTCGCGGTCCGCTTCCAGGAGCGGGAGGCGGCCGCGCTGGCTGGGCTCCTCGCCAGGACCCCGCGATGAACTACGGCGCGTAGCTGATGGACTTCGACCTGCTCCTCCGCGGCGGCACCGTCGTCGATCCCGGCCAGGGGGTCGAGGGCCGGCTCGACGTGGCCTTCGCCAACGGCCGCGTGGCGGCCGTCGCCCCGGATCTGTCCGTCACGGCCACCGAGATCATCGACGTGACCGGCAAGCTCGTGACGCCGGGGCTCATCGATCTGCACGGCCATTTCTTCCATCGCGGCCAGCCGCTCTTCGTGGACCCGGACGAGATCTGCCTCCCCAGCGGCGTCACCACGGCCGTGGACGCGGGGAGCAGCGGCTGGGCGACCTACGCGGGCTTCCGCGAGCACGTCATCGACCGCGCCGAGACCCGCGTGCTCGCCTTCCTCCACCTGGCCGCCACCGGCCTCGTGACTCTCGCAGCCGGCGTCGGGGAGCTCGAGGACTTGCGCTTCGCCCAGGAGGAGCGTACGCGTGACGCCTTCCGGCGCTTCCCGGAGCTCCTGGGCCTCAAGGTGCGCATCCAGCGCCAGGCGACGGGAGAGGCCAACGCGCTGCCGGCGCTGGACATGGCCCGCCGCATCTGCGATGCCACGGGCACGCGGCTCATGGTCCACATCTCGGGGACGCCGATCCCGCTCGAGATGATCCTCGAGCGGCTCAAGCCCGGCGACATCGCCACGCACATCTTCAACGGCCACGAGCACGGGATCCTGGACGCCTCGGGGCAGGTCCTCCAGGCCGTCCGCGACGCCGCCGCGCGGGGCGTGGTCCTCGACGTGGCGCATGCCGGCGTCCACTTTGACGTGGAGGTGGCCCGCGCCGCGCTGGCCCAGGGGCTCCCGCCCACGACCTTGTCCACAGACATGGTGAAGCCCGCCGTGGCGCGCCGGATGTACGACCTCCTCGGCGTCATGTCCACGTTCCTTGCCCTCGGCATGCCGCTCGCGGAGGCGATTCGCGGCGTGACGGATGCCCCGGCGCGAGCCATCGGCCAGGCGGGCAGGCTCGGCGTGCTTGCACCCGGCGCGTCCGGGGATGCGGCCGTCCTCGACCTCGAGGATGGTGATTTCACCTTCGGCGATGCCGCCGGCCACGAGATCAAGGCCGCGCGGCGGCTGATCCCCGTGCTGACGGTGCGCGCCGGCCGCCGCTGGAGACCGCGCGGCTGGGGGCGCCGCGCTACGGGCGCGGCGGCCGCGCCGTGACGACGAAGACCGACAGCGCCAGCAGCCCCGCCACCGCAAGCCCCGTCGCCCAGAGGTAGATCACGACGTACGACGCCGTGACGTCGTAGAGCCAGCCCGACATCCACGGGCCCACGGCCGCGCCCAGGCTGTTCCCGATGCTGAGCAGCCCGAACACCGTCCCGTACTGGGCCGGCGGGGCGATGCGGCTCAGGAGAACCGAGACGATGGTCGCCCGGGACCCGAGCGGCAGGAAGAGGAAGAGCGCGTACCCGTAGGCGAAGAGCCGCCCCGGCCACGCTTCCATCCCGAACAGACACAGCATCCCCACGATCGAGCAACTGAACGACAGGAACCCCGCTGCCGGGCCTCCGAAGCGATCCGCGGCGAGCCCGGCCAGCGCGCGCCCGCTCGCCGAGAGCAACCCGCCGATGGCGAGGAGCACCGAGGCCTCGGCCGCCGAGAGGCCGCGGGCGGTGAAGTAGAGCGCGTGCTGGGTGGTGGCGAGGTAGCCGAAGAGCGGCGGCACCGCGAAGACCACCGCGAGGGCCCAGAAGGGCACGGACGCCACGATGCCGCCGACGCTGCGCGGCGCCGTGAGGCCTCCGGCCGGCGCTCGCGCCTCGGGCGCCTCGAGCCGGGTCGGGTACACCCGCCAGCCCCACGCGATCAGCGCCACCAGCGCGACGACGTAGCAGCCGAGGGCTCCGCGCCACCCGCCCACGGTGATCGCCCCCTGGATCAGCGGGGCGAGCGCATAGCCCGCCATCGAGCCCGAGAAGGCGATGCCCATGGCGAGCCCCCGCCGCCTCACGTAGACATCCGCGAGCAGCACCGCCTGGGTCACCATGCCGGTGAAGCCCACGCCGATCCCGCCGCCGATCCCGACGGCGCCGATGAACATGGGGAGCGAGGTGGCCAGCGTGCCCACGCTGAGCCCGGCGGCCGCGGCGCCGAGGCCGCAGATGACCACGAGGCGCGGGTTGCGGCGCGCGATCAGGTAGCCGGACAGCGGCCCAAGGACGGCGCCGCCGATCCAGAGGAACGAGACGGTGGAGGCCGTGGCGCCGCGGGAGCCGCCGAACTCGGCGAGCAGGGCGGGGAAGAAGATCGGGAAGGTGTTGCCGAGCCCGGAGACGAGGAGCATCGAGGCGAAGGCGAGCCACAGCCGCGGGTTCGCCAGGGTCTCGCGGTCGGGAGTCACCCGGGCATTATGGAGCCGAAGTCGCCGCCTGTGGTACGGTTCCCGTACCGCAACGCTCACCAGGGAGAGCCCATGCCCGGCGACACTCACGTGATGCTCACGGTCCCGCTCCATCACGACCAGTCCAAGACCCTCGACGAGATCATGGCGCACCTGAGGAAGACCGGCTTCTACCGTGACTTCCCGCCGGAGGGGAGCGCGGCCCCCTGCCCACGCCTCGAACGCGGAGGCCGGGTGAGGCGCGTGGTAGGATGACGGCATGGCCGTACCTCCGCGTTATCCGCTCGCGCTCTGTCCGACGCCGATCCTCAAGCTCGACCGCCTCTCCCGCCAGCTCGGCGTCGAGCTGTACCTCAAGCGGGATGACCTGACCGGCCTGCTCGAATCGGGGAACAAGGTCCGCAAGCTGGAGTTCCTCGTGGGCGAGGCCGCGGCCGAGGGCGCCGACACCCTCATCAGCTGCGGTACGCTGCAGTCGAACTGCTGCCGCGCGGTCTCGGCGGTAGCGGCGCGGCTCGGAATGCGCGCCGTGCTCGCCGTCAAGGGCGGAAAGCCCGCGACCTACGACGGCAACCTCCTCCTGGACCGGCTGCTCGGCGCCGACATCCGCTACCTGTCCGATGCCGAGTTCGAGCGGGTCGACGAGGCGCTGGATGGGCTCGCGGAGGAGGTGCGGCAGCGCGGCGGCCGGCCTTACGTCATCCCGGAGAGCGGCTCCAACGAGGTGGGCGCGCTCGGCTACCTCGAGTGCGCCGTGGAGCTGGCCGGGCAGATCGGCCAGGGCGCGCCGCGCTTCGACTCGGTGGTCATCACGGCGTTCAGCGGCGGCAGCCAGGCGGGGCTGCTCATGGGCAAGCAGCTCGCGGGCCTGCCGTCGGACGTGGTGGGAGTCCCCATCGCGTTCCCGGCCGCCCGGGTCCGCGACTCCATCGTCCGGACGATGGTCAAGGCCATCACCCGCTTCGGTCTGGCTATCGAGGTCCCGAAGACAATCCACCTGCTCGACGGCTATCAGGGCCGGGGGCGCGCCGCGGTAGGCGACGAGGAGCTTCGCGTCATCGCCAAGCTCGCTGCCGAGGAAGGCGTGGTGCTCGACCCCGTGTACACCGCCAAGGCCTTCGCCGGGCTCATGGACACGCTCCGCAAGGACCCCAGGGCGCTGGGCCAGCGCGTGTGCTTCATCCACACGGGCGGCATCTTCAGCCTCTTCCCGTTCAGGGAGTCGCTCTCCCGGCTGCTGGACGGGGAACCCTCGCGCCACTCATAGGCCCGCCGCCGTGCCCGAGCTCACCCTGGTCGGCGGCGATCTCGACGGGCTCCGCCTCCACTACGTCATCGAGGGACGCGGTCCCGTCACGCTGCTCATCCACGGCCTGGGTGGCTTCGCCGAGTCGTGGCGTGGCACCATCGCCGCCCTCCGCGGCGACGGGACGGTGATCGCGCTGGATCTCCCGGGCTTCGGCCAATCCGCCAAGCCGCGCCGCGCGTACCGGCTCTCCTTCCACGCTCGGGCGGTGGATGGTCTGCTCCGGGCCCTCGGGGTCGAGCGCGTCCGGCTGGTAGGCCACTCCCTCGGCGGCGCCGTCGCAGTCACCTACGCTGTCCTGCGCCCCGGACGGGTGGAGCGCCTGGCGCTCCTCGGCGCGACGGTCCCGGGCTTTCCGCTGCGCCCGTCCCTCGTCTACCGGCTCATGGCGCTGCCCGGGGTCGGAGAGATCGCCTCGGCCCTTCTCACCCCCGGCCTCTGCGCCG
>MGBT01000094.1 GCA_001788395.1 Candidatus Rokubacteria bacterium GWA2_70_23
AAGGCCGGTGTCGCCCGACCAGGCGTCGCTCACGACCGTCGAGCCGGGGTCGATGGTGCGGGCGATGAAGGCTCCGAGCGGGGCCGCCGAGTCGTCGGGGACGACTTCGAGACGCAGGCGTCCGAGCGACTTCTCGCGCCGTTCGACCGCGACCGCGACCATCAGCGCCTTGCGGTTCTTGCGTTGCCGTCCGCCTTTGAGGCCGGCCTGCTTGCCGCCCACCCAGGTCTCATCGACCTCCACCTGGTGTCGTGTTGTGGCAACCGGATAAGCACGAGGTCTATAATCGCTTCATCCCTTAAGGAGAATTCATGGCAAAGATAGTTGCAGAGATGACCGCAGAGGAACTTCGGGAAGTGGTTGGGTCCGCGGTGGAAAAGAAAATCGTTGAACTCCTAGGTGATCCCGACACGGGACTGGAAATCCGCGAAAACGTTCGGAAGCGCCTCTTACGTCAGAAGCGAGCGGTAGCGAAAGGCGAACGAGGAGAGCCTCTAGAGAAAGTGGTGCGCCGCCTGAAGCTGGCGTAACTATGTTCGCCGCCCGCATCCTCAAATCCGCCAGCCGCGAACTGAAGCGGATCGATCCACCCATCGCTCAGCGCATCGCAGATCGAATTCGTTGGTTGGCTGAGAACTTTGAACGGATCACACCGGAGCCGTTGAAAGGCAATCTCGCAAGCTTCTCCAAGGTTCGCGAAGGAGATTACCGAATCATCTACGAGGTTCTTCGCAAGGAACAACTCATAGTCGTGCACCACATCGGTCATCGCGGTGAGATCTACAAGAGAGGCAAATCCTGAGGAGCTGGGAGCGGAGCGTAGTCGCACACGATGAGGATGCGGATGATCCGGGGCCTGGCCTGCGGGGTCGGCCTCTCGGCAGTCAGGGCGAGCTCGGGGGCATGGGGTCGGGACTCGGGCGCCGCTGTATACCCGACTCGGGCGATGCGGGTCAACGTGCGGGCGACAGGATCGCCGTGAGGCTCCGCAGGTCCGGGCAGCCGTCCAGCCCCTCCACCATCTCCCGCACCGACGCCACGCGGTCTTCGGGCAGCACCAGCGCCGCGCACCCATTGAACTTGTCGCGGAGCGCCTCGAGCGTCAGCGGGGTGCCGGGGTGCCCCGGCACCTGGCGCGGGCCGATCTGGAGCGTCCGGCCGTCGGTGAGCCGGACCGTGACCTTCGACCACATGTGGCGCTCGAGGTCGCCGGGGATTTCGGGGTCCACCACCACGCGCACCCGCGCCATGAGATCGCGGATCGCGGGGGTCCGCACCGTGTCGTCCCGGAAGGTGCCGATCCCCACGCGCTCCTCGCAGAGCGCCGCGGCGGCCGAGAACTCGGCCGAGAACTTCGCCTCGAGCCCGGTATGCGGGTCGTGGTGGATCAGGATCTTCGGCACGAGCGCGTTGATCCCCACCGTGATCTCCGCCACCTGTTCCGGCAGCAGCCCGTGGACGCGCTTGAGCTCGAGGGTGCCGTCGATGATGGAGTGGGTGCAGGCGCAGGACGGGTAGGGCTTCACCGCGACGCCGCTGGTCAGGATCTTCCACGGCGCGCCGAGGGTGGCGAGGGCCTCGAGCCTGCGGGCGCCAGC
This sequence comes from Candidatus Rokubacteria bacterium GWA2_70_23, assembly GCA_001788395.1. Taxonomy (GTDB): domain Bacteria; phylum Methylomirabilota; class Methylomirabilia; order Rokubacteriales; family CSP1-6; genus UBA12499. The sequence continues at coordinate 1,599 of MGBT01000094.1, forward strand.
GCCCAGCACGCTCACCCAGCCCTGAGGTCCCTCGAGGGCCTGCTCGGAGGCCGTCCAGCCCTCCCGGGCCAGCAGCGCCGCGAGCACGCCGCTCCGCGCCGCGTGCCCGGCATGGAAGGGCTTGGTCATCGTGCCGAAATTCTCCTTGAGGCCGGAGGACTGGCTGGCCGCGGTGGCCAGCGCCATCCGCGTCTGCGCCGCGTCGAGGCCCAGCAGACGGGCGGCAGCCGTCGCGGCGCCGAGCGTGCCGAGGGTACAGGTGGCGTGCCAGCCATGGTCGTAGTGCTCGGGGTTCACCACCTCGGCCAGCGTGGTCTCCACCTCGAAGCCCAACAGGAAGGCGTGCACCACCGCCCGGCCGTCGGCCAGCCCGAGCTCGCCCGCCGCCAGGGCTGCCGCGAGCACCGGCGCGGAGGGATGCCCGAGCATGGCGAAGTTGGTGTCGTCGAAGTCGAGCGCATGCGCGGCCGTGCCGTTGCACAGGGCGGCCCAGACCGCGCCGGTGCGCTGTCCCGTTCCGACCACCGTCGCGAGCGGGGCGCCGCCCTCGGCGCGCGCCACCGATTGTACGATGCGCGCGGGCGGGTCCACGGAGCCCGCCAGCATGACGCCCAGGCAGTCGAGGATGGCCCGTCGCGCGGCCGCGACCGCAGGCTCCGGGCACTCCTCCCAGCGGCTCTTGACGATGAACTCGGCGATCGCGGAGGTGGCGCGCATGCGGGGGTCTCCTCTCAGCGCTCGATGCTCACGCGGACGGTGTCGGTGGACGGGTCATCGGGCTCGTGGAACGAGGGTAGCCGGGCGTTCGGCGTCCGTCAATCGCGCTGCGGAAACCGTGTGGACCCGGTCGGCGCGGCGAAGGTAGACTGTGGCAACCGAGGGGGTGGGCGATGAATGATGAGGAGCGGCGCATCCTGGAGTACCTGCAGGCGCAGGGGGCGAAGCAGCCGCCGTCGGCCGTGGTCGAGCGCGTCCGGGGGGCCATGGAGGAGCTGTGTGCGGCCGCGGCCGCGGTCCCGGCCGCCCGCTTCGCCGAGCGGCCGGCCGTGGATGAGTGGAGCGCCAACGAGGTGATGGCCCACGTGCTCAGCGCCGGGGCTGACTTTGGAGGCGCGATCATCCGGGTGCTCGACGGGGCACCGCCCGGGCCGGGGATGAGGGAGGCGCTCCCGGCCGACGTCCCGCGGCGCACCGCGGACGAGTGGTGGAGTCTCCTCCAGCGCGACCGGGAGCCGCTGTTCGCACGGGTACGCTCGGCCGATCCTGAGGCGCGCATCGATCGGCCCATCGAGCATCCGTTCTTCGGTCCGCTCAACTGGCGGGAGACGCTGCTCTTCATGCGGCTGCACGACCTCGACCACGCGGGGCAGTTGAACAAGATCGCCGCGGCGCTGGCGTAGCCCAGGCTAGGACACCTGCTCCCTCGGGGGTATCATCGGGCGCAAGTCATGCGCTGGGTGCTCCGGCTCCTCGCTGTCTCGCTCGTCGTGGGCATGCCCGCCGCGGCCTCGGCCCAGCTCTTCTTCTCGACGCAGCCTCACTCCGGGTTCCGGATCGGCCCGCTCATCGTCCGCGCCAGCGTGTCGCCGGGAGATGGCCCGGTGCGAGTCAACGTGGTCTGGAGCGTCGTGGCCCCGCCCGGCAGAAGCCCGGGGGCCGCGCCTCAGGATCTGTACCTGCTCTGGCCCGGCGAGGTTTCCGCCGACGGCAGGGGCGAGCCGCGTGACCCGGCGCTGGCCCGCTACCTGGAGGAGCGCGGCTTCGACGTCATCGCCGAGGGACGGCTGCCGCTCTTCGCCCAGAACATCCGCGAAGCCGACGGCGCGGCCCGCGCCGAGCCTGTTGCCGGGGGCGCTCCCTACGTCACCTTCGTCCAGTACAGCGGCGCCCTGGGGCTGAGCCCTCCGGCCACCTGGATCCGTATTCCCTGGAGCCCGAAGCTGGTGGACCAGGGCTGGCTGATGGACCTGCGCATGACGAGCCCGGCGCTGGTCAAGCCCAAGGCGGCGAGCTGGCTCGAGCGGCTCGTGCTCGGCCAGAAGCACCTTCTCTCCCTGAGCTTCAACGAGGTGCGCGACCGGCCGCTCTTCCCCATGTACTTCGCCCACCGCGACCGCGTCGTGCGGCTGGCGGATGCCCCGGCCGAGCTGGTCGCGAACTTCCCCGACGCGGGCCGCCTCAAGATCGACGAGGTCTTCCCGCGCAACACCATCCGTCGCCTCTCCGAGACGCTCGAGAGCACCGAGATCGTCTCCCTCTTCCTCGACACCTCGGAGGGCATTGCCCCCCAGCAGGTCGTCGTCCAGTACGGGTACTTCTCCCGGCTCCAGGCGATGGCGCTCGTGGTGGTCCCCATGATCTTCCTGGCGCTGGGCTACGCTGTCGGGCCGGTGGCAGGAAGGGTCGCGGCCCACATGGGCTCGCGCATGGCCGCGCGGGTGCACGTGGGCGCGTGGAACACGGCGCCGCGCGAGCGCGAGAGCGGCACCGTCCTGGCGCGGGAGACCGTGGCGAAGATCAGGCCCGGCGAGACGACCCGCGAGGAGGTGCTGGCGCTCTGCGGGGCGGATGTCGAGCAGTACGACCGGCTCAACGCGCCCGGCCGCCGGACGCTGGTCTACCGCGGGCGGCGCATCCGGCCCCAGGCCGGCCGCATCTTCGGCTGGATCTCCACGGTGCAGCATCTCGAGGTGGAGCGCCACGAGGTGACCATCGAGCTGGACAACGACGTCGTGCGTGACGTGGCAGCCGACGTGCGGCGGTCGCGGCTCCCGGTGGACGAGGCGCCGTGAAGGAAGGACCGCGCACGATCGTCTGTGCCGTCTGCCAGGTCCCGCGGCGCCGCAGCGAGATCATGAGCGGAGACATGGTGCACGGGCCCGTGGGCGAGCTGCTCAGGCGGAAGCACCCATCCTTATGATGAGCCAGAACCGCCAGGAGGCGAAGGACCGCCTGCGATCGGAGCACGACTACCGGGTGAACCTCAAGGCGGAGCTCGAGATCCGTCACCTGCACTGGAAGATGGACCAGCTCCTGACGCATCAGTGGCGGCGGCTGCTCGAGATCCAGCAGATCCAGACGGAGCTGATCGAGGAGGTCGCCCGGCGGCGCGGGGGCGAGGAGCCGCGCTGAGGCAGGAACCTCCCGGCCCGCCCTGAGCCCTTAGCGGCGGCCGGCCGCCAGGCGCAAAGCCTCGGGGCGCCGGCGGAGGGCGGCCATGGCCAACTGATCATACGATCTCGTAGAGCCGGCGCGACGGCTGCGCGCCATGGCGCCGGCCCGGTACGCCCTGCTCGACCTGGTGAACGCCCTCACGCCGGCCGCCTGAAAGCCGAGCGCGCCGCGCTCTGCTGTGCGGGCGCCACCCGGCGCACGGCATCAGCCCGGAGGCCGGTGGTCGTGTCGCGCGGCTCGAAGATCACCGTGTCGCCCACCCTCGGCGCGGACCCGGGGGCGCGGGTGCCGCGGACGACATAGACGCGGCCGTCCTCCCCGAGGATCACGCCCCAGGCCGTGGGCTCGTCGTAGAACTCGATGCGGCCCGTCATGGCTGGCTCCCTCCACGTGATCGCGGATCGCCGATCGCGATTCCGCGTGGAGCGAGCCTACCCGCGGCGGCAGCGCCGCGGGAATGTCCAAAGTTTCAGACAGGGCTCAGGGGGCGAGTCGTGGCAGATGCGTTACAGCTCGCCCTTGCGGATCTTCCCGGTGGCGGTCTTGGGCAGGCTCGCCAGGAACTTCACGACGCGCGGGACCTTGTAGGCGGCGAGGGACTCGCGGCAGAACTGCTTGATCTCCGCCTCGGTGGCGTGCGCGCCCTCGCGGAGCACGATGCAGGCCTTGGGGATCTCGCCCTTGTCCTCGTCCGGGACGCCGACCACCGCGCACTCAAGCACCGCCGGGTGGTCGTGGAGCACGTTCTCGATCTCCTTGGGGTAGATGTTGTAGCCGCCACAGATGATCATGTGCTTGAGGCGGTCCACCATGTAAACGTGGCCGTCGGCGTTCTTGCGCATGAGGTCGCCCGTGTGGAGCCACCCGTCCACGATGGTCCGGGTCGTGGCCTCGGCCATCTCGAAGTAGCCCTTCATCACGTTGGGGCCGCGCACCAGCATCTCGCCCAGCTCCCCGGGCGGGACCTCCTGTCCCGTGGCGTCCACCACCTTCGTCTCCATCCCCGGGAGCGTGAGCCCGCAGGCGCCC
>MGBT01000095.1 GCA_001788395.1 Candidatus Rokubacteria bacterium GWA2_70_23
GGCGCCGCCTTGCATCTGGACCTTTTTGAGCGGCCTGCGGAGTTTTTCCGCATCCTGCCTAGCTCGCATCATGCGTGAACGGACGCCCCACCCTCACCCTGGCCCTCTCCCTCCAGAGGGAGAGGGGGCTCATTTCGGTGCCCTCGCCCCCGGAGGGGGAGAGGGGCAGGGTGAGGGGGTCTCCTGCTCCGGCACCACGCAGAGGCCACGGTTCCGGGGAGAGCGCCCCCTTCCCCGCCGCGCGCAGCGGGTTGACGAACTTGTGAGACAGGGCACCAGCGCATTGCGGGGGAAACCCGCAGGGCGCTCAAAAAGGTCCAGATGCGAGGCGGCGAGGGAGGCGACGAGCGAGGCGTACCCGCCGTACGTCGAGCGAGGAGCGACCGAGCCAACGAAGCAGATGGGCCTTTTTCAGCGGCCTGCTAGCATCGCCGCCGCGGCGCTCCTGGTCCTGCTGCTGGGCGCGCCCGCCGCGCCCGCCGCGGCTCAGGGGCTCGTGCTGCCCAAGGTGAGCCTCGAGGCCGTCGAGGCCAAGTCGCCCCAGGAGGTGGCCACGGCGCTCGAGATCGTGGCCATCCTCACGGTCCTGAGCCTGGCGCCGGCCATCCTCCTGATGCTCACCTCATTCACGCGGGTGATCATCGTGCTGTCGCTCCTGCGCCACGCCATCGGCGTGCAGCAGCTGCCGCCGAACCAGGTGATCGTCGGGCTCTCGCTCTTCCTCACGGTCTTCATCATGGCGCCCGTGGGGGAGGAGATCCACCGCTCGGCGTGGGAGCCGTACATGGCCAAGCGCATCTCCCAGCCGGAGGCGCTCAGCCGCGCCCTCCAGCCGCTGCGCGAGTTCATGCTCCGCCAGACGCGGCAGTCGGACCTGGCGCTGATGGTGGGCCTGGCCCGGACACCGGCGCCCGGGAGCCCGTCGGATCTGCCGACGCACGTGCTGATCCCGGCCTTCGCCCTGTCGGAGATCCGCACGGCCTTCCAGATCGGGTTCGTGCTGTTCGTGCCGTTCCTCGTCATCGACCTCGTGGTGGCCAGCGTGCTGATGTCCCTGGGGATGATGATGCTCCCGCCGGTCATGATCTCGCTGCCGTTCAAGCTGCTCCTCTTCGTCCTGGCCGACGGCTGGCACCTCGTGGTGAGCGGCCTGGTGGCCGGCTTCCGGTGAGTGCCGCATGACCCCCGACACGGCGCTGGCGCTCGCCCGGGACGCGTCGTGGCTCGTTTTGGCGCTGGCCGGCCCGCTCCTCGGCGCAGGGCTCGCGGTGGGGCTCGTCGTGAGCGTGGTCCAGGCCGTCACCCAGGTCCAGGAGGCATCGCTGTCGTTCATCCCCAAGCTCGCGGCCGTGCTGGCCGTGATCGCGGTGCTCGGCCACTGGATGCTCGGCCAGATGCTCGGCTTCACGGCCACGCTGCTGGCGAGCCTCCCCACCTACGCCCGATAGCCATGGACGCGCTCGTCGCTCTCACCGCCGCGCATCTCGAGACCTTCGTGCTCGTGTTCTGCCGGCTCGGCGGGATGATGGTCTGGGCGCCGGTGCTCGGCCACCGGAGCATCCCGGTGCCGCACCGCGCCGGCCTGGCCGCGCTCCTGGGCCTGCTCATCACCCCGGTTGTCGGGGGCGCCCCGCGGGGCTCGGCCGGGGATGCGGTGGCCCTCGTGGGGGCCGTGGCCGGCGAGGCGCTCGTGGGCCTCGCCATCGGGTTCGTCGCGCACCTGATCGTGGCCGCGGTGCACGTGGCAGGCGAGATGGCGGGGGTGCAGATGGGCCTCGGCCTCGCGTCCGTCTTCGATCCGGCGGCGGGCGAGCAGACGCAGGTGCTCACGCGCCTGCTGGAGATCGTCGCGCTCCTGACCTTCCTCGCCGTCAACGGCCACCACCTGCTGATCCGGGCCGTCGCCGCGAGCTTCTCGCGCATCGGTCCCGGCGCCGCGCTCGACCCCGCGGCGGCGGGCGGGCTCGGGGCGCTGGGCGGCAAGGTGTTCCGCTCGGGCCTCGAGATGGCCGCCCCCGTCGTGGGTCTGCTCATGGCCCTCAACGTGGCGCTGGCGCTCCTGTCCCGCGCCGTGCCCCAGATGAACGTCTTCTTCGTGGCGCTGCCCGCGTCCGTGGCCGTCGGGCTCCTGGGGCTGGTGGATTCGATGCCCGTTCTCGGGCACGTCGTGACCCGACTGGTGGGCGAGATGGCCGGCGATCTGGACCTCCTGTTCCGTGGAGTCTCCCATGGCGCAAGGTGAGTCGCTCGGCCAGGAGCGCACCGAGCAGCCCACAGCCAAGCGGCGTGAGGACGCTCGCCGCCGCGGCCAGGTCCTCAAGAGCCCGGACCTCACGGCGGCCGTGGCGCTGCTGGGCGCTGTCGGCATCTACTCGATGACGGGCCCGCGGCTCGTGGCCGACGCCACGGGCATGGTCAGCCGCAGCCTCTCCTCGCTCCCGACGGGCGACCTCACGCCTGGCGAGGCGCTGACCCTCTTCTTCGAGATGGCGGGGACCATCGCGCGCCTCGGCTGGCCGCTCGTGGCCGTGCCCGCCGTCGCGGCGATCGGCGTCCAGCTCTTGCAGACGCGCTTCGCGCTGTCGTGGCGCGCCGCGGCGCCGCAGTGGGAGCGGATCCACCCCGGCAAGGGATTCGCCCGCCTGGTGAGCGGGCAGGGCGCGTTCGAGGCGCTCAAGACCATGGTGAAGATCGCCGCGCTCGGCACCATCGCCTACTCGGCGCTCCGGGCGGACTGGCCGCGGCTCCTGGCGGGAGGGCAAGGGAGCGCCGGGCTTCTGGCGACGCTCGGCGGCTTCGTCCGCGACCTCTGGCTCAGCGTGGCCGGGGCCTACCTGGCGCTGGCGGCACTCGATCTCGGCTCCCAGTGGTGGCGCCACCAGAAGAGCCTGCGCATGACACACGAGGAAGTTCGCCAGGAGAACCGGGAATCCGAGGGCGACCCGCAGCTCAAGAGCCGGATCCGCGGGCTCCAGCGCCAGCGCGCGATGCGGCGGATGATGGCGGAGGTGAAGCGCGCCGACGTGGTGCTCAGGAACCCCACCCACGTCGCCGTCGCGCTCCGCTACGAGAGTGGAGCGATGCGGGCGCCCAGCGTCGTGGCCAAGGGCGCGCGGCTCCTCGCGCTCCGCATGGTGCAGATCGCCCGCCGGGAGGGCGTCCCTGTGGTCGAGAACCCGCCCCTGGCCCGCGCGCTCTACCGCCTCGTGCCGGTGGGGCGCGAGGTCCCGGTCGCGCTCTACCGCGCCGTGGCCGAGGTCCTGGCCTACGTCTACGCCCTCCGCAGCCGGAAGTCCTGAGAACAGATCATGGCGTCCACCGAGCGTCCTCCGTTCCTCTCCCGGCAGAGCGACATCCTGCTCGGCGTCGGCATCCTCGGGATCCTGACCATCCTGGTGGTGCCACTGCCGGCGATGCTGCTGGATCTGCTGATCACGCTGAACCTCACGCTGTCGCTGCTGATCCTGCTGGTGTCCATGTACGTCGCGCGGCCGGCCGACTTCTCCGTGTTCCCGTCGCTCCTGCTCGTGACGACCCTTTACCGCCTCTCGCTGAACGTGGCCGCCACGCGGCTGATCCTGCTCCATGGCGGGGAGGGCGAGGGCGCCGCGGGGCGCGTGATCCAGGGGTTCGGGCAGGTCGTCGTGGGCGGCAACGTGGTGGTGGGCTTCGTGCTGTTCCTCATCCTCGTGGTCATCCAGTTCGTCGTGATCACGAAGGGCGCCGGGCGCATCGCGGAGGTGGCGGCCCGCTTCACTCTCGACGCCATGCCGGGCAAGCAGATGGCCATCGACGCCGACCTGAACGCCGGCATCATCGGCGAGCAGGAAGCCCGCCAGCGCCGCGAGCAGATCGGCCGCGAGGGGGACTTCTACGGCGCCATGGACGGCGCCTCCAAGTTCGTCCGCGGGGATGCCGTCGCGGGGCTCATCATCACGGCCATCAACATCGTGGGCGGGCTCGCCATCGGCGTGCTCCAGGAGGGGCTGCTGGTCGCCGACGCGCTCGCCACCTACACCGTGCTCACGGTCGGCGACGGTCTGGTCGCCCAGATTCCCGCCCTCGTCACCTCCACGGCCGCCGGCATCGTGGTCACCCGCGCGGCCTCGGAGTCTCACCTGGGCCAGGACCTGCTGACCCAGCTCACCCGGCGCGCGCGGCCGCTCGGCGTCGCCTCGGGCGTGCTGGCGCTCCTCGGCATTCTGCCCGGGCTGCCCGTGCTGCCCTTCATCCTTCCCGCCGCCGTCGTGGGGGCGCTCGCCTGGCGCCTCCGCGGGGGCGCCGCGCCCGCTGCCGAGGCCCCGGGGGCACCGAGTGCCGCGCCTCACGCGCCGGAGAAGGTGGAGGAGCTCCTGACGCTGGACTCGCTCCAGGTGGAGCTGGGCTATGGGCTCCTGGGGCTCGTGGATCAGCGCGGGACGGAGGGGGGCGATCTCCTCACGCGCATCCGGCTCCTGCGGCGGCAGTTCGCCGTGGAGATGGGCTTCGTCGTCCCACCCATCCGGGTCCGCGACTCGGGCGCGCTCGGCGCCAACCAGTACATCGTCTCGCTGCGGGGCGGCGAGGTGGCGCGCGCCGAGGTGCACCCGGAGCGGCTGCTCGCGATGAACCCGGGGACGGCCGAGGGGCATCTCGACGGCCTCGAGGTGCGCGAGCCCACCTTCGGGCTCCCCGCGCGCTGGATCCTCAAGGCCGCGCGCGAGGAGGCCCTGGCGCTGGGCTACACCGTCGTGGACCCGAGCACCGTGATCGCCACGCATCTCAGCGAGACCATCCGGCGTCACGCCCCCGGCCTCCTGGGCCGACAGGAGGTGCAGGGGCTGCTCGACAAGCTCAAGGAGACGCATCCGGCCGTCGTCGAGGGGCTGGTGCCGGGCACGCTCCCGCTGGGGATCGTGCACCGGACGCTCCAGCGCCTGCTGGGCGAAGGGGTCTCGATCCGCGACCTGCCCGTCATCCTCGAGGTGCTGGGCGACGCGGGCGCTGTCACCCGCGACCCCGGCCTCCTCGCCGAGCACGCGCGCGCGGCCCTCGGGGAAGCCGTGTGCCGTCCCCACCTCGGGCCGGACGGCGTCCTCAGGGCGCTGGTCCTCTCGCCCGAGGCCGAACGCGAGCTCGCGGAGGCGAGGCCTCAGACGGAGAGCGAGGAGGGGATCTCCCGGAGGTTCGCCGCGCCGCTGCTCGACGGCATCGCGCAGGCCCTCGAGGGCGCGCCGCTTCTGGGGGCCCGGCCCGTGCTGCTATGCGGAGCGTCGCTCCGGCGGCACATCCGCCGGCTCACCGAGCGATCGCTGCCTCACCTGGCAGTCGTGTCCTACGGCGAGCTGCCCCCGCTGCTCAGCGTGCAGAGCCTCGCAACGGTGGACATGAGCCATGCACCTCAAGCGGTTTAAGGGACGTCAGATGGCGGATGTGATGCGCCAGGTCCGGGAAGAGCTCGGGCCCGAGGCGGTGATCCTGCACTCGAAGCCCTCGCGCCCCTGGGGGCCGCTGCGCTTCGTGCGCGGCGGCGGCGTGGAGATCCTCGCGGCCGTCGACCGGGTGGAGGAGCCGGCGCGCGCCGCCGCGCTTCCGGTCCGCGCCCCCGCCGCCACGTCCGACGCGCTCCGGGAGGACATCGCCGAGCTGAGGCGGCTCCTGATCCGTCGCGACGGCGGCCGCCTCGTGCCGGCCGAGCTGGCGCCGCTCTGGGAGCGTCTGGTGGCGGCGGGCGTCGAGGAGTCGCTGGTCTTCCGGCTCGTCTCGGGGCTGGCGAGAGCCTCCGAGACCGGGCCTCCGCCGACCCCCGAGGGGCTCTGCGCGGCGCTCGTCGAGCGCCTCGGACGCATCGTCGGCTTCGCCGATCCGGCCCTCGTGCCGCGGATGGGACTCGTGGCCTTCGTGGGTCCGGCGGGCGCGGGGAAGACCACGAGCCTCGCCAAGCTCGCGGCGCAGTCCCAGCTCGCCGGCAGGCGAACCGAGATCCTCGACCTGGATGACACGGCCGTGTCCCGCGGCGGCCCGCTCCAGGCGCTCGCCGCCATGCTCGGCATCCGGTATTCGATGACGCTCACCGTGGAGGACGTCAGGGCCGAGGCGCACCGCGCCCCGGCGCCGGGGCTCAGGCTCGCCGACACGGCCGGCATCTCCCCGCGGGACGCCGGCGGGCTCGCCCGGCTCGCAGATCTACTGCGGGCCGCCCAGCCCTCGGAGGTGCATCTCGTGCTCCCCGCCACGAGCAAGATTACCGATGCCCTCGCGGCGCTCCGGGCCTTCACGCGCGCCGGAGCCACGCATCTGGCGATCACGCGGCTCGAC
>MGBT01000096.1 GCA_001788395.1 Candidatus Rokubacteria bacterium GWA2_70_23
GTTGTCCCGGAGCACCTTGAGCGTGTCGTAGGGGACATTGGCCTTGGCATTGGCCGACCACGTGATGCCGAGCCGGCCGAGCCGGCGGGCGATGGCCTCGGCGCGCGGGAGGTCATCGGTGAAGGTGTCGTCGTCGAAGAAGAACTCCTTCACCTCGGGGAACAGGCGCACCGCCAGCGCCATCTCCTCGGCCACGTGCTCGGGGCTGCGCGTCCGGTACCGGTGGCCGCCCACCGTCTGGGGCCAGAGGCAGAAGGTGCAGCGCGAGCGACAGCCGCGGCCCGTGTAGAGCGACAGGTACGGGTGGCGGAGATAGCCGATGGCGTAGTTCTCCACCGTGAGGTCCCGCCGGTACACCGGCGTGACGAAGGGCAGCGCGTCCATGTTCTCCAGCACCGGCCGCTCGGGGGTGTGCTCCACGCGGCCGTTCACACGGTAGGACAGCCCCAGGATACGCTCCAGCGGGCGCCCCTCGGCCACCTGCTGGATGGTGAAGTCGAACTCGCTGCGCGCGACGAATGTCACGGCCCCCGAGGCGCGCAGCGCCGCCTCCGGGTTGACCGCGACCGCCGCGCCCACCATGCCGATGACGAGCGCGGGGTTCTCGGCCCGGAGCGCCTCGGCAACCATGACGTCGGACCGGAACGACGGCGTGCTCGTGTGCATCACGCAGAGGTCGTACTGCCGGGCGAGCGGCAGCACGTCCTGGAGCGTGAGCCCGTCGGGCGGCGCGTCCACCAGGCGCGAGCCCGGCACCAGCGCCGCCGGCTGGGCGAGCCAGGTCGGGTACCAGAAGGAGCGGATCTCCCGCCTTGCCTGGTAGCGCGAGCCAGCACCACCGTCGAACCCATCGAAGGACGGCGGATGGAGGAACAGCGTGCGCATGGAGTCGGACGCGATACTCACCGGCTCACCGTACCTCAGACAACGCGCCCACGGCAACCGTCCGCGGGGCCAATCCCGACTCGTGCTTATCCGGTTGCCTCAACACGACACCAGATGTAGTGGGAGGCTCGACTGCGGCCGCTGCGAGGGATCCTCACGACACCAACCCTGCCGGCCCGGTCCGGTCGCCGGCCCGGACGGCAAGCGCGAGGCGGCGGTGTTGGCGTAGAGCCAGCGGCCATTCCGGGCCGCGACCATGCGCGCGCTCCCGTCGGGCAGGGAGCGGATGATGCTCGAGGCGGGTGCGCGCGGGGTGACGAGCAGGAGCGCGCGCTCCGAGAGCCACTCGCGGCGGAAGCGCTCGCCGTCCCAGAAGGCAGGACCCGCCTCGGGGAACGTGGCGCCGAAGCCGAGGATGCTGCGGCGCGCGTCGAGGAGGATCGGCCGCCGTCCCGAATAGAACTCGAGCGCACCCGAGCTCTCGATGGGCCCCTCGTGCACGAGCACCGCGCCGTCGCGCGCCCGCCACTTCACCTCCTCGGCGAGTCCCGCCACCGCGCGCGCCTCGGACAGGCGCGCGCCTGCGGTCTCGACCGCGGGCACGAGCGCGAGCATGGTGGCCGTCACCGCGACGAGGCCGATCCGCGCGTTCCCGAGCGCCGCGGCCGCCAGCAGTCCCAGGCTCCCCACGCCGAACGCGAGTGCGGCGCGCGCCACGAGCGGCTGGAGCACGGCCCAGGCGGGATACGGGGAGGCCTGCCCCGCGACCGCCTCCTTCCGGGTGTAGACGTCCGAGACTCCGAACACGGCGTCGCTGAACACGCGCCCATCGCTCCACGCCGCCAGGCCGAGCGCCGCGGTCAGGAGCGCGAAGAGCCCCAGATGGAGCCAGACGGTCCTCCTGACTCCGGGCGCCCGCTCGCGCCACCACCTGAGCGCCAGGAGCGCGACCGCGGGATAGGCCGGCAGCCCGTAATGAGGCAGCCTGAAGGGCACGGCCAGGACGACGGCGAAGGTGCCGGCCACCCACAGGGCGAGCGCCACCCAGGGCATCTCGTCGGGGTCCCGCCACGCGCGCCGCCGCGCGAGCGCCCAGAGCATGAGGGCGGCCGGCACGATCCACGGAAAGGCCCCGAAGGCGCCGGTGGCGAGGAACTCGAGGGCCGACAGCGGCACGTCCTCGTCCGGGAAGACGCGCAGCCGCGCCGCGTTGAGCACGTGGTTGTCCACCACCGTGTACCAGAGGAAGCCCGGGTTGCGGAGCCCGGCGAGCGCGTACCAGCCGAATCCGAGCACCAGCGCCAGCACGATACCCGCAGCGGGCAGCCACGAGGAGAGCGGCCGGAGCCTGCCGCCCAGCCAGCGGGCCCCGGCCACGGCAGCGAGCGGCCCCAGGAGCCCCAGCGGATCCTTCGCCAGGGCGGCGAGGCCCAGTGCCGCATAGCCGATGAGCGGCCACACGCGGGCGCTTGCAGCGCGGGTGAGGCCGCCCGCATCCCGCACCCCTCCGATCAGCAGTCCCGTGAGGCCCCACTGGATCGCGGCGACGAAGAGCGTCTCGGGCCTGACGTAGCGACCGAAGAAGGCAAAGAGCGCGGAGGAGAGGAGCGCGGCGCCCGCCAGCACGCCCCAACCGGGGCCCATGAGCCGGGCGCCGAGGAAGGCGGTGGCGGCGACGGCCGCGGCGGCGCCGATGACGGGGCCCAGCCGCGCCGCCCACTCCGACGGCCCCCACACCGCAAATGCCGCCGCCGCCATCGCGTAGAGCAGGGGCGGCTTGTCGAAGTAGCGGACGCCGCCGAGTCTCAGCGTGAGCCAGTCCCCGCTGGCCCAGGCCTCGCGGGCGATCTCGGCGTGCTGTCCCTCCCCCGGATCGTCGAAGGGCGCCGCGCCGAGACCGGGCAGGAGAAGAAGAAGCGCCAGCAGGGCGGCGGCCCCCGCTGCGGCGCCGCCGGAGCGAAACACCGTCACGCGGCTCGATTCTCGCTACAGGCTCTTGCCGATGGCGTCGAGAACCCGCTTCTCCACCGTCCGGTCGGTGGTGTGGAGATCCTCTTCCTTGTCCATCCAGAGGATGCGCTCCTCCTTCCAGAGCCGGCGCTCGACGGTCACCTCGGTCTTGCCGCCCTCGCGCCCCTTGACCATCACGCGCAGCCGGTGCCGCGTGCCCTTGGCGTAGACGCCGTAGTCCTCGTGGTCGACGCCGCGCGACTTGGTCACGACCCAGCCGACGTCGCGATCCTCCTTGTCGATCTTCCAGCCCAGGCTCTCGAGCGTGGACCTGGCCACGGTCCAGACGCGGTCGGCGGGGGCGCTGAAGGTCCGGGTACGGTCGTCGGCCGATGCCGGGGAGGCGGTCGAGAGCATCGCCCCCAGCCCAGCCGCCAGCAGCCACAGCAGATGTCGTCGCGTCATGGCGATCTCCTCACGATGGCTCGAGCCGGCCCCCCTGGAGCCTCAGCACATGATCGGCTTCGGCGGCGGCCTCGGCCCGGTGTGTCACCAGGATCACCGTCGTCCCCCGCTCGCGGGCCTGCGCCCGGATCTCTCCCAGGATGACGCGCGCGTGATCCTCGTCCAGATTGCCCGCTGGCTCGTCCGCGAGCAAGAGGGGCGGAGAGTTCAGCACCGCCCGGCAGAAGGCGACGCGCTGCTGCTCGCCGCCGGAGAGCTGCGCCGGGTAATGCCCCCGGCGGTGGAGGACGTCGAGCCGCTCCATCAGCCGGAGCGCCTCCTGCTCGGCCTCCCGCCGGTCCCGGCCGACGTAGCGGGCCGCCAGCAGGACGTTCTCCCACGCCGTGAGCCTCGAGATCAGCAGGAACGACTGAAAGACGTAGCCGATGCGAGCGCCGCGCATGCGGGCCTGAGCGCGCCGGCCCAGGTGACTCACCCGCTCGCTGTCGAGCCAGATCTCGCCGCCATCCGCGGGCTCCAGCAGGCCAAGCACGCTGAGCAGCGTGGACTTGCCCGACCCGGAGACCCCCACGATGGCCGCGATCTCCCCGGCCTTGACCTCGAGGTCCACGCCCCGGAGCACGGGGATCGGCTCGGCGCCGGCGCCCCGGTAGGATTTCGCGAGCCCCACCGCGCGGAGGAGCATGCTCAGCTCCCGCGCCGGATGGCTTCGGCGGGTGACAGGCGCGCGATGCGGAGCGTGGCGTAGCCGGCCGCCAGCGTGCCCAGCAGGAGGGCGAAGCCCAGCGCGAAGAGGAGGAGCCGCGGGGAGAAGAGGAAGAGCTGCTGCCCCTCGCGGAACACGCGCGCGTCCACCGAGAAGCCGAGCGCGAGCGCCAGCGCCACGCCGCCCGCACAGCCGCCCACGCTCACCCGCAGCGCCTCGCCCAGGACCTCTCCGAGGAGCTGCAGGTCCGTCGCCCCCAGCGCTCGCTTGATGCCGAAGTCGCGGATGCGCTCGAACACCGCGGCCGTCACGGTGTTGGAGAGCGACAGCCCCCCGATCACCAGGCCAAGCGCGCCGATGCCGAAGAGGAGCGCGGAGAAGAAGGCCGTCGAGGTCCTGAGGAGCCGGGACAGCTCCCCCGGAATCGTGACGTTCACGCCGCGCACCTCGGCCTGGATACGGCGCGCGAGGGTGTCCGGGTCGACGCCAGGGGCCCAGCCCACCGCGGCGCCCGAGTTGAGGTCGCGCCGTCCCAGGCCACCCGCGCCCGAGCCAAAGACCTGGACGAGGAGCGGATCGCGGCGCAGCCACAGGTCGCGCGCATCCTCGATGGACACGATGGCGAAGCGATCGGGGGCGGTGAGCGTCTTGTCCAGCACACCGATCACCGTGAACGGCAGGCTCCCGAGGGGGAGGGTCCCGCCCACGGCGAGCCCGCGCGAGGCGGCGAAGTCGGCGCCCACCACGACGGCCCGCCGGTCGTCCGGACGCAGGAAGCGCCCGGCCCGCACGGGCAGCGCGCGGTAGTGGCGGTTGGGCATGGGCACCGAGAGGTCGATGCCGAGGATCAGCTCCTGGGTGAGCGTGAGAAAGTGGGAGGTGGTCGTGCTGAGCGGGAGCATCACCTGGGCCTGCACCGCCGCCACGCCGGGCACATGCGCGATCTCGGCGATCTTCGCCGCCGGCAGGAGCCCGCCGGCCGTGAAGCCCGTGCCCATGCCCATCCCCTCGCCGGCCACCGAGATCTGGCCGAGGACGAAGCGGTCGCCGCCGTCGATGAAGCGCGTGATCCGCTCCGCCATGGCGCCGAGGGAGACGAGCCCCGCCATGCCGACGGCGATGCCGAGGACGGTGAAGAGGTAGCCGCGGGGCCAGAGCGCGCGCAGCATCAGCTCGTCACGCCGAGGGCGGGGGCCGGGGGGCCGCTCCTCACCCACGGAACCCCACGGGGATTCGGAGCGGCCCCCCCGCCCTCTGACGGCCCCCACGCGGCGCCGATCACCATTCGAGGCGCGACTCCGGCGACAGGCCGCGGCGGCGGCGCGCCCAGCGCGTCACGCGCACCACGGCGAAGAAGGCCCCGAGCGCCAGCCGCAGGCGGAGCGGGATCCGGCGGAAGGCGCCGCCCGCCAGCACAAAGGTGACGGCGTCCACCATGCCGAAGAGGTCCTTCGGCTTGAGGAAGATCTCGAGGAACAGCGGGTCGTAGAAGTGTTCGATGAAACGGACGAAGGGCTTCATCCCGCGGTGACACGCGCGCTCGTAGGGGGCGAAGCGCCGCGCCTCGAAGCGGCCCTCCCGGAAGGCGTCGAGGATCTCGCGCGCCGCCAGCTCCCCCGACGCCATGGCGAGGAAGACGCCCGCCGAGAAGATCGGGTCCACGAAGGCCACCGAGTCGCCGACGCAGAGGAAGCGGCTCCCCACCACCGGCTCCACGGTGTAGGCGAAGTTGGCGGCCGTGTAGACCGGCGTGGTGGCCGTAGCGAAGGCGAGGCCCTCGCGCACCCGGTGGCAGCGCGAGATCTCGGCCTGGAAGAGCGCGGCGGGCGTCCCCTCCCACGCGCGCACGACCCGCGAGTGGAGCACGCAGCCCACGCTCGTCTCGTCGTGGGCAAGCGGGATCCACCAGAACCAGCCCTCGGGGAAGATGGAGATGCGGACATTGCCCTCCTCGCGTCCCGGCCAGCGGTGCGCGCCGCGGTAGTAGGCGAAGAGCGCCACCTTGCCGAGCCCCGGCATCGGCCGGCGGCGTCCCTGGCGTGAGGTGAGGAAGGCATCGCGCCCGCTGGCGTCCACCAGGAAGCGGGCCCGCAGCTCGCGCTCGCCCTCGGCATCGGAGAGCCGCGCGGTCACCCCGCCGGCGTCGAAGGCGACCTTCTCCACCGCGGCCGGCTGGAAGCGCGTCACCCCCGGCTCCTTCGCGGCGTGGTCCAGGAGGATCTCGTCGAACTCCGCCCGGTGGACGTCGAAGGTGAAGGGCGGCCAGGGCCGCCCCTCCCGAAAGGAGAAGCTGTGCTCGAGATCCAGCTCCTGATCGTGAAAGGTGACGCCGAACTTCGGCTGGAAGCCGTGGGCCTTGATCCGGTCGAGCACGCCGAGGCGCTCGAGGATGGGCATGCAGTTGGGCACGAGCGACTCGCCCACGCGGAAGCGGGGGAAGGCCTCGCGCTCTGCGATGGCCACGGACAGCCCTCCGCGCGCGAGGAACGTGGCGGTGGTGGCGCCGCCGGGCCCCCCGCCCACCACGAGCACGTCGTAGTCGGCGCCCGTCATCGCTCCCGCCATGCCACCACCTCCGCGGCCGCCGCCTGAGGCGCGAGCGCCCGCGCCAGGCGCTCCTGCGAGTAGACCGCGCGGACGAACGGCCCGAGGAGATCGAGACCGATCCGGCGGAGCCCCGGGCGGAGCAGGGCCAGCGCCAGAAGCACGGGCGTCAGCGCGGCGGCGAGGCCAACAGCGCGGAAGGCGCGGGCCCGGGGATCCCCCCACCAGTCGCGCCAGGTCGCCGCCGTGCGGTGGACGAAGAACACGCCCACCGCCGTGGCGCAGGCCGCGGGGTTGCCGCGATAGGGAGCCGTGATCTCGGCCAGCTCGCGATGACGCGGCCGCCGTCGCGCGGCGGTGAACGGGCGCAGCAGCGCCGCGGCGCCGAGCGCGGCCTCGCGCCGGAAGCGGCGCAGGATCTCTCCGGCGAGGAGGGCGCCCACGGCGACCCCGTCGCGCACGGGCCGGAACCGGCTCCGGCGCTCCGGGAAGTGGCGCGCGGTCACCGGCGTCTCGACGAGCCGCCAGCCGCCGGCCGCGGCACGGATCAACACCTCGCTCTCCAGCACGAATCCTCCGCCGCGCGGCGCGATCGTCTCCAGCAGACGGACCGGGTACACGCGGAACCCCGACTGCGTGTCTGTCAGGGGGCACCCGGTGAGCCAGTCGATGAAGAAGCCGGCCACCCGCATCGCGCAGAGCCTGCCGGCAGGGATCACGCCGTTGGCGGCGGCGGCGCCGCGCCCGAGCCGGCCGCCGATCACCACCGCGTCGGGAGATGATGCGGCCGCGTGGAGAAGGCGTGGGATCTCGTCCGGATCGTGCTGCCCGTCGCCGTCGAGCGTCACCACGCGCTCCGCCCCGCGCGCGAGCGCCTCGGCGAAGCCGCGCCGCAACGCCTGGCCCTTGCCGCTCCGCCGGGCGAGCCTGAGCACGTCGGCTCCGGCGCGCGCGGCCAGCGCGGCGCTCTCGTCGGAGGAGCCGTCATCGATCACGAGCACCGCGCCGTGACGGCGCGCCCGCGTGACGACGCCCTCGATGGTGAGGGCCTCGTCGAAGACGGGGATGAGGATGAGGTGGTCGCTCATGCCGGGCGGCTCACCACGATGGCCGTCCGGCAGCCGCCCCGCGCGAGCCCGTGCACGAGCGTGGGAGCCGCGCTGCCGCGCCGGCCCTCGAGCGCTGCCGCCGCCACGCGGAGGGCGCCGAGGCCGCCGTGCTGGCCGAAGAGCCTGGCCAGCGAGCGGGGCGGCGAGAGCCCAGGCGCGGCCGGGAGATCGGCCGCGAGCAGGGCCATCTCCCAATCGTCGAGAGCGGGATCGCCGTTGCCCGCGCCGTAGCACGCCGCGAGGCCCTCGGGGGGCAGTCCGAGCCGCGCGAGCAGGCGGAGGACGGGAGACCGCCGGTCGCGGCGCGAGCGGGGCGCGGTGTGGGGAGCCACGGGGAGATTCCCCCAGACCGCCCCCGCCACCTCGGCGTGGATGGTCGCGCCTCGCGCCGTGGCGATGTCCAGATCCTCGAGAACGAGAAAGGTCGCGCCCTCGCCGAGGACGGGGCCGTTGTGGTCGGCCGCGAAGGGGCGGCAGCCTTCGGGGAGCGCTCCGCCCATGGGAGACAGCACGCCCATCTCCGCGAGGCGCCGGTACACGGGCGGGCAGATCTCGTCCACTCCCCCCGCGACGACGGCATCCGCCTGTCCCGAGCGGATGAGCACGGCGGCGCGGGCGATGGCGAGATCTCCCGCCACGGTCGCCTGGTTCAGGGTCACGGTGGGGCCCTTGGCGCCGATCTCGATGGCGGCGACGGCGCCCATGGAGTTCATCACCGTGCCGGGGAAGATCATGGGCGAGAGCCCGGCCACACCGCGCCGGAGAAATCCGGCCGCGAACTCCTCGCTCGACCGGAAATCGCCGTGCTCGGTGCCGACGACGAGGCCGAGCGCCGGCCCGCCGTCGATCCTCGCGTCCCCGACCGCCAGCCGGCAGGCGGCCAGGGTGAGCCGGCAGATGCGTGAGAGGCGCCGCGCGGCGTCGCGGTCCACGAGTCCCGCGAGGACGGTCTCATCCACCTCGGCCGCGAGGCGGCTCGGGAGGCCCGAGACGTCGAAGGCCCGGACGGGGCGAATCGGCGACTGCTTGCCCTCGAGGGCGCCGGCCAGAGCGGGCGTGCCCCCGGCGGTCGCGGCATTGACCGTCCCCATCCCGGTGATGACGACGCGGCGGGGAGATGTCATCGGCCGAAGATCAGGCTCACGTTCTGGCCGCCGAGAGCATAGGGTGACAGCAATGGCCTCACCGGTTTAGACAGAGAAAGGGCTGTCGTTAGATGTTGAACTGCGATGCTGGGTGTTCCACGGCGGCGTGCGGGCGACCCTTCTCAGGCACGCAACGCACGACGCGGTGGGGGTCGTGTCCCCCTTGATGTGGAAAAGGTGATTGACGTTCTTCCGGCTCGCCGTGGGGTTCACCGTAGCACGCTCGGAAAACGACGGCCCGCTCTTGGCTCAGGAGCGACGATCGTGGCCCGGGCCATACCGTGGTATCCCTCCAATCGGGTGCTCATGCCGCGGGCTGCCTCCACGCCTTCGGGTCTCTCGCGCAATGAAGGATGCCGTACACGATGACCTCCGTGCCGACCACATCGAAGAACACTGCGTAAGGACACCGACGGAGCAACGCGCGGCGCATCGTCCGGTCAACGAGTGGGTAGGCATCGGGATGCCGCTGAATCGAAGCGACGGCAGCGTCGAGAACCCGGAAGAACGCCTCCCCGAGGCCGATGCGCTACTCTTCATACCACACATGAGTAGCATCGACGTCGGACTCGGCCTCCGGGGTAAGCCGAAGCGTCACCGACGCCGCTCGAACTTCGCCCGCACCTCCTTCCAGGGCTTTGCTGCAGCAGGGTTACGCTGGTGTGCGCGCTTCCGCCTCGCGAGCTCTTTCCGCTGAGCGTCCGTGACTGGCACCGCCTCCGGCGTGGCTGCGATGCTGTCCCAGATGTCCTCGACCAACTGCATCCGTTCGGCAACGCTGAGGGTGAGGATGTCGTCGAGCATGTTCTTCATGCAGCTATTCTCCCCTGCGGTCGCACCCACGGCAAGCCACCACTGTACGCATAACGCGGCCGTTCACCTGTGGCGAACCGAGCGACCGAAGGGAGTGAGGGCCGACGTCAGGTGGAACGGCTTGTTAGGTTTCTTCAGCGAACCTTGCTCAGCCGCTCAGCCATGCGGGTTTGCCACCCAGGCCCGGTTGCCCTCCAGCGTTCGATGACGTCAGCGGGCAGGCGCAGAGAGATCAATCTCCGCGGATTCAGCGACAGGGGCCGACCGCCCTTGTTGATCTTCGCGCGGGCAAGCATTTCGTCGGTCAACTCAGGCAGCTCTTTATACTCCTCGGGTTTCACCGAATGAGCATCGACGCGCGCAAGGTCAGACTTCAAGGAGCCGCGCGATGCGTGCTTTCTCTCGTTCATTGGCCTTCCTCATGTGGAGGCGTCGCGATGCAGATGCACCACCGCAAACACGAGAACAACCGATCCGTCGATACGGTAGGAAAGGCCGTAGGGGAACCTGCGTGGGATGGCTCGGCGAACGCTGCGGTAAACGACCTGTGATGCTGCAGCGGGTCCTCCCGAATCCTGCCGAGAAGCACGTCGATCTGGTGCAGGAACGCACGGCCGAGACCAGGGCGCCGTCGTTCGTACCCAGCGGGCCGCCTCCCGGATGTCCGCCTTCGCCTGGCGCCTGACGGTCAGCCGATACGTCACAGGTCACGGAGAAGATCGTCTCGTGCCGCCGCCCAATCCTCAACATCGGCGGGGTTCTCTTGATGCTGTCGGATTCGCTCGTCCAGGAGGCGCTGCTGCGCCTCACTCAGCGGTTCCCGCTCGAGCTCCTTTGCGACCTCATCCCAGAGTTCCCCGACGAGGCGAACCCGCTCGTCGGCCGGCAACCTTCGGAAGGCCTCAACGATTTGCTGAGTATCCATGCCCACGTCACCTCTCACCGTGACCGTACTGCCGACGGGCGGCAAAGTCCACCCTTCTCCCTGTGAAGGCTAACGCCGTGGATAAGCCTCGGCGCGAAGCGCGGGCGGCTTCATGCGCAAGTTCTGCGACCAGACATTACAGGAGCGCGCGGAAGTCTTCGTCACTGAGTCCGGCATCGCGGACGATTCCGCCCATCGTGAATGCGTTGACAGGATTCTGCCTGGGAATGGTGACGATCCGAACATCGTCGGTCATCACGATGTGCTTGCCCTGCCGGGCGACCCGAAAGCCCGCTTTCTGTAGAGCCCGGACAGCGTCCTGATGGTTGACACCCGGAATGCGCGGCACGTCTTACGGGGTGACCTCGATTTCACGGACGACCGCACCCTCCAGAAGGCCATCGCGGACGGCTAGGTATTCTTGAATCGCGTCCTGGATATTTTGGAGGGCCTCTTCCTCAGTGATGCCCTGCGACCAGCATCCTGGCAACCCGGGGACCGACACGCTGTACCCCTCGTCTGTCTTGAGCAACGCGATTTTGTATCTCATCGTCGACCTCCTAACCTGAGTCTACGCTCTGTTCGTATAACGCGCGGTATCAGCCGCGGCCGAAGGCCGTCGGCTGCATGCCGAGGTTAGCTGGGCTCCAATCGCGCTCGAGCAAGCGCGGGTCATCCTACCGTGGATGCTCCGGGGGCCCAGGAGTAGGAATCGGCTTGCCAGCACTGTCCCGGGTGACGAAACGACCGCACTGCGAGCAGGCTTCTAGCCCCGAGTGGCCTACACCTTCTACCCGAGTGTGGTCGCATGGCCTATCACCCCAGGCTTTTTGCAGTTCCGCAGTCTGTCTTGCGTTCATAGGCGTCACCTCTCGGGCAATGACGGTTCCGTCGGTACAACCCCCGCTTGACTCGGTCTAGTGAAGCGAGCGGCCGCTGTGATTCCACCCAGAGGTCGAATGGATAGGGCATTCACCGCCGCCGTTGTCTCAAGGGTCGCACTTGCGCCAGCTAGACAGTATGACCTCCGAGAGGAGAGGCTGACCTCCGGCTCAACGCGGGTTAGCCTTGCGGCTGGAGCCGCCATGTGCGCGTGGCACATTCCAACAACGAGCTTGGAGGTCAGCCATGGAACAGTCTAGCAAAACTCTCTACGTTGGTCTCGACGTCCACAAGGAGTCCATTGCCGTCGCCTACGCGCCGGAGGACCGCGGCGCCGAGGTCGTGTCCCTGGGCCCGATCGGCACGCGGCAGTGCGACATCGACAAGCTGATCCGGAGGCTCGAGTCGAAGGCCGCAACACTGGTGTTCACCTACGAGGCCGGGCCATGCGGCTACGGGCTGTATCGGTACCTGACCGGGAAGGGCCTGGCCTGCCAGGTCGTGGCGCCGTCGCTGATCCCGCGGAAGGCGGGCGATCGAGTGAAGACGGATCGGCGCGATGCGATGACGCTGGCCCGCTTGATGCGCAGCGGCGACCTGAGTGCTATCTACGTGCCCGGGATCGAGGACGAGGCGCTGCGGGACTTGAGCCGCGGCCGGGACGACGCCATGCAGGATCTCAAGCGGAGCAAGCGCCGGCTGAAATCGTTCCTGCTGCGCCAGGACATTCGCTACGAGGGCCGGGCGACCTGGAACGCGGCCCATCTCCGCTGGCTGGCCGAGGTGGTGTGTCCGACCCCACCGCAGCAGATCGTCTTCCAGGAGTACCTGCGCGCGGTCAGCGAGCAGCAGGAGCGGCGGCAGCGCATGGAGCACGAGCTGCACGAGGCGGTCAAGGGCTGGCGGCTCTACCCGGTGGTCGAGGCGATCCAGGCGCTGCGGGGGGTGGAGCTCACCGGCGCCGTCATCTTGATGACCGAGCTCGGGGACCTCACGCGGTTCGAGAACCCGCGCCAGCTCATGAGCTATCTCGGGCTGACCCCCTCGGAGTACTCGTCGGGAGCACGACGCCATCAAGGCGGCATCACGAAGGCGGGGAACAGCCACGCCCGGCGGGCACTGGTGGAAGGGGCGTGGGCCTATCGGTACCCGGCGAAAGTGAGCCGGCATCTTCAACTCCGCCTGGAGACGCTGCCGGCCGAGGTCCAGG
>MGBT01000097.1 GCA_001788395.1 Candidatus Rokubacteria bacterium GWA2_70_23
GGATGGTCTCGAAGCGCCCGATCAGGAAGCAGGCGAAGGAGCAGGCGAAGGGGACGCGCCCGGTGAGCGCGAGTCCCGCGGCCATGCCGATCATGGTGGACTCGGCGATGCCCACGTTGAACGCGCGGGACGGGTAGGCCCTGGCGAACTTCGCCGTCATGGTGGACTTGGACAGATCGGCATCCAGCGTGACGATGCGCTCGTCCCTGGCGCCCAGATCGAGCAGCGCTTCCCCGAAGGCGGCCCGCGAGGCCTTGGCCGGCATCACTGCTTCTCCAGTCGCTCGAGCTCGGCGACGATCGCCCGGGCCCAGTCGGGAAGGGGGTCGCCGAGGATCTCGTGGATGCCGCGGATCGCCTCGGCCGGCTTCGGGGCCTTGCCGTGCCACTCCGGGTTGTCCTCCATGAAGGAGACGCCCTTGCCCTTCACGGTATGGGCGACGACGAAGGTCGGCTTGCCCTTGATCGCTTCGGCCTGGTCCAGCGCCTTGTCGATCTGGGCGATGTCGTGGCCGTCGATGTCGATGACGGGCCAGCCGAAGGACTTCCACTTGTCCACCAGCGGCTCGATGTCGAGGATCTTCTTCACGTGGTCGTCGAGCTGGATCCCGTTGTAGTCGACGATCACGCAGAGGTTGTCGAGTGCGTGGTCGGGCTGGCCGAGCTTGGGCGCGGACATGGCGGCCTCCCAGACCTGCCCCTCCTGGATCTCGCCGTCGCCCACGATGCAGTAGACGCGCGCGGTCTTGCCGGCCATCTTGAGCCCCAGCGCCATGCCGGCGGCGATGGAGAGCCCCTGGCCGAGCGAGCCCGTGGCCGCTTCGATCCCTGGCAGCATGACCCGATCCGGGTGGCCTTGAAGCGGACTGCCGAGCTTGCGGAGCGTGATGAGCTGGCTCTCCGGGAAGAAGCCCGCCTTCGCCATGCAGCAGTACTGGGCGGGGACACAGTGCCCCTTGGAGAGCACGAGCCGGTCGCGGTCCTCCCAGGTCGGCCGCGCGGGATCGTACCGCATGCGGTTGAAGTAGAGCGTGACGAGGAGGTCCACCACGGAGAGCGACCCGCCCGGATGGCCGGAGCCGGCGTGGGTGAGCATACGCAGGATCTGGACGCGGCACTCCCGCGCGATCTGCTGGAGCCGCGCGAGGTCGGCAGTGGCCATCAGTCGGACCCCTCCATGACGCTCGAGATCTCGTCCACGTGGACCCCGCTCACGGCCATCTCCGGGGTATACATGACCTCGTCGGCCGCCCAGACCAGAGTGCCCTTGGCCTCCTTGGCGATGCCGACGATGCTCTGGAGCAGCCGCGTGACGTTGTCGTTGATCCGGATGACATTGGCTCGCATGGGCGCCGCGATCCGGCCGTCCCGGATGATAAAGGAGTCTCCCACCACGGTGCAAGTGAAGTCGCCCGCGCGCAGCCCGTTGATGGGGTACGTGTACCAGATGCGGCCGATGTAGAGCCCGTCCTTGACCGTGCGGATCAGCTCGTCGAGGGGCAGGGGATCGGCACCCTCGACGATCACGTTGGAGGCGGCGACCCCGGGCTGGACGTCGAAGGCGCGCCCTCCGCCGCCCGCGTAGCGGAAGCCGTTCCGCGCCACGAGGGCGGGCGCGGCTGCTGCTCCCTCCACGCCGAGCTTCTCGCGGAGGGCCGGATCCCGGAGCAACCGCTGCCCGTCGTACCAGCTGGTGAGCAGTCCGACAAGCTCGCCGTTGCGGATCAGGTCGGTGCGCCCGGTGGGGAGCCCCTCGCAGGTGATGCCCTTGGAGCCCATGAGCCCGGGCACGGCCCCGCTGTCGTACACCGAGAGGCGCGGCGAGGCCACGGGCTTGCCGAGCTGTCCGAGAAAGGGCGAGCTCCCCGAGTAGAAGGCACCCGCGTGGCAGGCCGGGATCACGAGGTTGTTGAGGATGTCGGCCACCGGCTGCTTGCCGAAGACCACGGTGTAGTCGCCCGCCGGAACGCGCTCTCCGTCGATGGCCGCGATGGCGTTCTGCGCCGCCTCGACGCCGGCCTCGTCGGTGAAGTGGTCGAGCCGGATGCCCGTGGACCAGCCCGAGCCCTTGGCGTCGTACGCCTCCACCATGGCGGTGACGAATCCCATCATGAGCGTGGATTCGTCCGTCTGGGCCTCACGCAGATGGGTGGAGGCGATGGCCATGCGCTCCTGGAGGATGGTGACATCGCCTCCCACGATGACTCCGAGGCGGCGGAGGCCGGCGTCGCCTCCGGCGAGGCCCGCCAGCCAGGAGGGGGCGAGGAAGGCGCCGAGGGCGCCGCCGAGGACCTTCCACCCGGCCTCCACCAGCTGCGCGTCGCCGATGTCGAGGAGCGCGGGGTCATGGTACGCGCGGAGCGCGCGCCTCTCGGGACCTGGCTTCGGCAGCGACACGAACTCGGGATCGTGGACCGCGCCCCGCCGCGCCTTGTCGAGCGCCCGCTCCACGCCCGCCTGCGAGAGGTCGCTCGGCTCCGAGCCGAAGCCGATGGCGATGCCGTCGGCCGTGTCGAAGGCGACCTGCAGACCGAGCCCATACGCCTCGGTGGACTTGGGCTCCTCCACGCCGTTGCAGGGGATGTGCGACGTGTAGTTCAGGCGGGTCAGAAGGGTCCGGTTGGACGCCGCGAAGGCCTCGACCTCGCGCACGCCGGGTTGCGCTGACACGAGGGCGAGCGCGTCGGCCACCGCCCTTCTCAATTCCTCGGTGGTCGGCAACCTAGCCTCGCGTCCGGCTCACCCTGCAAGCCCTCCCATGATGATGGCGCGGCTCCGCATGGTGGGCCCGCCGTTGCCCAGCTTCTTGGTCTGCATGGGCTGGCCCTTGCCGCAGTTGGGGATCGGGTAGAGGCGGAAGTCCGCGCCCACGGCGTCCACGTTCATCAGGTAGGTCTTCGTGTCGGCCATGATCCCACCGTCGCGGTAGAGCCGGCCGAGCTGGCCGTTGCGGATCTCGTACACCTTGCGGGCCGAGATGCGGAAGTTCTCGCGGCTCTCGGCGATGGACGGGGTCTTGTGGCCCACGAGGTAGTAGCCGTGGTCCACCTCGCTGATGATGTCGGCCGGATCCCGGTCGCCCGCGCCGAAGACGGTGCTGGACATGCGGATGAGCGGGACGAGGGAGGCGTCCGTGGCCTTCCAGTGCCCGTTGGGGCTGCCGCCGAAGATGGCGGCGGTCTGGCGGCTGTTCATGAAGCCCGTGAAGACGCCCTGCTCGATGTGGACCACCCGCCGGGCCGGCGTGCCCTCGTGATCGTACGCATAGTGCCCGTAGCCCGGCAGCCCGGGGTCGGAGTACGCCGTCACGAGGGGCGAGGCGATCTGCCGGCCGAGCTGATGCCGGTCCAGGTCGCGGAGGAGCCAGGAGCGGCCCGCGTAGGCCGTCTCCATCTTGAGCCCGCGGTCCAGCTCCATCGGGTGGCCGATGATCTCGTGAGAGACGAGGGTGTTGAAATGCGGGTCGGTCACCACGGTGACCGCGCGGTCGAGCGTGGGGACGGGCGGGGCTGCCGCCAGCTCCGCGCCCTCGCGCGCCATGTCCAGGGCGAAGCGCGGGAAGGGCGGGAAGGGCATCAGCGGATCGTCCACCCCCGAGGTCAGGATCTCCCAGCCGCGCTGGTGCCCGACCACGTCGTAGATCTCCTGGCTGTGGCCGTCCCCGCCCGCCACGAGATAGCACATGCCCTGGGTCAGGGCGAAGGACTGGTCGATGAGGGCGCCCTCGGAGGAGGCGAAGAGCTCGCGGGCGAGCTGGGTCATGGTGGAGATGTAGTTGTAGTGGACATGGGCGTCGGCGGCCGCCACCTGGCGCGACACGTCGGTGGTGAAGCGGACCATCTCGCCGAGGTCCATGGTCCGCGGGTCCACCTGGAAGACGGCGGGCACCGCGTCGCGCGTGACGCGCACCGGGCAGAGCCGCGTGTCCGCCAAGGCGTCCCCGAGGGGCCCGAACTTCCCCCGGGCGTCGGCCTTCATCTCCGCGTTCACGAGCGCCCGACGGTGGGCGGACTGGAGAGCCTCCCTCAGGAGGGCCGCGAGCCCGCGGAGGTCCGCCGCGCCGAGGGCGCGGCCGAAGTAGCCCGGGGCGATCGCGCGGGAGCCCGCCAGCACGCGGACGCCGATCGCAAAGCCGTAGTCGTCCCCCGAGGACTTGGCCGACCCGTTCTCCGCGCCGGCCCACTTGCCCTCGGTGATCTCGATGCGGATGTCCGCGTAGGCCAGGTCGGCGAGCCCGCGGGCGTAGACGGTCGCCGCCTCCTCGGCGAGGGGCGCGATCTGCTCCATGAGATCGGTCCGGATCCTGTGCGGCATGGCGCTCCTGGTGACCCTGCGCTCAGATGAGGCCGAACGGTTCCACGAGGACGCGCTCGCCCCGCGCCACGTCGCCACGTTCTTCCTCGATGACGATGAAGCAGTTGGCCTGGGCCATGGAGGTGAGGATGCCGGAGCCCTGCGGTCCGGTGGTGCGCACCTCCCAGGCCTCGCCCGTGTAGGTCAGGATGCCGCGCTTGAACTCGCGCCGCCCCGCCTTCTTGCGCAGAGGCTCGGCGGTCACGGCGTGGAAACGGGGCGGGAAGAGGTCACGCCGGCCCGCCAGCTTCCAGAGCGCCGGCCGGACGAACAACGCGAAGGTCAGCATGGAGGCCACGGGGTTGCCGGGCAGCCCGAAGAACTGTGCCGTGCCGATGCGCCCCACGGCGAGCGGGCGTCCCGGCTGCATGGCGACCTGCCAGAAGTCGATGCCGCCGGCCTCCTGCAGCACCGCCTTCACGAGGTCGTGATCCCCCACCGACACTCCGCCCGAGGTGAGCACGATGTCGGCGCCGTGGGCGGCCTCGAGGAGCCGCGCCTGCAGCTCGTCGAAGAGATCGGGGACCACCCCGTGGTCGATGACCCGGCCGCCGGCGGCCTCCACCGACCCACGGAGAGAGAAGCGGTTGGAATCGTAGATCTGCCCGGGCTTGCGCGGGCTGCCGGGCTCGGCCACCTCGTCGCCCGTGGACACGATGGCCACGCGCGGGCGCTGCCGCACCGCGAGCTGGGGCAGCCCCAGCGAGGCCGCCACACCGAGCTCCTGGGGGCGGAGGACGGTGCCCGCCCCGAGGACGATCTCGCCCGCCCGCACGTCCTCGCCGCGATACCGGACGTTGGCGCCGCGGGGGATCGGGCCCACGCGGATCCGGTGGCTCTCGCGCTCCACCACTTCCTGCAGGTACACCGTGTCGGCGCCCGCGGGCATGGGCGCGCCCGTCATGATGCGGACGGCCTCATCGGGCGCGATGGCGCCGTCGAGGACCGCTCCGGCGGGCAGGTCGGCGACGACCCGGAGCTCGCGGCTGCCGCCGGCGGGCACTTCCGCGTGGAGGACGGCGTAGCCGTCCACCGCCGAATTGTCGGTGGGCGGGACGTCGATGCCGGCGCGGACGTCCTCGGCGAGCACACGGCCGAGGGCTTCGGGGAGCGGGACGATCTGGGGCGGCGCGACGGAGGTGACCTGCGCCAGGATGCGCGCCTGGCCCTCCTGGACTGAGATCATGGCCAAAGTATACCTGTGCTACGATGCGCGCGCGATGCCGGAGTCCTGCTCGGAGTGCGGCTTGCCCGCGGTCGAAGGCACCGAACCTGATGCCGGACCTGCGGAGGCTGGGCCGCCGGGCGCGGCAGCGCGGCCGGCAGGCTTCTGGCTTCGCGCGGCGGCCGTCGGGATCGACTGGGCCTTCATGGTAGCGGTGCAGGTGGCACTGGGTCTGATGCTTCGGCTCCTCTGGGGCCGGGCGCCTC
>MGBT01000098.1 GCA_001788395.1 Candidatus Rokubacteria bacterium GWA2_70_23
GCGTCGCCGCCGCCTGGACCGCATCCACGCAGCGCTGGGGCGCCTCGAAGCCGCGCGCGCTCCGCGCGAGCCCCTTGCGGGACTCGTCGAAGACAGCCGGAGCGACGCCTGCCACCTTGTCCTGCATCTCCGAGATCTTCCGGAGCGGCCGGCCCTCGGCCACGAGCCGCTCGGCGTAGGCGACGGCCCCGTCCAGCAAGTCGCCCGGGACCACCTCGTCCACGAGGCCGAGTGCCGCTGCCTGGGCGGCGGGGATCGGATTGCCGCTCGTGATCATCTTGAGCGCGGCCTCGATGCCGGCGACTCGCGGCAGCCGTTGAGTCCCGCCGGCCCCCGGGAGGAGGCCGAGCTTGACCTCGGGGAAGCCCACCTGCGCCGCCGCGACCGCGCAGCGATAATGGCAGCCCAGCGCCACCTCGAGGCCGCCGCCGAGCGCCGTGCCGTGCAGCGCCGCCACCACGGGTTTCGGGCACTCCTCGAGGCGCCGGATCACCTCGTTGAGGTCGGGCGGCTGGAGCGGCTTGCCGAACTCGCGGATGTCCGCTCCCGCGATGAAGGTGCGCCCGCCGCCGATGATGACCACGGCCTTGGCCTGGGCGTCGGCCGCCGCCTGGGCGAGCCCGTCGGCGATTCCCTGCCGCACGGCGACGGAGAGCGCGTTGACGGGCGGGTTGTTGATGGTGATGACACCGACGGCGCCGCGGCGCTGGTACTCGACCGGAGTGGACATGGCGTTCTCCTTGAGCAGCTGAGTCAGCTGTGCGGAGGGTCAGGCGGCGCGAGGGGCCAGGATGGCCCAGGCGGCATCCGCGAGCGGGCGCGCCCGCTCGCCCCGCAGCCGCGCATTGGGGTCATTGGCCGTGCCCTCCAGCACCCGGCCCATGATGCCCTGGGCGATGGCGGCCAGCCGGAACATGGAGAAGGCGACGTAAAAATCCCAGTCCTCGATGCCCGGGCGGCCCGTGCGCCGGCAGTAGGCGGCGAGATAGGTCTTCTCGGAGGGGATGCCGAGCGGGGCGAGATTCGCCCCCTCGAAGCCCTCCATGACGTCCGCGCTCAGGTGATAGGGCATGCAGTTGTAGGCGAGATCCGCCAGCGGATGCCCGAGGGTGCACAGCTCCCAGTCCAGCACCGCCAGCACCCGCGGCTCCGTGGGATGGACGATCATGTTGCCGAGCCGGTAATCGCCGTGGACGATGGTCGTCGTGTCGTCCGCCGGGATGTGCCCGGGGAGCCAGCCGATGAGCCTGTCCATGGAGGCGATGGTCTCGGTCTCGGAGGCCCGGTACTGCGACGTCCAGCGGTGGAATTGCCGGGCGAAGTAGTTCCCGGGCTTCCCGAAGTCGGCGAGCCCCACCGCCTTCCAGTTCACGTTGTGCAGCCGCGCGAGGACGTCGTTCATGGCGTCGTACATGGCCGCGCGATCGGCCGGCGTGAGCCCAGGCAGCCGCGCGTCGGTGATCACGCGCCCGTTCACGCACTCCATGATGAAGAAGGGCGTGCCGACCACCTCGGGGTCCTCGCACAGCGCGTAGGTCCTCGGCACCGGCACGTCTGTCTGCCCGAGCGCCGTGATCACGCGGTACTCGCGGTCGACCGCATGCGCCGAGGGGAGGAGCTTGCCGGGGGGCTTGCGGCGCAGCACGTACTCGCGCTGCGGCGTCTGGAGGTAGTAGGTCGGGTTCGACTGTCCGCCCTGGAACTGCCGCACGGTGAGCGGCCCCGAGAAGTCCGCCACGTGGCCCTTCATGTACGCCTCGAGCGCCGCCACGTCGAAGCGATGGGTCTCCAGCACCTCGACCGTGCCCGCCATGGGCTGCCTCTGGTCTGCCATCCGCCTGCTCCCTCCTCTGGTGTGCCCGTGCGGGACTGTAGCACGACCGCGGCCGCCCGCGGGAGGGGGCCCGGGCGGGTGGGGACCGGCCAGGGAGTCGAGGCCTCCGTGCCGGGTCTGACCCCGCCGTCGGGGCCCCGGGGTGTCGGGATTCTTTCCGAACCGGGCCTGCGGCCCGCGCCGCCGGTCGGGCACCCCGGTGAGCGTGAGCACGCTTTCTGAGGGCCGCCCCCCAGTTCCCCGGTCAGGATCGGCGATGGTTGGTCCGTTCAGCCCTCAGGGATTCTGCTCCATCGACTCGGCCTTCTGGCGCATCCAGTCGATCGCTTCGGGGTCGTAGCCGTCCGCGTTTTCCCTCATCAAGGCGAGCGCCCTCCGGTAGTATTCGGCGGCCTGCTTGCGGTCGCCCCGGGCCTCGTAGACCATGGCGAGGCGTTCGACGCCGTCGTGGACGTCGGGGTAGCGGGCGAGGAGGTCGCGCGCGGCCTGCTCGGCCTCGTCGAGCTTGCCCGCGTGGACGAGGTCGACGACGCGGTTCGACGCCTCGTCGAGCCCGTCGTCGTCCCAGACGAACGCAGCCGGCCCGCTGGGCGCCAGCCGCGCGGCGGCGTGCGCGGCGGCCGCGGCGCGCTCGGCCGCCGCGGCGTCGTGTTGGGGCAGGCAACAGCGCTTGTACTTCCTGCCGCTGCCACACGGGCACGGAGCATTGCGTCCGAGCTTGGTCATCATCCCGTCCGTTCCATGGAGGATCCTTTACTTGTACCTGACTTGGCTGACCGACGCGAGACTCTACGAGGTGCTGGCGCGCATCGACGACGACCTGGCCGAGACGGCCCGGAGGGCGGGGTGCCTCGTCTGCGCCGGCGTGCTGCACAGCGCCCGCTTCCCGCGCAAGCCCCGCGGGGGCCCCGCCGAGCTGCCGACGGGCTACGACCGACGCCACAGCTTCTGCTGCGCCGCCGACGGCTGCCGGAAGCGGCGGACGCCGCCCTCGGTGCGCTTTCTCGGCCGCAAAGTCTACCTGGGCGCCGTCGTCGTGCTGGCGGCCGCGCTGCGCCACGGCCTGACCGGGGCGCGCGTCGCCCGCCTGCGGCAACTCCTCGGGGTGGACGCCCGGACGCTCGAGCGGTGGCGCCACTGGTGGCACCGCGCCTTCGCCGAGAGCCCGTGGTGGAAGGCGATGCGCGGGCGCTTCGCGCCGCCGGTGCCGGCGTCGACCCTGCCGGGCTCGCTGTTGCGACGCTTTGCCGGCAATGGCTCGGAGCCGCTCGTCGCGTTCCTGCGGTTCGTGGCTCCCAGCCCCACCTCGTCAGACGGCGCCGGGCTGTTCGAGGGGCGTCGCCGGCCCGCAGAGGATGCGCATTGAGCTCCGCCCGTCCCGCCGTGTAGACCTATCACCGACCCTCACGGCGGCCCCGAGGTCGCCGGGACAAGGAGCACGGCCATGGCCCAGGATCATGGCCAGGGGCGGAGCCATGACCGCTGGGCGCACCTGCGCTTCTCGGTCGTCGGGCCGCTCCTGGCTGCCCCGCCCCCGCCGGGCGAGTTGAAGGCGGCGCTCACCGCGCTCGCCGCCACACAGTGGCTCCACCCCATCACCAGGGAGCCGACCCGCTTCGCCGTTTCGACCATCGAGCGGTGGCTGTACCTGGCCAAGCACGAACGCGCCGACCCCGTCGGCGTGCTGCGCCGCAAGGTCCGCAAGGACCTCGGCCAGCCGCGGGCCATCGGGGACACGCTCACGCGCGTGCTCCTCGCGCAGTACGACGCGCACAAGGGCTGGAGCGCCCAACTCCACGCCGACAACCTGGCCGTGCGCGTCGCGGAGGACGAGCGCCTCGGGCCGATGCCGTCGTACTCGACGGTCCGGCGCGTCCTGCGCGCCCACGGCCTCTTCCGCCGGCGGCGCCTAGCGTGAGTTTACCGCGGCAGCGGTCGGCATACTCGTATCCACTTGGAATACTTAAGGAATTGGGGGTCGAGGTGTATAGACTAACCGGGGACTCCCAGGACAGGAAGCAGCGGGGCGATGTCAGGCTCGATCTCCTCGAGTTGGTAGGTGACGCGCTCGGCGCGTTTGCCGGTTCGCGCGGCAGAGCGACGGACGATCATGGCTCGGCGCACCCGGCCGAGCGCGTCGAGCAGGCTCTCGATGCTTGCGTAGGGTGCGTTGGCGCGACGGGCACGTAGGTGCAGGAGGTTGGCGAGCAAGAAGCCGAGGACGCAGGTGAACACGTGGACGTGCAGCTTCTGGTCGGTCCAGTGGTGTTGCGGCCGAAGGGCCACGTGAGCCGGATCCTTGAGGTGAGCGAAGACCGCCTCGACTGCGGACTGACCGTGGTAGGCGCGGATGATGGCCGCAGTGGACCAGTCGTGATGGTCGGTCATGAGGACCACGCGGCCGAACGTGTCGCGCGCGAGCGCGTCGAAAGCGGCCTGGTCGAACTCATAGGTGAGGGCGAGGTGGGGGTCCTTGCCGGGGAGCTTGAAGCGGATGACCTCGCCGAGGTGTTGGCGCCCTTTGAGGTAGTTCTCGATATCGCGCTCGATTCGGGCGCGGTCGCGCCTCTGCTTGCCGCGCCGGAGCGTGTCTGCCAACTGGGAGAGCCACTGCTGCGCCTTTGCCACGTGCTGCATCACGCCGGCCATCTGGCCCTGTCGCAAACGCTCGGAGCAGAGAACGACGACGGTGCGGTCGGCCCCCCAGATCTCCCTGTGGGTCCGATAGGCCGGCACTGCTTCGCCCTCCGCGATCTCCACCGGGGCGAGCAAGGGATTGGCGTGGTCGACGAGCTCGTGCTGGCTGGCGACGGTGAGCGCCGAGACGTAGTGGAGCTTGGACTTGTCCACATGGCGCTGGTTGACGCGCGATACGTTCCCCTTGTCGTAGACGACGGTGAGGGACTCGATGTCGCGGTGGAGGTCGGCGATGCGCTGCTCGATCGAGGGGAACGCCTCGGAGAAGCAGGTCGCATCGGCGACGTTGCCTCCGTAGGTCCGATGCCACAAGGGGATGCCGTGTTGGCGCGAGCACAGCAGCGCGACCCCGACTTGCCGGAGGTCGTTGCGCTTCTGTTTTTGCTTCCCGCGCGCGGGGAGCTCACAGCGGCCATTGGAAGAGGCGATGAAGGTGAAGAAGTTGGTGGCGTCGTAGAGCAGCGTGTCGAGGGGGATCTGGAAGCGCTGGACCACGTCGGCGATCAGGTCACGCTCGATAGGCTCGATGAGCTCGACGGGGATCTGGTCCATCTGGTCCCAGAAATGCTGGCTGGTGAGCCGGTCGACAGCGACATTGGCCATCTGTCCGAGGGTCGTCGTCCTGGCCCATTCCGCGAAGGCACGCTTGCTGGTGGCGCAGCAGGCGCGGCCGATGGCGACCAGGGTGAGCGACTGGCCCACGGTGAGGCCGTCATTCATCTTCGGGGGCAGAGGTCCTGACGTCTTACATGAGGGACGGAGGCGCCTGCCCGACTTCGAGAGGTGGCGGTCGATGACCTCGGGGATCCGCAGCTCGCGCGCCAGTCCATAGAGCGCAGCTACGGCGCCGTGGGACCAGGAGCGAACGCGAGCTTCGTCGGCGCCTTCGAGGCGCTTCTGGATGTCGTCCGCCTTGCCCAAGTAGGCCAGCAGGACCGGGGTGGGCTTCCCGTTGATCCGGCGGCAGGCGACGAGCCGGTAGTAGGTGTTGCCCTTCACGCGGACGGCTTGGAGGCTTGCCATCCGGTTTGTTATACACTCATCGTACCTGGGGTGTCAACAACAATTCCATCGGTCACGTGATCGCATAAATACAGGCCAACTGCGGCGATTCACCGCCGACCCGGGTAGCCATCAGCCTTGCTAGGGTTTGCTATACACAGCCGGACACACCAGCACCGCCCGGAGCGAGGGCCAACTGGCCGCAACTACAGAGGAAACTCGCTTGATCGGCCGCGCGGCGGGCGACCGCTATGATGCCAGCGCGGTAAACTCACGCTAGGCACCGACCGC
>MGBT01000099.1 GCA_001788395.1 Candidatus Rokubacteria bacterium GWA2_70_23
CGCCCCCGCGCGCCCCGCGGCGAAGCCGCTCGCCACGGTCGGCCTCGAGCCCCCGCCGCTGCCGGCCTTCGAGCAGTGGGGGCCGGTGGAGCGCGCCCCGCTCTCGCATCTGAGGCGCACCATCGCCGACCGCATGACGCTGTCGGCCACCCTGGTCCCGCATGTCACCCACTTCGATCGCGCGGACATCACGGAGCTCGACGCTCTCATTCGCCGGAACCTGGAGGCCGCGCGTGAGCAGGGCGTGACGCTCACCCTCACGGGCTTCCTCCTCGAGGCGATGGCGCTGGCGCTCCGGGCGCATCCGCAGTTCAACGCGAGCCTCGACGCGGCGGCCGGCGAGCTGATCCTGAAGCGCTACTACCATCTGGGCGTGGCGGTGGCCACCGAGCGCGGGCTGATCGTTCCCGTGCTGCGCGACGTGGACCGGAAGCCCGTGATGGAGATCGCCCGCGAGCTGGGCGCCCTGGCCCAGCGCGTGCGCGACGGCAAGGCCACGATCGAGGACCTGCGCGGCGGCACCTTCACCATCAGCAATATCGGCGCCCTGGGCGGGACCGGTGCCATCCCCATCATCAACTATCCCGAGGTCGCGATTCTCGGGGTGGCGCGGGCGCGGGAGGAGGCCGTCGTGCGCGAGGGCCAGATCGTCCCGCGCCTCATGCTGCCGCTGTCGCTCACCTTCGACCACCGCGTGGCCGACGGCGCCGACGGTGCCCGCTTCGCCTCGGACATCGTGCGGCGCCTCGAGCACCCCGACCAGCTCCTGCTGGGGCTGTGATGCGGCGCGCCGTGATGCTGCGCCGTCTCCCCGGGTAACCTCGCGAGGAGTCCTCTGCTCAATGGTCATGGGCGATCTCGTGCGCGAGGTGGACGTGGTCGTGGTCGGCGGGGGGCCGGGCGGGTACTCGGCGGCCTTCCGCGCCGCGGAGCTGGGGCTCGACGCCGTCGTCGTGGATGCCGGCAAGCGGCTCGGCGGTGTCTGCCTGCACGAGGGCTGCATCCCGTCCAAGGCGCTGCTGCACGTGGCGGGACTGATCTCGGAGGCCGAGCGCGCGCGGGAGCTCGGGGTGGACTTCGGCGAGCCACGGATCGCGCTGGATGCCCTGCGCACGTGGAAGACGGAGCGGGTCGTGGGGCGGCTCGCGCGTGGGCTGGCGGCCGTGGCGAAAGGCAAGGGCGTGGACGTGGTCGGCGGGCGCGCCGTGTTCGAGAGCTCGCGCGGGCTCAGGGTCGAGGGGGACGAGCCGCAGAAGATCCGCTTCGCCCACGCCATCGTCGCCACCGGGTCGCGGCCCGTCATGCTTCCGGGCCTCGCGGCGCGCAGCGAGCGCATCATGGACTCCACGGCGGCGGTGGAGCTGCCTGATGTCCCCGAACGACTCCTCGTGATCGGCGGCGGGTACATCGGCCTCGAGCTGGGCACGGTGTACGCCGCCCTCGGCAGCCTGGTCACCGTGGTGGAGATGATGGACGGGCTCCTGCCTGGAGTCGATCGCGATCTGGTCCAGCCGCTGGCCCGCCGTGTGGAGAAGCTGTTCGCCGGGGTCCACCTGGGCGCGCGCGTGGCCGGCCTCGTGGACAGCGGAGCCGTCGTCGAGGCGCGCATCGAGGGCCAGGCCGCCCAGGTCTTCGACCGCGTGCTGATGGCCGTGGGGCGCCGGGCGCAGAGCGACGGGCTGGGGCTCGAGACCACGCGCGTTCGCCCGGACGCGCACGGGGTGATTCCCGTGGACGACCGCTGCCGGACGGAAGACCCGCGGATCTATGCCGTGGGGGATGTCACGGGCGAGCCCATGCTGGCCCACCGCGCCATGCGCCAGGGCAAGGTCGCGGCCGAGGCCATCGCGGGGCGCCCGGCGGCCTTCGACAATCGAGCCGTGCCGGCGGTCGTCTTCACGGATCCCGAGGTGGCGTGGTGCGGCCTGACCGAGCATGAGGCCCAGGCGGCCGGGCGCGAGGTGCGCATCGGGAAGTTCGCGTGGGCGGCCTCGGGCCGGGCCGCCACGCTGGGCCGCTCGGACGGGCTGACGAAGCTCGTGATCGACCCGGCCTCGGGCCGGGTCCTCGGCGTCGGGATCGTCGGGCCCGGCGCGGGAGAGCTGATCGCGGAAGGCGCGCTGGCCGTCGAGAACGCGCTCCTGGCCGAGGATGTCGCCGCGACCATCCACGCGCATCCCACGCTGTCCGAGAGCCTCATGGAGGCCGCCGAGAGCCTGCTGCGCTAGCAGGCCGCTGAAACAGGCCCATCTGCGGCGTTGGCTCGGTCGCTCCTCGCTCGACGTGGCTCGCTCACGCTCGCCCGGATCTCCGGATCCGCTCACCTCGCCTCCGGCTCGGCTCGCCAAGCGAAGTACGCCTCGCTCGTCGCCTCCCTCGCCGCCTTGCGTCTGGACCTGTTTGAGCGGCCTGCGGGGGACCTCGGGCCTCTTGCTTGTCGCCGCGCTCCGGCTGGACAGTGGCCGGAGCGGCCCCTATACTCAGTTCCGTCATGGACCTCCGCCAGCTCGAGATCTTCGTCAAGGTCGCCGAGCTCGGTTCGTTCTCGAGGGCGGCCGAGGCCCTGCACCTCACGCAGCCCACGGTGTCGGAGCACATCCGCACGCTGGAGGACGAGCTCGGAGTGCGGCTGCTCGACCGCCTCGGACGCGGGGCCGCCGTGACGCGCGCCGGAGAGCTGCTGGTCTCCTACGCGAGCCGCATGCTCGCACTCCAGCGTGAGGCGCGCCAGGCGCTGGACAGCTTCCAGGGGAAGATGAGCGGCGGGCTGCTCGTGGGCGCGAGCACGATCCCCGGCGAGTACGTCCTGCCGCCCCTCATCGGCCGCTTCAAGGACAAGTACCCCGAGATCTCCATCACGCTCCTGATCGGCGACAGCCAGGCCGTCGTGGGCTGGGTGGTCGAGGGGAAGGCCGAGCTCGGCGTCGTCGGCGCCCGCCTGCCCCACCGGGCGGTGGAGTACCGAGAGCTGATGCCCGACGAGGAGGTCGTCGTGGTGCCTGCCGGCCATCCGTGGCACGGCCGCACCCAGGTGACCCTTGAGGAGCTCAGGGCCGAGCCCCTCCTGATCCGCGAGCGAGGGTCGGGGACGCGCGCGGCGCTGGAAGCGGCGCTCGCGGCCGCCGATCTGCGTCTCGATGCCTTCCGGATCGTGGGGGAGATGGGCTCGACGCAGGCCATCAAGCAGGCCGTCAAGGCGGGCGTCGGCATCTCGGTTCTCTCGGGGCGCGCGGTGGAGGAGGAGTGCCGGCATGGCCTCCTCTGGGGTCTCCGCGTGAAGGACCTGAACGTGACCCGCGCATTCCACGTGGTGACCCACAAGGACCGCAGCCGGTCCCCGCTGGCCGAGGCCTTCCGGGTCTTCCTGGATGCCGAGTCGGCCGAGCGCGACTGAACCGTTCCCCGCGCTCTCCGCATCCAAACATCACGAGGCCGAGGGAGACCGTGGACACGCCGATGCCAGCGCCGCGCAGCGGGAAGGAGATCCGCCTCACCAGCTACGCCGCCTGCGCCGGCTGAGCCTCCAAGATGGGTCCCGGGGATCTCCGGGACGTGCTGGGGGGGCTCACGCAGGAGGAGCCCCCCGACCTCCTCGTGGGGCTTGGGCACAGCGACGACGCCGCGGTCTACCGCATCAGCGACGAGGTTGCGGTGGTGGAGACCGTGGACTTCTTCCCGCCCATCGTCGACGACCCGTACCTCTACGGCGCCATCGCGGCGGCCAACGCCATGTCGGACGTCTACGCCATGGGCGGGCAGGTGCTCTTCGCCCTCAACGTGGCAGGCTTTCCCCGGGAGCTCCCGAAGGACACCATCGCGGCCATCTTCCGCGGGGGAGCGGACAAGGTGCGCGAGGCCGGTGGCGTCATCGCGGGCGGCCACACCGTGGTGGATGCCGAGCCGAAGTACGGGCTTTGCGTCACCGGGCGGGTGCACCCCTCGAGGATCTTCATCAAGGGGGGGCTGCGTGCCGGCGAGTGCCTGTTTCTCTCCAAGCCCCTGGGGACCGGCGTGATCGCGACCGCCGCGAAGGCGGATGCCTGCGATCCCGCGGTGCTCGACGAGGCCATCACGAGCATGCTCCGGCTGAACCGCGCGGCCTCGGAGGTGGCGCAGGAGGTGGGCGTGCGCGGGGCCACCGACATCACCGGCTTCGGCCTTCTCGGCCACGCCGCCGAGATGGTGGAGGCCTCCGGTGCCGGCATCGCGCTGCGCGCGAAGGACCTGCCGCTGCTCCCGGGCGCCCTGGTCCTGGCCGAGAAGGGGCACTGGAGCGGCGGCATGAAGCGCAACCGGCGCCACGTGGAGCACACCCTCGGCGAGAGTGGCCGGCTCGCCATCGATCCCTCGGTGCCGGAGGCGATCGTTGGACTCCTCTTCGAGGCCGAGACCTCCGGGGGACTCCTCTTCTCGGTTCCTCGAGAGCGCCGGAGCGCCGTGCTCGAGGGCTTCGCTCGGCGTGGGGAGCCGTGCTGGGAGATCGGCGAGGTGACCGAAGAGGCGAAGATCGCCGTCCACGCATAGACGTTCTCGATTCAAGTCCGCCCCGCCTATCGCTGCCGCCAATGTGACCGAGTATCGAATCCCGATCGCGTGAGTGTGCATCTCAACGGGCGTCATCCACCTCAGACGCCGCGTGATCTAGCGGGGCTTACGTGTGGGCGGAGCGCTGAAGGAAGGCAACGAGCTTGCGGTGGAGCTCGGGAGGGATCCTCGTCTCGCGCAGTCGCTTCGCGGCGTCAACGGTTCCCTTGTACGTGTTCACGAAGGCGACGCATGGCGCGCATCCCTCGAGGTGCCACTCGAGCAGCTCGGCCTGAGACCTCGCGAGGGTCCCGTCCACGTAGTCGGCCAGCAGATCGACGCAACCCCGACACTCCAGATCCGATGATTGCTCGTCCATCCACATTCTCCGTGGGCCGCCCCTCGTCGAGGGACCCGTGAGCGGCGGGCACCCGGACAAACGGTACCACAGCCGCCAAGAATCTCCAGTTGTCCTTTAGAGGGCGGCAGGGTCGCGATGGGTGCAGCACGGTCCGCCACGACCGCGCGCCGGGGACGGCCAGCCGCCGCCGCAGGCGAGCGGGCGATTGCCTTCGCCCGGACCCGCGTGTAGGCTTGGCGGCCATGACGCCGCGGGTGGCTCTCCTGACTCCATTCGCCTTTCCCTCGGTGCGGGGCAACGCCATCACCGTGGAGCGCATCGCTCGCGGACTCAGGAGCCGCGGCGTGGACCTGCGGGTCTGGGATGTGTCGGCGGCTCCGGACTCGAGGATCGAGCCGGAGGTCCTCGCGTTCGCGCCCACGCTCATCCATGCCTTCCACGCCTACCGTGTCGGACCGCTGGCGCTCCGGCTGGCGCGCCAGGCGGGCGTTCCGCTGCTGCTGACCATCACCGGCACCGACGCCAACCATGATCTCTTCGATCCCGCGCGGGCCCACGTGGTCCGCGACGCGCTCGAAGGGGCGGCCTGCATCAGCATGTTCCATGAGTCCATGGCCTCGCGTATCAGTGAGGGGCTGCCCGGCCTCGCGCCGCGGCTCCGCGTGGTGCCGCAAAGCGTCTTCTTCGAGGAAGAGCAGGCCGGCCCCGGATCGGCGGACGGCCATGGCGTGGTGTCCTCGCCGGCGGCGGGACCGGTGCTGCTGTTCCCCGCCGGTATCCGGATGGTGAAGCGCCCGCTCTTTCCGCTGGCCCCGCTGGACGACATCATGCCGCGCTACCCGGGCCTCGATCTCCGGTACGTCGGCCCCATCCTCGATCCTGGCGAGGGCGACGCGCTGCTGAGCGCTCTCCGCGATCGGCCCTGGGCGCGCTACCTCGGAGCCGTGCCTCACCACCGCATCCGGCGCCTGCTGGAGGGCGCGGACGTCGTGCTCAACTGCTCCATCTCCGAGGGGGGCATGGCCAACTCGGTGCTCGAAGCGATGGCTCTG
Source organism: Candidatus Rokubacteria bacterium GWA2_70_23 (assembly GCA_001788395.1). Taxonomy (GTDB): domain Bacteria; phylum Methylomirabilota; class Methylomirabilia; order Rokubacteriales; family CSP1-6; genus UBA12499. The sequence goes on from MGBT01000099.1 coordinate 5,938, forward strand.
GGGCGTGCCGTGCTCGCCGCGGACATCGAGGGCAACCGCTCGCTGGTCCAGGCCGGCGTCACCGGGCTGCTCTTCTCCGGGCCGTCGGATTTCGCCGAGCAGGTGGAGCGGCTCATCGCGGATCCGGCCCTGCGCCTGCGCCTCGGCGAGACCGCCCGCGAGCGCGTCCGGGAACGCTTCGGCCCCGCGCGCGAGCTGGGGGGCTACCTCGAACTCTACGGGCGGCTCTCGGGAGTCTTGCGCGGCGCGTGATGTCCCCCTTAAAGTTGACGGGTGGGGGAACGACCCCTATGATGAGCCAACTCACGCTCCGCGGCGAGATGAGTTGACGGGAAAGGAGCCCGAATGGATCAGCCCGCTCCCTCAGCCGAAACCCAAGCGCAGCGCGCCCGCGAGTTCGTCACCGCGCACCGGATGCTCCGCTCGGAAGTGCAGAAGATCATCGTCGGACACGACGACGTGATCGACCACGTGCTCATCGGCCTCTTCGCCGGCGGTCACATCCTGATCGAGGGTGTCCCGGGGCTGGGCAAGACGCTCCTGATCCGGACGCTGGCTTCCTCGCTCGACCTGTCCTTCTCGCGAATCCAGTTCACCCCCGATCTGATGCCGGGCGACATCATCGGCACCAACATGATCGTGGAAGACGCGGAGGGTCGGAAGCGCTTCCAGTTCCAGCGCGGGCCCATCTTCGGCCACATCCTGCTGGCGGACGAGGTGAACCGCGCCACGCCCAAGACCCAGTCGGCCCTCCTCGAGGGCATGCAGGAGGGGAGTGTCACGGTGTCGGGGACGGCGCACATGCTGCCCGCTCCCTTCTTCGTCCTGGCGACACAGAACCCCATCGAGATGGAGGGCACCTACCCGCTGCCCGAGGCCCAGCTCGACCGCTTCCTCTTCAAGCTCCGGGTCAAGTACCCGGCGCTCGAGGAGCTGAACGAGATCATCAACCGCACGACCCGCGTCCGCGAGGTGGCCGTGGAGCGCGTCATGACCGGGCCCGAGGTGATGGGCTACCGCGAGCTGATCCGCGAGGTCCCCATCGCCTCCCATATCCGCGACCTGGCCTCGTTCATCGTGCTCGCGACCCACCCGCAGTGGGAGCGTGCCCCCGAGATGACCCGCCGTTTCGTCCGCTATGGCTCGAGCCCGCGGGGCGCGCAGGCGCTGGTGCTCGGCGCCAAGGTCCGCGCTCTCGCGGACGGCCGGTACAACGTGAGCCTCGACGATCTCCGCGCCATGGCGTTGCCCGCGCTTCGCCACCGCATCATCCTCAACTTCGAGGGCGAGGCGGAGGGCGTGGACACCGACCACCTGATCGCGGAGCTGATCGAAGCCGCCGAGAGCCTGAGCGCCGCAGGAAAGGACGCGTTCCTGCGGTAGCCCGGGGGAGGAGGAGCGATGCCCGATCCCAGTGTCCTCCACCGGTTGGTCCGGGACGTCACGCGCGAGGTGCGGCTGCGCCGGGCGGAGTTCTTCGCCCTGCGCGGGCTGTTCGTGGCGGCCGCCGTGGCGGCGGTGCCGCTTGTCCTGAGGGAGGCCCTCGGGTCCGTCGCCCTGGCGGCCGCCGGTGGACTCCTCCTGCTGGGCGCAGGCGTCGGAGCCGTCGTGGGCGCGCTCAAGCGCGTGCCCGAGACGGAGGCGGCGCGGCTCGCCGACCGGGGCTTCGACTTCCAGGATCGCGTGGCCACCTGTCTCGAGTGGGCGGAGCGCCCCGACCGCACCCCCCTGGTGGAGGCACTCGTGGCCGACACCATCGCCCGCGTCGAGGGGCGCCAGGGGCGGCGCATCATTCCCCGGCTTCTCCCGCGAGAGGCGAAGCTCATCCCGGTGCCCCTGGTGCTGGGACTGATTCTCGCCCTGGCCCCACCCATCCCCCTGCCGGCGGGGGGCCTGCCGAACTTCTCCGCCAAGACGGAAGAGGGGCAAGAGAGGGCCCAGGACCGGTACGGCCGGCTCCAGGCCGATGAGCGGCCCCGGGCGGCGAAGCGGGAGGCGTTCCCGCGCGCCGACCTCCCGGAGCGGAACCTCGTGCCGCGGCAGGGCGCCGGCGGGCAGAGCCAGCCCGGGGACCTGACGGCGGTCTTCAAGGACACCTCCCTCGGCAGCAAGAGCCCCGACTTCAACTCGTTCCTCAAGAAGGGCGACGAGCGCATCCGCATGCTCGAGCAGGTGGACCGACTGCCGGATCTCCAGCGGGACTTCACTCAGAGCCAGCACAAGGTCGTGTTCCAGCGGGCCAAGGAGCTTCGCGGGGGCTTGCGCCCCGACCAGGTCTCGCCCGAGAAGCTGCGCGAGCTCCTGAACGAGATGGAGCGGCTCGGTCGCAAGGGCGGAGCGGGGAACCCGTGGAACGGGGATATCGGCGAGGGGATGGAGGCGCTCGAGCAGGGGCAGACGGACAAGGCCATGGAGGCCATGGAGCGCGCGCTGTCCAAGATGCGGTCCGCGGAGGAGAAGGGGCGGGACGGCAAGGGGCTTCGTGGCGGGCGAGAGAGCGATCGACGCGGCGGGCAGCGGGATCGCGGGCAGGGTCAGGGAGGCCCGGGCGACGAGGGCGACTTCCCCGAGGGCGGCGAGGGGCTCTATCCGGGCAAGGGCAAGAGCCCGAGCCGCAAGGGGGATCCCAGCCAGCGGTTGCGGGCCAACCCGTTCGACGTCGGTGTCGAGGGCGAGTCTCGCCAGGGGCGCAAGGAAGGGTTCGACACCAACTTGCTCGGGCGGGGCGCACACATGCCCTCCCGGCTGCGATACCTCGGCGTGGTCGGGCAGTACCGCAAGATGATGGAGGAAGCCATCGCCCGGGAGCAGGTGCCCCGGGACTTCCAGACCCAGGTCAAGCAGTACTTCCAGTCGCTCGACGAGAAATAGCCTCGTGGCAACGGCGGCCAGAGGGCAGGAGCTGCTCTCGACGGACTTCCTGGCTCAGCTGGAGCGGCTCGCCCTCCTCTCGAGGCGCTCCTTCCGCGGGCGGGTGAAGGGCGAGCGGCGCAGCCCGCGCAAGGGCATGAGCGTCGAGTTCTCCGACTACCGCCCGTACGGACGGGGCGACGATCTCCGCTACGTGGACTGGAACATCTACGGCCGGCTCGACCGGCTGTACGTGAAGCTGTTCGTGGACGAGGAGGACCTGTGTCTGCACCTCCTCCTCGATGCCTCCGCCTCCATGGGCTTCGGCGAGCCCTCCAAGCTCGCCTACGCGGCGCGCCTGGCCGCGGCGCTCGGCTTCGTGGGGCTCGTCAATCACGAGCGTGTGGGCGTCGGGGCCCTCCGCGGGAGGCTCGCCGAGGGGTGGGCGCCCGCACGCGGCCGCACCCAAGCCATCCCGCTGATGGACTTCCTCGGCCGTCTCCGTTCCGGCGGCGCCACCTCGCTCAATGAGAGCCTCGCGACCTACGCGCTCCGGGCCCGGGAGGCCGGGCTGGCGGTGCTGGTCTCGGATCTGCTGGACCCGGGCGGCTACGAGCGGGGCCTCAAGGCCCTGATCGAGCGGCGCTTCGACGTTCACGTCATCCACCTCCTCGCGGCGGAGGAGATGAGCCCCGGGTTCGGGGGGGATCTGCGCCTGCTGGATTCAGAGACAGGCGAGGAGCGCGACCTCACCCTGGACGGGGAAGCCCTGCGCGCGTACCGGCAGCGGCTCCATGACTTCCTGGAGCGTGCCGAGGGCTTCTGCCGGGTCAACGAGATCAGCTACCACCGGGTGGTGACCGACACGCCGGTGGAGGAGTTCATGCTGAGGCAGCTCAAGGGATTCCTGCTCGCATGAGCTTCCTGAGCCCGCTCTCCCTCCTGCTGGCGACGCTCGCCGTCCCGCTGCTGCTCCTGTACTTCCTGAAGGTCAGGCGGCGGCAGCAGGCCGTTTCGAGCCTCTTCCTCTGGGACGCGTCCCTCCGGGACCGCGAGGCCTCGGCCTTCTTCCAGCGACTCCAGCGCGACCCGCTCATGTTGCTCCAGATCCTGGCGCTGCTGGCCCTCACCGTGGCCCTGGCGCGGCCGGCCGTCACGGTGATGGGGTATGGCGCGAAGAAGATCGTGGTGGTCGTGAACACCTCCGCCTCCATGAAGGCCCGCGACGTGAGCCCGTCGCGCTTCGTCGGGGCCCAGCGTCAGGCCCTCGGGCTGGTGGGGCGCCTCGGCGAGGGCGCCGAGGTGATGGTGATCGAGTCCGGCATCCAGCCGAAGGTCCTCGTGCCGTTCACGCGCGACCGCGATCGGGTCGTTTCGGCGATCCGGGGGATGCAGGCGCGAGACCTGCCCAACCGGCTGGGCGACGGGATCCGGACCGCGCGCGCGCTGGTGGGTGCGGATGCCCGCGCGGAGATCCACGTCTTCACCGATGGCGCCCACCCCGCCGCAGTCGGGGGGCAGGGGGACGACGTCAGGGTCCGATGGGTGGGCGTGGGGCAGCGCGGGCGCAATGTCGCCCTCACCAACCTGGCGGTGCGCCGGAACTACTTCGGGGCATTCGACTCCCAGGCCTTCCTCTCGGTGGTGAATTTTTCTCAGGAGCCGCAGACCTTCGCGCTCACGCTCACCCTGGACGACGAGCCCATCGCCGAGAAGTCTCTCACCCTCGAGCCCCAGGTGCGACGCGCGCTGGTGCTGCCGTTCAGTCACCCGGGCGGGGGCGTGGTGCGGGCCCGCATCGGCGTGGCGGACGACCTCGACGTCGACAACGTGGCCCATGCGGTGATCCCGCCGCCGCGGTCGATCGCGGTGCTGCTGGTGAGCCCCGGCAACCTCTTCCTCGAGAAAGTGCTCCGCACCGACCCGCAGGTGACGCTCGAGACGCGGACCCCGGAGGCGTACCCGGGCGGTATGGACGGGTTCGATGTCGTGGTGGTGGACAGCGCGAGCCCGCCCCGGATCGGCAACGGGCGCTTCGTGCTCGTCAATGCGGCGCCGCCCGATGTGCCGCTCGAGGTGCTGGGGCGCCTCGAGGCGCCGGTCATCATGGACTGGGACCGGTCGCACCCGATCATGCGCCAGATCGATTTCGCCAAGGTCACGATCGAGGAGGCGCTGCGGGTCCGGCCCCTGGCGGCCGGGAAGACGCTGGTGGAGGCGGTGGGCGGGCCCCTCATCTATCTCCTCGAGGAGCGGGAGCGCAAGGCGGTCTTCTTCGGATTCGACCTGTTCAAGACCGACTTTCCGCTCCGCGTGGCCTTCCCGCTCATGCTCTCGAGGAGCCTGCGCTGGCTCCACCCGGCCGGGCTCGACCAGTCGAGCCTGCAGCTCCAGGCCGGCCAGCCGATCCTCTTGCCCGTGGAGCACGGCGTCACTACCGCCACGGTCATGACGCCCTCGGGGCGGAGCAGCCAGGCGCACGTCACCCGGGGCCTCGCGAGCTTCACCGACACCGACGAGGTGGGTGTCTACCGTGTCGTGACCTCGCGGGGCGAGACGCGGGTCGCCGTCAATCTGATGAACGCCGAGGAGTCCGACCTCACGCCCAAGCCGGTGCCGGCCTTCGTCGAGGGCGCCCGTCCCGACATGGCTCCGGTACCCGTCGTGCGCGAGCTGTGGCCGTACTTCGTGCTGCTGGCCCTCCTGCTGTTCGCGGCCGAGGGCTTTCTCTACTGGCGCCGCCAGACGGCCGGCAGGCTCCGCCTCCCGCACGGCGTCGGGGACCGCTGGGCTCTCGGCCTGCGCTGCGTGCTCATGGCCGTCCTGCTCGTGGCGCTGGCACGGCCCGTCATCCCACGGTGGGTGGACCAGCTGAACGTGCTCTTCCTGCTGGACGTCTCGGACAGCGTGAGCCTCGCCGCCCGCGAGAAGGCCTATCGCTTCGCCGCCCAGGCCGCCACCGCCATGCAGCAGAGGGACCAGGCCGGGCTCATCGTCTTCGGGGAGGAGGCCGTGGTGGATCAGCCGCTGCGCGCCTCCAACACGCTGGAGCGGCCCCAGGTGCGCGTGCCCGGCCGCGGCACCAACCTGGCGCAGGCGCTGCAGCTCGCGCTCGCCACGGCCCCGCCGGGCCAGGCCAACCGCTTCGTCCTCCTCACCGATGGGCGGCAGAACGCGGGCAACGCGCTCGCGGTGGCCCAGGCGGCCAAGGATGCCGGCGCCGACGTGTACTATGTGCCGGCCCCGTTGACCTTCTCGCAGGAGGTCGTGGTCGAGTCCATGGTGCTGCCGCAGGAGGTGAAGTTCGGGGAACCCTTCCAGGCGAAGGTCGTCACCTGGAGCCAGGCCGACACTCAGGGGCGGCTGTCACTGTTCCGCAACGGGGAGTTCCTGGGCTCGCAGGTGGTCCGTCTCTCGGCCGGCAAGAATGTGTACACGTACCGGCAGTCCCTGGAGCAGAGCGGGATCCACGTGTACCAGGCCGCCATCGAGGTGGAAGGCGACACGATCGAGGAGAACAACCGGGCCGTGGGCACCATCGTGGTGCGCGGCCGCCCGCTCGTGCTGATGGCGGAGAAGGACCGGAGCCAGGGGCAGGCCCTCGCTGCCGCCCTGCGTGTCCAGCACGTGGACGTGGAGCTGGTGGAGCCGGATCGCATCCCCAAGGACGTGGCGGCCTTGCAGAAGTACGACGGGGTGATCCTCTCCAACGTCTCCTCCCTCAAGCTCACCAAGACGCAGATGGAGAGCATCCGCGACTACGTCCGTGACCAGGGCGGCGGGCTGATGATGCTCGGAGGCGAGGAGAGCTTCGGCCTCGGCGGCTACTACCGCACGCCCATCGAGGAAGCGCTGCCGGTGACCATGGAGGTGAAGCAGAAGCTCGAGATCCCGAGCCTCGCGGTGGTGCTCTCCATCGACCGCTCCGGCTCGATGGCCATGACCACTGACAGCAAGGTCACCAAGCTCGAGATCGCCAAGGAGGCCGCGCACCTGGTGGTGGACCTGCTGGACGAGCGCAACGAGGTCGGGATCATGAGCTGGGACACCGAGTTCGTCTGGGACTCGCCCATGCGCCCGGCCCGGGACAAGCAGACGATCCACAACGCCATCGCGACCATCAAGGCCGGCGGCGGGACCGACGGGTATCCGGCGCTCAAGGAGTCCTACCAGGTGCTCTTCGAACGGTCGGCGCTCCTCAAGCACGTGATCTTCCTCTCCGACGGGCAGATGACGCGCGGCGATTTTGCCGGGCTCATCCGTCGCATGGCCAAGGACAAGATCACGGTGTCCACGGTCGCCATCGGCAAGGATGCCGACGTGCAGCTGATGTTCGACATCGCCAAGTGGGGGCGCGGGCGCTTCTACTACACGGAGGACGACGCGACGATCCCGCGCATCTTCACCCTCGAGACCCAGCTCGCGTCCAAGTCGTCGCTGGTCGAGCAGCCCTTCAGGGCCACGCTGGCGAGCCCGGCGCACGAGGCCATCCAGGACATCAACTGGAAGGAGGCGCCTCCGCTCGGCGGCTACGTGGCGACCACGCTGAAGGGCACCGCCGAGATGGTGCTCATGACCCATCAGGAAGATCCGCTCCTGGCCACGTGGCGCTACGGGCTCGGGCGGACCGTGGCCTTCACCTCGGATGCCAAGGCCAAGTGGGGGGTGCTCTGGCTCAGGTGGCCGGGCTTCAACAAGTTCTGGTCCCAGCTCACGCGCTGGACGCTGCGCTCGGGCACGCGCAGCGACACGGTGGCGTCGGTGGCGCGGACGGACGAGCGCGGTGAGATGGTGGTGGACGCTGTCGACCCGAAGGGCGAGTTCATCAACTTCCTGGACTCCCAAGTGGGCGTGGTGTCGCCCGACAAGCAGCGCACCGTGGTGGAGCTCGAGCAGGTGGGGCCCGGGCGGTACCGCGGCCGCTTCCCGGCTTCTCAGGAGGGCGTGTACCTGGTGGGCATGGCGCAGCGCCGCGGGGAGCAGATGGTCGGCTCGCAGCTCGCGGGGCTGGTGGTACCGTATGCGCAGGAGTTCAGGGACCTCGGGGTGGATGAGAGCCTGCTCCGGGAGCTGTCGGAGATCACCGGCGGCAGCGCGCTGGCCCAGCCGGGCGACGCGTTCGCCCAGCAGAGGCGTCGCTCGCGCCTCACCCTGGACCTGTGGCCGTGGCTGGTGGGGCTGGTGGCCGTGATGCTCATTCCCGAGATCGCCCTGAGGCGGGTGGGGCCGGGCCTCCTGGTCCGCGCTCTCGCTCGCCTCAGGGGTCTGGGGCGAGGAGGGCCGGGACATGCAAGCCCACGAGAGGCGATGTAGCTCGGGGATCCTCGCAGTGGCAGTGGCGGCGATGCTGCTGGCGGGCGCCGCCCCGGCGCTGGCCAAGTCGCGCACCGTCCTCATCCTTCCGTTCGTCGCGGTGGATCTGGGGCGGGAGGAGCAGTGGCTGGGGGAGAGCGTGGCCCAGTCACTGAGCCTGGCGCTGGTCACCCTCCCGACGCTGGTCCAGATCGACAGGCAGCGCCTCCGACAGCTCCCGCAGCCGGAGGCCTGGGACGAGCAGGCGGCGCTCCTGGCGGCGCGCACCCTTCGCGCCGACGTCACGCTCTATGGCGAAGTGCGCCGCGTGTCCGGTGACCTCTCCATCCAGCCGCGACTCATCGAGATGAGGGCTGAACGGGCCGAGCGCGTGGCGCTGGAGGCGCAGCCCGTGGCCGAGGGGATGCTGCTCGATCGGCTCCGTGTCCTGCCGGCGGCCTATGCGCGGGCGCTCAAGGTCTCCGTGACCGATGCCGAAGCGGCGCGCCTGCAGAGGGCCGCGGCTCCCACCGCCTCCCCGCGCGCCTGGGAGGCGTATGTGCGGGCGCAGCTGGCCGCGGCCCGCGCCACCCAGGAGGGCAACGAAGCAGCCGTCGAGCTCCTGGCCCGTGCCCTCGAGACCGATGCGCAGTTCGTGGTGGCCCAGTACTCGCTGGGCCTAGTCCACCAGGCCCTCGGCAATCGCTGGAAGGCCGCCGCGCAGTTCCGGGCCTCGACCCAGCAGGACCCCACCTTCCCCGAGCCCTTCAAGTCCCTGGGCGACCTCTTCCTGACAGCCCCGCGGCGACTCTTCGATCAGGCGGTGGAGGCCTATGCCAAGGCCATCGAGCTGCGCCCGTTCTTCGCCGAGGCCCACGTGGGCCTCGGCGACGCGCGGGCGGCGAAGGCGGACGTGGATGGCGCGGTGAGCGCGTATGTGAAGGCGCTTCAGCACAACCCGCTCAACCCCAGGGTCCACGTGAGTCTGGGGAGAATCTACTACGCCGAGAAGGGGCTCTACTACGAGTCAGTGACCGCCTACAGGAAGGCCATCGAGCTCGACCCGGGCTACGTCGATGCGCGGATGGGGCTGGCCGAGGTGTACGAGGACAAGGGCCTCTACCAGGAGGCCATCACCGAGTACCGCAAGGTGGTGGAGCAGGACGCCCGCCACACGGGGGCCCTCTACAACCTCGCGCTGGTCTACGAGCAGGTGGATGCCCGCGAGGCGATCACCCTCTGGGAGCGATACATCCAGCTGGCCGGGTCCCAGCCCACGGAGAAGGACTGGGTGGACGTCGCGCGGCTGCACCTGAAGAAGCTCAAGGGGCAGCTCGAGAAGGGCAACTGAGCGAGCGCTAGATCCCGAGGAGCGTCCTGAGCCGCGGCTTGTCGAAGCCGCGCACCACCTGATCTCCCACCAGGATCACCGGCACGGCCATCTGTCCCGTGAGCCGGATCAGGTCCTGCCGCGCGTCCGCGTCCTCCATCACGTTGACATCCCGGAACGCCACGCCCTGAGACGAAAGAAACTCTTTCGCCTGACGGCAGGGGACTCAGGTCGGGCTCGAGTACACCACCACGGCACGGTCGGCCATCGGCTCCTCCTCGGCTCTTACGATACATGGAAACCGGCTTGGGCTTCGGCGGATCCCGTTTGGACGTCCGCGTCCTTGACTTGCTGGTGGGGGTTCTCTAAGGTGGCGGAGGTCATGAGCGATTTGAGGAAGGATCCAACTCGCGGGCAGTGGGTGCTCGTGCGTCCTTCGGGCGGCTCTCCCCCCGTCGGTCAGGCATGCCCCTTCTGTCCCGGGAACGAGGGGCTGACGCCGCCCGAGATCAGCGCCTACCGCAAGGACGACGGAGCCTCGGACGGCCCGGGCTGGTCCGTGCGCGTGATACCAGAGGCTGACCCGTACTTCCGCATCGAGCTCGACCTGGCGCGCGAAGGCGTCGGCATGTACGACAAGATCTCCCCCCGCGGCGCCACGGAGCTGATCGTCGAGAGCCCACGCCACGAGGACACGCCTGCCACCATGCTCAACGCGCAGTGGGAGCAGGTTCTCTGGATGTATGCGGAGCGGATCCGGGATCTCAAGCGGGATCTCGCCATCCGTGACATCCTCATCACCAGGCGCCACCGGCAGCCCGGCTCCCGCATCACCCATCCGTATTCCCGCCTGATCGCCATCCCGATCATCTTCGACGAGGTCCGGCGCAAGCTCACCGAGGCCCGCGAGTACTTCCAGTACAAGCGGCGGTGCGTGTACTGCGACATCATCCGCCAGGAGACCGCCGACGAAGCCCGCGTGATTTGGGAGACGCCCCACTTCGTGGCGCTGGTGCCCTACGCGGCCCGGGCCCCCCACGAGGCGTGGATCCTGCCGCGCCAGCACGCCTGCTCCTATGAGGAGGCCCTGACGCCCGCGAGCGTCGCCGACCTGGCTTCGCTGCTGGGGGGCTACTTCCGGACGCTCGCACGGGTGCTCGGGGACCCGTCCTTCGAGATGACCCTCAACACCGCCCCCAACCGGAACGCCAAGGTGCTGCCGGGGGAGTGGGCGACGGTGGCCGATGACTACCACTGGCATATCGAGGTGACCCCCCAGCTCGAACGGCTGACCCGAGTGGGGGGAATCTACGTCAACGAAACCCCCCCCGAGGAGGCCGCCCGGCGTCTCAGGGAGGCGTGGAGTCAACCCGGCCACCAGCCGGAAAGATGAGGCTTGACAGGGGGCCCATGAGCGCGGGAGAATCCGACTAGAAGAGTCGGGGATCTAAAAGGTCGGATACTGACAGAGGGCGGGAGAGGAAATGCTTCGCTTCACCAAGAAGGCGGATTACGGGCTGATGGCCATCCACTACATCGCCGCCCAGGCCGATGAGGAAGCCGTCAGCGCCAAGCGGATCGCCGAGGAGTTCAAGATTCCACCCGAGCTCCTGGCCAAGATCCTCCAGCGCCTGGCGAAGCGGAAGCTGATCGTGAGCCACAACGGCCCCAAGGGGGGCTATCTGCTGGGCCGGGACCCGAACCAGATCACGGTCGGGCAGGTGATCAGGGCTCTCGAGGGGCCGGTCGAGATCGTCGGCTGCGTGACGGCGGATGATTGCCCGCAGTACGTGCGCTGCAACCTGCGCCGTCCTGTGGAGAAGATCCAGGCGAGCATCAGCCACCTCCTGGACACCATGACGCTCGCCGAGCTGGCCGCCGATCCGCTTGTTCCGGTCGCTGCGCTGAGCGCGACGACATAGACGAGACAGGAGATGACTCCGATGACGCCGAAGCTGCCGATCTTCATGGACAGCCAGTCCACGACTCCGGTGGATCCCCGCGTGCTGGACGCGATGATCCCCTACTTCACCGAGAAGTTCGGCCACCCGGCGAGCCGGAACCACCCGTTCGGCTGGGAAGCAGAGGCCGGGCTGGACCGGGCCCGGGAGCAGATCGCCAGGCTCATCGGGGCCCGGGATCCGAAGGAGCTCGTCTTCACCTCCGGCGGCACCGAGTCGATCAACCTGGCGCTCAAGGGCGTGGCCGAGATGTACCGGGAGAAGGGCAACCACATCGTCACCACCGTCATCGAGCAGCGCGCCGGGCTGGACGTCTGCAAGCGGCTCGAGCGGCAGGGATTCGAGGTCACCTACGTCAAGGTGGGGACCGACGGCCTCGTGGACGTGGAGGCGATCCGGAGCGCGCTCACCCCGAAGACCATCCTGGTCTCGGTGATGTTCGCCAACAACGAGATCGGCACGATCCAGCCCATCGCCGAGATCGGCCGGCTGGCGAAGGAGAAGGGCATCGTCTTCCACACGGATGCGACCCAGGCGGTCGGCAAGATCCCCGTGGACGTGGAGGCGATGGGGGTGGATCTTCTGTCCTGCACGGCGCACCTGATCTACGGCCCCAAGGGCATCGGGGCGCTGTACGTCCGGCGGAAGAACCCCAGGGTCCGGATCTCTCCCATGATCGACGGCGGCGGGCATGAGCGCGGCATGCGGTCGGGCACGGTGCCGGTGCCGCTCGCGGTCGGCTTCGGCCGGGCGGCCGAGCTGTGCCGGGAGCTCATGCCCGAGGAGAGCAAGCGGCTCGCGGCGCTCCGGGACCGTCTCCAGGACCAGATCCTCTCCAGGGTGGACGAGGCGTACCTCAACGGCCACCCCGAGAAGCGGCTTCCGCACAACCTGAACATCTCGTTCTCCTATGTGGAAGGCGAGTCGGTGCTGATGGGGCTCAACAAGGAAGCGGCCCTGGCCTCGGGCTCCGCCTGCACCTCGGCGACGCTCGAGCCCTCGTACGTCATCTCCGCCCTCGGGGTGGACGCCGAGCTGGCGCACTCCTCGATCCGCTTCGGGCTCCACCGCTTCACCAGCGAGGAAGAGGTGGACTTCGTGGCGCAGCGGGCCGTCGAGGCGATCCAGCGGCTCCGGGAGATGTCGCCGCTCTACGAGATGGCGAAGGAAGGCATCAACCTGAAGTCCATGCACTGGAAAGCGGAGTAGGGGCGCCACCGACGTCACAGGAGGCACATCGGCATGCCATACAGCGATAAGGTCATCGACCACTACAGCAACCCCCGGAACGTGGGGTCTTTCGGCAAGGGCACCCCCGGCGTGGGGACGGGGCTCGTGGGGGCGCCGGAGTGCGGCGACGTCATGAAGCTCCAGATCAAGGTGAACGTGCAGACGGGGCTCATCGAGGACGCCAAGTTCAAGACCTTCGGGTGCGGCAGCGCCATCGCCTCGTCCAGCCTGGCGACCGAGTGGCTGAAGGGGCGCACGGTGGAGGAGGCCGCGAAGATCAAGAACACGGACATCGTCAACGAGCTCAAGCTGCCGCCCGTGAAGATCCACTGCTCCGTCCTGGCCGAGGACGCCATCAAGGCGGCGCTCCAGGACTACAAGGAGAAGTGGACGAACGCGGCAGCCGAAGCCCGAACCGGCGCGTCCTGACACCGGACGCATTCACGCTCGCAAGGAGGCAGGATTTCCCATGGCACTGGCACTGACGGAGAAGGCGGCCAAGCAGGTGAAGCAGCTCATGCAGGCGCAGCAGCTCGAGAACGTCTATCTGCGTGTGGGCGTCAAGGGCGGAGGGTGCTCGGGACTGTCGTACTCGCTGGAGTTCGACACGGAGGTGGGACCGCACGACAAGGCGTTCGACATCGACGGGGTCCAGGTGCTCTGCGACGCCAAGAGCTATCTCTACCTGAATGGGATCACGCTCGACTACGTCACCGAGGGGCTGACCGGGGGCTTCACCTTCGTCAACCCCAACGCCAAGTCGAGCTGCGGCTGCGGAACGTCGTTCTCGGCGTAGGGGCGCGGCCGTGTCGTAACCGTCGGGCACGACACCGACCGGCAGCAGGAGGAGAAGAGGAACGGGCCCCGGCGGGCCCGTTCTCATTTTGTGAGAACATGAACGACTACTTCGCGGTGTTCGGGCTTCCGCGGAAGCTCCAGCTGGACCCGGAGGAGCTCCGCCGCCGGTTCTACGAGCTCTCGCGCGTCCACCATCCGGACTTCCACCAGGGCGCGTCCGAGGAGGATCAGGCCGAGGCCCTGTCCGCCTCCGCCCTCCTCAATCGCGCCTACCGGGTGCTGCGGGATCCGGTCAGCCGGGTCGAGTACCTCATCGCGCTGGAGGACGGCCGCGAGACCCGGGAAGGGGCGGACGCGAGGCCCAGGGCGCCGGTGGACCTCCTCGAGGAGATCATGGAGGTGCAGGAAGCCCTCCAGGAGGCGAAGGCTGGAGGGCTGGATGAGGTCTCCCGCCAGAGGCTCAGCGAGGAGCGCCAGCGGCTCATGGCCCGTCAGCTCGCTGAGGAGGAGGCCATCGCGGCCCGGGCTGCTGAGTGGGACGCTGTCGTGGTCGGGCCGGGAGACCGCACGGCGCTGCTCGAGTGGTTCAAGCAGCGGCTCGCCGCCCGGGCGTACCTGCGCACCGTGATCGATGACGTGAGCGACGCGCTCGGGCAGGGAGAGGAGAGGCATGTCTCGCATCGTCGGCATTGACCTGGGGACGACCAACAGCCTGGTGGCGTACATCGAGGGTGGCGTCCCCAAGGTGATCCGCGACGTCGAGGGCCGGGCCCTCCTGCCGTCCATCGTCGGCTATACCCCGGACGGGATCCTGGTGGGTGAGCCCGCCCGTCGGCAGCTGGTCCGGAACCCCGCGCGGACGATCTACTCCGTCAAGCGCTTCATGGGCCGAGGGTACGACGACATCAAGGACGAGCTCTGCCACTGCCCCTTCGAGTTCCTCGCGAGCGCCGACGTGGTGCGCATCAAGGTGGGCGACAGCGCGGTGACGCCCCCCGAGGTGTCGGCCCACGTCCTGCGAGCCCTCAAGCAGCGCGCGGAGGCCTTCTTCGGGGAGCCCCTGGAGCAGGCGGTCATCACCGTCCCCGCGTACTTCAACGATAGCCAGCGGCAGGCGACCAAGGACGCCGGCCGGATCGCCGGCCTCGACGTTCTCCGGATCGTGAACGAGCCGACGGCGGCCTCCCTGGCGTACGGGCTGCAGAAGCTCGCCCAGGGGACCATCGCGGTCTACGACCTGGGCGGAGGGACCTTCGACATCTCGATCCTGAGCGTCAAGGACGGGGTCTTCGAGGTGCTGGCCACCAACGGGAACACGCACCTGGGCGGCGACGACTTCGACCGCGTGCTGGTGGAGTGGCTGCTGGCCGATATCCGCGAGACCCACGGGGTGGACCTGTCGCAAGACCCGGAGGCGCGCCAGGAGCTGAGGCTCGGGGCCGAGGCGGCGAAGTGCCGCCTCTCCTTCGAGGACCGGACCCTCCTCACGATCCCCTTCGAGGGGTTCACCTACCACCGGGAGCTCACGCGGGCGGAGGTCGAGAAGCTGATCGGCCCCCTCGTCGAGGCCACCCTCGGGCCCTGCCGCATGGCGCTCAAGGACGCCGGGCTCACGCCGGACCGGATCGATGAGGTGGTGCTCGTGGGCGGCTCGACGCGGGTGCCGCTCGTGCGGCGCCGCGTGCAGGAGCTGTTCGGCAAGGTGCCGCACAGCCAGCTCAACCCCGACGAGGTGGTGGCGATGGGCGCAGCGGTCCAGGCGCAGATCCTGGCAGGCGGGATCACCGACATGCTGCTGCTGGACGTGACGCCGCTGTCACTGGGCATCGAGACCCTCGGCGGCGTCGTCAGCGTGCTCATCGCGCGCAACACGACCATTCCCACCATGGCCAAGGAGTTCTTCACGACCTCGGTGGACGGCCAGACCGCGGTGGACCTGCACGTGCTGCAGGGGGAGCGCGAGCTGGCGCGGGACAACCGATCCCTGGCGCGCTTCGATCTCTCGGGCATCGACCCCATGCCGGCCGGCATGCCCAAGATCAAGGTGACCTTCCTGATCGACGCCAACGGGATCCTGCAGGTCCACGCCCGGGAGATCAGGACCGGCAAGGAGGCCTCCATCGAGGTGCGGCCCACCTATGGCCTCACGGAGGACGAGGTGGCTCGGATGGTCGAGGAGTCCTTCGCCCACGCCGAGGAGGATGTCAACGCCCGCCTGCTGATCGAGACACGGACCGAGGCCGACACCGTGATGACCCATGTCGACCGGGCGCTGGCGCAGGGCGCGCGGCTCGTGAGCCCGGGCGACCTGGGGCAGATCCAGCAGGCGCTCCAGGCCCTCCGGGAGGTCCGGGACGGTCGGGACCGGGATGCGATCCGCGAGCGTACCATCGAGCTCAACAAGGCCACCGAGCGGCTCGCCGAGGCGATGATGGACGCGGCGCTCAAGGGAGCGCTCGCCTCGAGGCGGGCCGACCAGATCCTGGAGTCCAAGTGATGGCGACGCACAAGGTGACCTTCCTGCCGCTGCACGTGACCGTCGAGGTGGACGAGGACAAGTACCCGCTGGCCGACCACGGCCGCCCGGGCTCGATCCTCGACATCGCGCTGGCGAACAATATCCGCCTGGAGCACAATTGCGGGGGCGCCTGCGCCTGCACCACCTGCCACGTGATCGTCCGCGAGGGGGAGGGCAACCTGTCTCCCATGGAGGCGGACGAGGAGGATCGGCTCGACACGGCCGAGGGGCTCACGCTCCACTCGCGCCTCGGGTGCCAGGCCGTCGTCCGGGGTGACGTCGTGCTGGAGATCCCGAAGTAGGGCGAGCCGCAGCCGGAGGCGAGGCGAGCGAAATATGGAGATCCCCCGAGCGGAGCGAGGTGGCGAGCGTGAGCGAGCCATGAACTGGACGGACGCCGAGGACATCGCCATCGCGCTGTCGGAGAAGTTCCCCGACACCGACCCCCTGACGGTCCGGTTCACTGACCTGCATCGGTGGGTCGTGGATCTCCCAGGGTTCAGCGATGACCCCAAGGGCTCCAACGAGGGGATCCTGGAGGCGATACAGATGCAGTGGCTCGAGGAGGCTCGGGATCGGTGAACGCGCGGTATGCGGCGGGGATTGCCCGCCCGACTCCCCTCTACGCCCGCCTCGCTCCGCTCGGGGGATCTCCGTATCCGCTCGCCTCGCCGCGCGGCGCGGCTCAGCTCGCACTACCACACGATGACGCGGTCGGATTCGAAGATCAGGTCGAGGAGGCGGGAGTAATCAGCGGGCGTGTCGCCCAGCTTCATGACGCGGGCGCCGTCGGGCAGTCGCGGGGGCGGGGCATCGTCCAGCAGGACAACCGTGACCGAGGACTCGGGCTCGCGCCCGGCGCTCTCCATCACGGGCGCCGCCAGCGGTCCGGAGTCGGCCTTCAGCAGGTGGAGGTAGTGGGGCATCAGAAGACGATGAACCGCTCTGCGGAGGACATGAGCCTCGCGATGGCGTCCGGTGTCGCCGGGATGATGCGGTGCCCCTCCCCGTTCCACTCCGGCCCCTTCGGGATGGCGCGGTCGTCCACGTGGAACGGGATGTCGAGCTTCCGGAGCGAGGCGCGATACCGGGCGATGTCGTCGCCATCCACGAGATCGTCGGTGTCGTCGTCGAGCAGATGGACCGCGCCGTTCGTGAGGACGATGGCCACCTCGTTCTCCCCGGCCACGATGCCCAGCGCGATGCGCATGGCCTCGTTGGCGCGGTGGGACACGCGGGGATCCTCCGAGATGATGACGAGAACGGAGTGGTCGCCGGCCACGAGGCTAATTGAGGGCCAGGAAGCGCTCGGTGCCGTTGATGACGTCGGTGAGCACCACGAGGCCGCAGTTGGTGGCGCGCTCGGAGAGCGGCAGCCGGCGCTTCTGGCAGCCGTAGGCGCATACGAAGAGCTTGGCCCCGCGCTCGGCCAGTCCCTGGACGCGTGGGTCCTCGACGGCGGCGACGCCGTCATCGATGAGGTACAGGTACACGTCGGCCCCGCGCGTGAGGGCCGCGGAAGACAGCCCGATGGCCGTCTGGAGGTTGGGGTGGGCCGGATCCGTCGACAGCATGAGGCCGAATCTGCGACCGGCGAGGTCCATGGCGAGGGCAGCGTACCATCGTGAGAGAGGAGCGTCAATGAACCGCCGAGTCTATCTCGATCACAATGCCTCGACTCCGGTGCACCCGGAGGTGCTGGAGGCCATGCTGCCGTACTTCGGCGAGCGCTTCGGGAACCCGTCGAGCGTTCACGCCTTCGGCCGCGAGGCCCGGGAGGGGGTGGACATGGCCCGCGAGCGCGTGGCCGGCGTCCTCCGGGTGAGCCCGGACGAGGTCGTCTTCACGTCGGGCGGCACCGAGTCGGACAACCTCGCCATCAAGGGCGTGGCGGCGGCCCGCGGGCGCGGGCATCTCATCACCTCCGCGATCGAGCACCACGCCGTGCTCCGGACCTGCCAGGCGCTCGAGACGCAGGGCTTCGACGCGACCTATCTCCCGGTGGACGGCGACGGGATGGTGGATCCGGACGACGTGAGGCGCGCGCTCCGGCCGGACACGATCCTCGTGTCCATCATGCACGCCAACTCCGAGGTCGGGACGATCCAGCCGGTGGCCGCCATCGGACGGCTGACGCGCGAGCGCGGGATCCCGTTCCACGTGGACGCGGTCCAGACGTTGGGGAAGGTGCCCGTCGACGTCAACGCGTTCGGCATCGATCTCCTGTCCTTCTCGGGCCACAAGATCTACGGCCCCAAGGGGATCGCGGGGCTGTACATCCGCAAAGGCACGAAGATGCTCTCCATCCAGCACGGCGGGGAGCACGAGCGCCGCCGGCGCGCGGGCACGGAGAACGTGCCGGGCATCGTGGGACTCGGCCGAGCGGTGGAGATCCGAGGCCGCGACATGGCGGCCGAGGCCCCACGCCTCACCGCGCTGCGGAACCGCCTGTGGGAGGGCATCGGCGCGGCGATGCCCGAGGTGCGCCTCAACGGTCACCCGACCGAGCGGCTCCCGGGGACGTGCAACATGTGCTTCCGCCACGTGGAGTCCGAGTCCATCGTCCTCGGGCTCGACCTCAAGGGGATCGGCGTGTCGGCGGGCTCGGCATGCACCTCCGGCAACGTGGAGCCGTCCTACGTGCTCGTGGCGATGGGGATCCCCGTGGACTGGGCCATGGGGTCCGTCCGCTGCTCGCTCGGGCGCAGCACGACGGCCGAGGACATCGACTACGTGATCGAGTCGGTCGTGCCGCTGGTCGCCAAGCTGCGGAGTCTGTCGCCTGCGAGGGTCTAGTGCGCTACAGCGAGACGCTCATCGACCACTTCCGGAATCCGCGGAACGCGGGCATGATGCGGGAGCCCGACGGGGTGGGCGAGGGGGAGTACCCGGAGTGCATGGACCTGGCGCGCGTGTACCTGCGCGTGCGGGACGGCCAGGTGGTCGAGGCGCGCTTCCAGACGTACGGCTGCGGGCCCACCATCGCGGCCTCGAGCGCCGGCACGGAGCTCATCATCGGATCGCCGCTTGGGACACTGGTGGGGCTGACTGGCGCCCAGATCGAGTCGGCCGTCGGCGGGCTGCCCGAGGACCGGGTCCACGCGGCCGAGGTGGTGTCGGCCGCCATCCGGGCGGCGGCGCGGGATGCCCTCAGGCGGATGGCGAGATCATGAACGCGGGAGCGGGACATGCTTGAGCGGATGAGGCGCGACATTCGAACGGTGCTCGAGCGGGACCCGGCGGCGCGTTCCGCGCTGGAAGTCCTGCTCTGCTACCCGGGGGTGCACGCCATCTGGCACCATCGCCTCGCCCACTGGATGTGGCGGCGGGGCTGGCTCACCACGGCGCGCTTTGTGTCCCATCTCAGCCGCTTCGTGACCGGCGTCGAGATCCATCCGGCCGCGCGGCTCGGCGACGGGCTCTTCATCGACCACGGGATGGGCGTGGTCATTGGCGAGACCGCGGAGATCGGCGAGAACGTGACGCTGCTCCAGGGGGTGACGCTCGGCGGCACGAGCCTCAGGCGGGAGAAGCGCCACCCGACGCTGGGGGACAATGTCGTGGTGGGCGCCGGGGCCAAGATCCTCGGGGCCTTCACCATCGGCGCCGGCAGCCGGATCGGGGCGGGGTCGGTGGTCGTCCGCGAGGTGCCGGAGAACTCGGTTGTCGTCGGCGTGCCGGGACGGGTAACATACCGCAACGGCCAGCGCGTGAAGGGCGAGATCGACCTCGATCAGGTGAATCTCCCGGATCCGCTGGCCCGCACCGTGGAGAACCTGCTCGACCGCATCCACGCCCTCGAGGTGGAGGTGGAGGAGCTCAAGCAGGGCCTGAAGGCCCCCACGCCCAGGGAGCGCTGACGCGCGCGGCGCAGGACGCCGGCAGCGCCGCAGAGGAGGAGCGACAGGAGTGGTTCCCAAGGACGCGATGACCGCGAAGGAAGCTTCCAAGTACCTGGCCATGGACGAGCAGACCGTGGTGCGCATGGCCGCCGAGCGCAAGATCCCGTCGCTCCACCACGAGGGCCAGTGGCTCTTCTCCAAGAAGTCCATCGACAAGTGGCGCATCCGGCAGGGCGCCCGCCGGGCCCCATGATCGATCGGGACGGAGCCTGGGGGCTCCTCACCGAGTTCACCAGGTCCGACACCCTGCGCAAGCATGCTCTCGCCGTGGAGGCCGCCATGCGCGCCTACGCGGCACGCTACGACGGCGACCCGGAGACGTGGGGCCTCGCGGGGATGCTGCATGACTTCGATTACGAGGTGCATCCGGCGGCGCCCCAGCACCCGATGAAAGGGGCCGAGATCCTCCGGGCGCGCGGAGTCCCCGAGCCCGTCGTGTACGCCATCCTCGGCCACGCCGACTACTCCGGGTGCCCCCGCATCTCCCTGCTGGACCGGGCGCTCTACGCCTGCGACGAGCCCGCGGGCTTCGTGACGGCGTGCGCGCTGGTGCGGCCCGGGAGGAGCATCCACGGCCTCGAGGTCGGCTCGGTGGTGAAGAAGCTCAAGGACAAGGGCTTCGCCAGGACCGTGAACCGGGCCGACGTGTATCGCGGCGCGGAGGAGCTGGGGATCCCGCTGGAAGAGCATCTCGCCTTCGTGATCCAGGCCCTCACGGCCGCTGCCCCCCGCCTGGGTCTCGGGGGCGCCCCGCAGTAGCCCACCCGTGGCCGGATCTTCGCCCGTGATCCGGACGATCCTCCACGTGGACATGGACGCCTTCTACGCGTCCGTCGAGCAGCGCGACCGCCCCGAGCTCCTGGGGCGGCCCGTCATCGTGGGAGCCTCGCCCGGAGGACGGGGGGTGGTCTCCGCTGCCTCGTACGAGGCGCGCCGCTTCGGGGTGCACTCGGCCATGCCGATCGGGCGCGCGGCCCGCCTATGCCCCGAGGCCGCCTTCCTGCCCGTGTACCGTGACAAGTACATGCGCGTCTCGGGCGAGATCATGGCGATCCTGGCCGATTTCACGCCGCTCTTCGAGCCGCTCTCCATCGACGAGGCCTTTCTCGACGTGACGGCGAGCCGCGGGCTCTTCGGGCCCGGCGAGGCCATCGCCAGCGAGATCAGGCGGCGGATCAGGGA
>MGBT01000100.1 GCA_001788395.1 Candidatus Rokubacteria bacterium GWA2_70_23
CTGATGCTGGCGACCTCGGAAAAGCAGTGGCAGCCCTCGTACAACGCGGATCTCGCGGTCACCCGGCACGAGATCATCGTCAATCAGTTCCTCACCAAGGACACGACCGACTACGCCAACTTCAGCCGGGCGTTACCGGCCGTCCTGTCCACCCTGGGGCGGCCGGAGACCTGGATCGGCGACGGGCACTACGGCACGCAGGAGAATGTTTTGCTCGCGCACCGCGCGGGGGTCGTCCTGTACGCCCCGCCCGCGGGCCCCGGTCACGCCGACGTGCCGGCGCCATCGACCGGCTCGCCCGACGGGATGGCCTCGGCGGGAGCCGCCGCCAACGATGCCCCCCCGGCGAGCACTCTTGGCCGCAGCGACTTCCGGCACGATCCCGACCGCGACCTCCTCCTCTGCCCCGCTGGCGAGAGGCTCCCGCTGATCGGTGTCTACGCCGAGCCCCATCGGGCCGCCTATCGAATCTATGGCCGCCGGAATTGCGGGACCTGTGCAGTGAAGCTGCAGTGCACGACGGGGCGGGGTCGCCGGGTGAAACTTCGCGGGGCGCCACCCGGCCGCCGCCCGAGCCCGAAGCGTCCGACGGCGGATGCGACGCACGACATGCCGTCGAGCGCGCTGACGACGGCCCTGCCCGTTCGTCCGGGCGAGGTGGCAGAGTTGGTGCACGCCCTCGCCGCGAGGATGCGGCAGATCGGAGACCGCATCAAGCGGTTCCGAGCCGCCACGGTCGAGCCGGTGAACGCGCAACTGAAGCAACACGGCCTGGGGCGTTTCCACGTCCATGGCTTTGCCCGGTGCTCAACGGTGCTGACGCTCGGCTGCATCGCGCACAACCTGATGAAGTGGAAGGCAAGGGAGGCCGCCCGTGCGCTGAGAGCCGTGGCATAGCGACGCGCTGCTGCGAACGGGACCGCTGACCCCGACGAAGAGCCCGCGCGGTCGTGAGCCCCCGTTGCCCCGTTCCACGGCCCTGACTCTTCGTCGAGCAAACTCACCGATGCCGCGTCGATTTCTTGGGGGGCTGAAGGACTACGCGGGCAGGAACCGTCCGATCACTGCAGCACAGCGCGCGCGGCTACACCCCGCTTTACCCGCGGTTTCGAGCTCAGTGTGCCGTCCCTTCGCAAGGCATTGCTGGTGGGTGTTCCGGCTCCCATTTGGAAGCCACGAGTGGAAGCCACGAGCGAGGTGGCCGACGGCCTCGCTCGCTGCGCATGAAGTCATCACGCCCAGTCATACCAACTCTGTCCGGGCGGATCATATGTGACGAGCACAGGGTTCTTCTTGTTGGCCTGCATGAACAGGAGCACGTCGAAGACTCTTCCTGGCTCACCTAGGAGCTCCCTGTACTTGCTATTTTCGATTCCTTTGTGAAGCTGCCACGTGCATGCGGCCCAGCATTCGCCAAGAAGAAAGGGTAGTCGGGCTATCTTCTTTCCGTCTGCGCGAGTGGCATCGGTCGGGAGCAGATATTGCGTCTTATCCATTCCCAGGAAGCCACCGCGCTGAAGGCCGGAACGTACCTGGCTGTCGAACGCCGGCATGAAGCCCGTAATCAGGAGCACGGCCTTCATCGGGTACGTGGCGTTCGTGTTTCTTACGAACAAGTGCTCACCAAGGATGTGCAGCGCGCCGAAGAGATTGCTCTCGAATGTGGCCAGCTCTTCGGGCGCTACGAGCTTCCCGTTCAGATACCGACGCCCATGTAAGCTGTTCAGCGCGGACAGTGATATACGTCCCAAGGACGCAAGCGAAGCGTGCGTCTCACCGTGGCGAAGTACGTTTGCGACCTCCTCCGCTCCACGCAGTTCTGGTGCCTCCCGTTTCCCCGCGCCCCAGCGACCAAGCACGCCTCGCAGCGCTTGCGCAAGCTCTGCGACGACGTCGTCTGCGGGCGCGGCCGCGGCCACATATCGCCGCCCGATTGCTCGAACGTCCGAAAACCCGGCGTGGTAAGCGGCCGGAAAGTTGTCAATCGCCTTCGCGATCTCACGCGCCTGACCGGTTACTCGTACAGGCACGGCTGCCTCCTCTTCGACGCCGAAGTCACGGACTCGGGACAGATTCAGTCATGCGAAGAGCGGCCTGCCATGAGATGGCCTCGCCTGCGACCTCGGGCCGCTCCGTCGTCACCGTGACCGCGCCGGATCGTAGACTTCATCAAACTCCTCACCCCAGTAATCAGCCTCGATCTGCTGGATCTCGCGCGCATTCAGCTTCTCCTTCGAGAGGATGAACCCGTACACATCACTTCCTTCGAGGCTCGGCACGTCGTATAGGTGAAGCCGGTGCTTGCTGGCGAGTGCCTTGAGGAGCCGTTCTGGGGACTCCGGATCGAGGCTGGCGAAGCGCGGACGAATGCCGAAGGGGCGACAGAGAAGTGATATCCGGCCTCGTGGAGGCTCCTTCCAGTCCCACGCCTCCATCGTGTAGGTTTTCTTATAGAGTCTGGATCGCCAGTCGCTTCGCTTCCTCTTGGCCTGAGCCATGGCCTTCCTTTCTCCGAGTGGATACTCGGTAGGGCATTCGATCGAGCATGGCGCCCACAGGCTGGCCTCGCGAGTGGGTGGCAGGGACGATGGTGCCGGAAGAGGGCACGGACCTACTCGACTCCCCCCGAGCGCCTTCGTCTGTCCCGTCCATCCTCCGGCGCCGTCGCGAGCGGCTTTCGCCTCGGAGCCAGCCGCTCGGCGAGCGCCTCGGCCTCCCGCTGGAGCGCCTCCCGCATCGCCGCCGGCTCGAGCACCTCCGCCTGCACGCCGTAGCCGAGGATCCAGCGCCGCACCTCGAGCGTGGCGGCCACGTGCGGCGTCAGCTCGAGCCGCCCGTCCGTCAGGTAGCGGAACTTCTGGCTCGGGTGCTGTGGCATCGGCTCCTGGGACGCCCGGTGTCTGAGTCTAGCTGTTACGTCAAGTTGCCAAGTTGCCCCGATGGGGCCCGGCCCCCGAACGTCCCTGATGTTGGCTACGCTCCACCTCGCCTCGGTCGAGGCGGAAGTCCACCGCGCTCACGGCCTCGAGCCCGCCGAAGCGCCTCGAGATCGCCCGCGTCTCCAGGAGCGGCGCCGAGGAGGACGAAGATTCCCGGCGGAGAAGTCGCTCACCAATCATCGGCACAGAGGGCCATCGCTGAGCTCGCGAACATCGCCACCGCTGCAAGGGCCGATCTCTTCGTCGTCATGAAGGGCAAAGACAAAGTCCGCCCAGCCCTGGCGGGAGACCGTCCGATGGGAGCCGGCCTGACGCTTGATGACCCATCCGATCCTCAATAGCGCCGCCAGCACCCGCCGAGCGCGGATGCTCGGCCAGGCGCTGATGCTGCGCCGGACGAGATTCTCAGAAGCTCGGGGCCGGCCTCGCCGTGCTCCAAGCGTTCGGCAAGGACTCGTCGAGCGAGAGCCGGTACCCTGGACACGGCGGCCTCCTGACTGTCGCCGTACGCCAAGACGCCCGGGAGCTCGACGACTTCCGCCAGCCAGCGGCCATCCGCTTCCTGCTCGATCTCGACCGTGAAGGCGATCAGGCGTTCGCCCCTCCACATCGCGCCTAGCTTGCTCACCTGTCGCCGACGTCCATGAGCGCGTCCTCCGGTGGGCCCTGCGGCTGGCCGGCGAAGAGGTCCGCGGCGGCGGCCACGGCATCGAGCTGGAACTGTTGGTCGGCGTCGAGCTGCAGCGTCACTCGCCGACCACCCAATACCCATGCGCCCGGATCGCGTCCCACATGGCATCCGGGGCGAGGTCGGCGCCGTTGGGCCACGCCACAGCGCCCAGGTCGACGCGCACCTGCCGGAAGACCTCCGGATCGCGGAGCGCCTCGAAGATCGTGCCGCCCACCTGCGGGCTCTCGATGAAGCTTCGCAGCCGTACCTCCCCCGAGGTGCCGTCGATGAACGTGACGCGCAGGCACATCTCGCGAAGCGGCTCGATCGCCACGACCCGCCACGCCGCCGCCGACCGTGGGGGTGGCACTACTCCAGCGGCGGAATCGGCTTTGGAGACTTCAATTGGCTGCATAGCTCCCAGTCCTCCAGTAGCGCCTCGCGGCGCTCGACGGCCCATTCGAGCACCATCGCCAGTGCCCGGCGGGGGAGCGAGCCCCGCGTCACGCGCAGCTCCCGGATGTCGATCACAGCCTCGTGCTCGCCATACAGCGCGTGGAAGTGCGGCGGGCCGTGCTCCCGCCAGAACATCTGGATCACGATGCCAAAGAACGCGCTGATGGTGGGCACCGGGTTCAGACCGTCCTGAAGCTGGTGACGCCCTTGGTCGTCACGATCTGCACCGCGTTGACCTTGAGCTGGTCGCTGCCGGCGAAGCCTTCGTCGAGGCAGACCACGCGCTCGGGCCTCTTCTCCGCCATGGCGCGGATCAGCTCCAGGGTCAGCGCCCCCTCCAGGCAGATGAAGCGCGCCCCGCCCGCCACGCTGTGGACGGTCTTTCCTCGGTCTTCATCGTGTTCCCTCGGCTTCGAGTATCTTACGCGGACCTTCGCGCACCGCGAGAGAAATGCGTGAGCCCGTGCTGTACGGCACGCGGTACTCACCGACCCGGATCCGCCACAACCTCTCCTCGCCCCGCAGCTTCCGACACCCAGGCGGTCGTGGATCATCCGAAAGCCCCAGGACCTTCGCCCAGAGGCGAGCCACCAGGCGCGCGTCGAGCGCCTCGAGCTCACGCCGCGCCGATCGGGCGAAGGTGACCTCGTAGCGAGTCACCTCGAGGCGTCCAGGCGCAGTTCTCCCGCCTTGATCAGCCTCCCCTTCGCCTTCTCGAGGGTCTCTCGCGGCTCCCCCTGCCGCCTGCGGGCCAGGGCCCGGTCGAAGAGGTCCTCCCACAGGTCTCGATTCTTGCGCAGGTCGATGACCACGCCCGTCTTGCGACCGCTCTCGTCCACCACGAACTGAACGCCCTGCACAGCGCCACCTCCTCCTCGGTCGACACCCAAAACCGGCCATAGATGGACACCTCAAACCCGGCCATAGGGGGTAGGCGCTCAAGACGTTGACGCGGCGGGAGGGGTTGTGGTCCCTCTCGCCAGCATGACCAACATCTTGAGCGACGACAAACGACAGGAAGTTCTGGCACTTGGGCGGTTGGGCTGGCCGCTTCGGCGGATCCAGCAGGCGACGGGTGTGCGGCGCGAGACCGCCAGCGCCTACCTCAAAGCCGCCGGGCTCGCCGTGCGGCCGCCCGGGCGGTGGGGCCGCCCGCCGGCAAAACCGGCCAACGGGGTGTCCACCGACTCCGGGGCGCTCCTGCCAGGCCTGACCGCCCCGCCGGTCCACCCGGCCTCACCCGGACGGGCGCCCACCGCGAGCGCGTGCGGGCCCTATCGCGAACTGATTGAGCTCGCCGTGGCCCGCGGCCGCGACGCCATGGCGATCCGGCGCGACCTCGTCGACGATCACGGCTTTTCCGCCCAGTACGCCAGCGTCCGCCGCTTCGTGATCGCGCTCCGCGGCCAGCGGCCCGTCGAGGCGCACCCGGTCATCGTGACGGCGCCGGGGGAAGAAGGCCAGGTCGATTACGGCGACGGGCCGATGGTGCGGCATCCCGACACGGGCAAGTATCGTCGCACCCGGCTGTTCGTCTTTACCCTCGGCTACAGCCGCAAGAGCGTCCGGCTGCTCGCCTTCGCGTCGAGCACCCGGCGCTGGGCCGAGCTGCA
>MGBT01000101.1:0-237 GCA_001788395.1 Candidatus Rokubacteria bacterium GWA2_70_23
TCTCATGGGAACGTTCCCCTCTCGAATGCGTCGCACCCCCTTTCCCCGGGGGGCACGGGACCACTTGGAGAGAGATCAGGATGGAGCGGATTCTCCCCGCATTGCCCCTGGCGTGTCAATCTGGAATTCCTGGGCTCGCCCCCGTCCCGAGCCTGACCCTTTGTTCCCCGCTCCCCCCATTCCTGACGTCCAGAAAATGCGCGAGCGTACCCAAAGGCGACGACCTTGGATAGCCAC
>MGBT01000101.1:440-527 GCA_001788395.1 Candidatus Rokubacteria bacterium GWA2_70_23
GCAGATCCCCATCTTGAGCGAGAGGTCCTTGAAGAAGGCCTCGCGGACGGGGAAGCCGATGGAGGGCTCCACGTAGACGCCGACGGA
>MGBT01000101.1:596-20685 GCA_001788395.1 Candidatus Rokubacteria bacterium GWA2_70_23
AGTCCACGCGGTCCACCACGAAGACGCGGCTCGGCCCGAAGAGGTGCGCGGACTGGAGCGCGAGGAGCCCCACCGGTCCTGCGCCGAAGATGGCCACGGTATCGCCGGGGCGGATGCCCGCGTTCTCGGCGCAGCAGTAGCCCGTGGAAAGGATGTCGCCGAGGAAGAACGCCTCCTCGTCGGCCATGCCCTCGGGCACCTTCTCGCACATGTGGTCGGCGAAGGGCACGCGGATGGCCTCGGCCTGGCCGCCGGGGTACTGGACGCCGAAACGGCCGCCGAACACCGCGCGCCCGGTGGTCGTGCACTGGGTGGGCAGGCGCATCCGGCACCACTCGCAGAACCCGCAGGAGATCGAGAAGGGCGCGATGATGCGATCGCCCTTGCGCACCTTCTTCACCTCGCCCCCCACCGCCTCCACCACGCCCATGAACTCGTGGCCCAGCACCACGCCCCTGGGCAACCCGGGCACCCGCCCGTGGTACTGGTGCAGGTCCGACCCGCAGATGGCGCTGGTCGTGATCCGCACGACCACGTCGGTGGGGTCCACCACCCGCGCATCCGGCACCGACTCCACCCGCACATCCCCCGTTCCGTGCAGCGTGATGGCTTTCATACGGTCGCTCCCTCGCGTCGTCGGGTTTCGTAGTGAGCCAGCGCCGCCCCGCCGCGGACGGCGGAGCCCTTGTCCAGCGAGATGATCTCCAGGGCCGTCGTCGCGCACGCCCCGGCGAAGGCGTGGCCCGCGCAGGCGGCGCGGATGAGCGCCTCGAGGGGGCGCAGCGATTCGGCCACGCCCCCCGCCAGCAGCAGCCGCTCCGGGTTCAGCCCGTTGACGATGACGGCGAGCCCGGCCCCGAGGGCCTCGCACACCTCGGCCACCAGCGCCTCGGCCACCGCATCGCCGGCGGCGGCCAGCCGGAACACCTCGGGCGCCGTCGCCATGCGGCCGAGCCGCCGCGAGCCCTCGAGCGCGATGTCGGTGCCGGAGACATAGGTCTTCAGGCACCCGCGCCCGCCGCAGATGCAGGGGCGGCCGTCGAAGTCGATGGGCACATGCCCCAGCTCGCCCCCGTACCCCCCGCGCCCGCGCACGAGCCGGCCCTCGAGGATGATGCCCCCGCCCACGCCCGTCCCCAGCGCCAGCAGCACGAGCGAGGCTGCCCCGCGCCCGGCGCCGAACATCCACTCGCCGAGCGCGAGCGCGTTGACGTCGTTGTCCACGAAGGCGGGGAGCCCCATCCGCCGGTTCACGGTCGCGCCGAGGGGCACATGGGCCAGCTCCGGCACGTAGTGGGCGTCTGCGCCAATGGTACCGGTCTCCGCGTCCACGGTCGCCGGCACCCCGATGCCGATGGCGCGGGGCTCGATCCCACGCCCCTTCGCGAGTGTGGCGAGGCGCTCGATCAGGTCGAGAAGCGTGGCGAGCGCCCCGCCCGGACCGCGCCCGTGGGTCGCCGCCTGGAGGTGCGCGAGCACGCCACCGTCGGCGCCGACAAGCCCGGCCGCCGTGGTGGTGCCGCCCACGTCCACGCCGATCACCGCGCGCGTCCCCGTCACGGCCGCCCCATCACAGGTCGGCGAAGGTGGCGAGCCGGATGCTCTCGCGCGCGATGACCTCCCGGGCCGCGGGATCAGTCAGGCCGTCGAGCTCGGTCTCGCGCTGCCTGCCGTAGCGGCTATAGGCCAGATCTTCATCGTAGTGCCCGGGATGGGTCATGAACTCGGACACGCCCTCCGGCAGCGCCCGCAGGTGCTCGAGCACCCGCTCGCGCGACCAGTACGGCTCGGGCCCCGATTCGCCCATGAAGTGATCGGGCGTTCGCACCCCCACCTTCAGCGCCGCCTGACGCACGGGGGCGTCCTGAGCCCGCATCGGCACCTTGATGGCGCAGGCGAAGAAGAGCATGAGCTCGAGCAGCGGCTCGTGGCGCCCCACGTGGTGGTGGCTGTCAAGGTGCGTCGGGAAGCGCCCCATGATCCGCCTGAAGGCGTCGATCTGGGCGCCCAGCTCGATCCGTGCCTCGTCCACCTTCATCCGCTCGGCCACGGCCCGCGCGTCCCGGATGAAGCGCCCCTCGCCGTCCACGAGCGAGGGCACTCGCGCGGCCGGGGACACCGACCCGCCGAGGGTGAGGTTCACGTGAAGGCCCACGCCCAGCCCCGAGTCCCGCAGGCCTTCCAGCAGCGCCGGGTCCAGCGGCCGGTTCACGAGGAGCGTGGTGCTCGTGACGATGCCGTGGCGGGAGGCGTGGAGGATCCCACGGCTGACGCCCGCCGTGAGGCCGAAGTCGTCGGCGTTGACGATGAGAACCGGCGGGCGCGTCACGGGGTCCGTCCCCCCTGGATCACGTAGCGCTCCACCGTGGCTGGCAAGCCGTCTGCGGGCAGCGTGTGCTCGAGGTCGTGCAGGCGGATGTGCTCGAGACGCTCGTAGCCCAGCCGCGGGAAGGGCTGCGCGTCCTTGCCGAGCACCGAGGGCTCGAGCCCGGCCGCCCGGAGCTTGGCGAAGGCGCGCTCTCGGCCGAGGAAGTCGAACAGGGTGAAGACGAGCCGCCCGCCCGGCGCGAGATGGGCCAGCGCTCCCTCGATGACGCGGTCGAGCACGATCCATCCGTCGAGCCCGCCGTTGTCGGCGGCCGCCATCGGGTCGTCACGCTCCCGCTCCGGCGGCGTCGGCATCTGAGGCGGGCTCGAGCAGATGAGGTCGAACTCGAGCCGCCTCACGGAGTCGTAACAGTCGCCGAGGCGCGCATCCAGCCGGTCGGCCACCCCGTTCAGCACGGCGTTGGCCCGGACGCACTCCACGGCCTCGGGCACCACATCCGTGGCAATGACCTGGCAGCCCGCGCGCGCGGCCAGCACCGCGGCGAGCCCCACGCCCGCGCCGATCTCGACCACCCACTCGCCGGGACGGAAGGTCAGGTGGCGGCAGAAGAGGAGCGAGCCCGCCTTCGGCGGCTGGACGCCGTCGGCCACCGTGAACAGGCAGTCCCGGTAGACGAACAGGAGGGTGCCCGCGTCCTGGCTCACGCCTTGCCCATCACGCGCCGGAAGTAGAGCCGCAGCGACTCCTTGAGCTGGGCGCGGGCGCCCGCGCCGGTCTGGGCGTCCTCGAGCTGATCGATGTCGATCTGCAGCGGCACGCCTTCCTTCTTGACCCCGTCCAGCTCTGCCGTGAGCCCGCAGCGCTCGTCGGACTCGGTGAACACGAGCTTCGCCCGGGTGAATGCCCCATCGTCCCTGGCGATCTGCTCGACGGTCTCGGTCAAGAGCCGCCTGATCGCCTCCTGCTCCGGTCCGGGCACCGTCGAGAAGGCGGCGGTGAGTGTGATCTCGGCCATGACGATCTCCCGCGCCTGTCGGCTATGGCGCCTCGTACACCTTGAGGATGTCGGCGTGCGTCTTGGCGGCATTGGCCCGGATGGCGAAGCTGATGGCCTCGCGCACCTCGTCCTCCGTCGCCCCGGCGGCCCTGGCACCTGCCAGGTCGCGCCTGGCTCAGTGGGTGTTGCCCGCCGCCAGGTTGGCCGCGAGGTAGCAGAGGCTCGCGGTTTTCTGATCCAGCGCACCCTTCTTGTACTTCC
The DNA here is from genome assembly GCA_001788395.1 of Candidatus Rokubacteria bacterium GWA2_70_23. Taxonomy (GTDB): domain Bacteria; phylum Methylomirabilota; class Methylomirabilia; order Rokubacteriales; family CSP1-6; genus UBA12499. The sequence continues at coordinate 4,184 of MGBT01000101.1, forward strand.
ACGACGCGATGACCTTCTCCTCGATCATGGAGTCTCCTTGACCTGGGGCGGGCACCCGGGCCGTCGGCCCGCCCGCCCCCGCCGGAACTCTGCGTTCGGTCCTTCTCTCCCGCTGTCCCAGTCGCCGTCAGCCCCTCACGCAGCGGACAGGTCGTAAACAGGAGCTTCGATCGTGCGGGTTGCCGGGGTGGTGGACCACAGCAGACTGTTCAGCTTGTCCACCACGGCACCCGTGAAGAGCACCTCCCCGCAGTGGGCGCAGACCTCGGCCGGGACGTTCTCGAATACGACGACCCGGTCGTGCCAGGCCTGAACATGGCGGATCTGCCCTGCTTCCATCGTGTGATGACAGACGGGACACTCTCGACTCATGCCGGTTTCCTCCGTTTGAAATCGACCCACTCGCTCGGGTCCGGCTCATATACCGTCACGACCACTCCCCGGGCATTGGCCTGGGCATGAAGAACCCGCCCGCGCGCTGTCACACCATAGATGAGACAGCTCGGGCTGTACTTGTCGGTCGGATACTCTTCGACGACTTCCGCCTCCGGACTCAGAAGCGCCTGCCGCACTTCCGAATCCGTGATCCGCCGGTATGCCATCCGCCCCTGCGCATGAGCAGTATAGCGATGGTCGCCTGCCCGTACGCTGGCGCAAATGGCCTCGAACACGGGCCCCTACACGCCCGCGGCGCTGGCGTCGCTCACCGGATCGACGCCCGCCTCGAGCCCCTTCTTGCCGATGCGGATGGCCACCGGGCGGGCGAAGTGGAAGGTGGCGATCGACGTGTGCTTCGCGACCACCGGGTGCTTCATCCGCTTGAGCGCCGCCAGGTGCGCTACGCCGACGCGGTCGTCCACCCACAGCTCGCCGCCCTCGGTGTAGAGCCGCGGCGCCGCCATGGCGGCCTGGGGGCTGTCGCCGGCATCCAGCATATTCGAGATGATCTGCGGGATCACCGCGATGATTTTCCTGCCGCCGGGCGCGCCCATGGTGAAGGACGGCGCGCCCTTGCGGAAACCGAGCACCGGCACCATGTTGACCAGGGGCCGCTTGCCCGCCGCGATGGAGTTGATCCGCCCCGGCTCGGGGTCGAACCAGATCATGCCGTTCTGCAGGAGGATGCCGGTCCCCGGCACCACCATGCGGGCGCCGAAGAGCGAGACGGCCGTGTTCGTGAGCGAGACCATGTTGCGCTGGCGGTCCACCACCCCCACGTGGGTGGTGCAGTCGGAGCCGGCCGCCATCCGCGGGGGCGCCGACGTGGGCCGCGCTGCCCCACCGCTCTCGTACTTCCACGGATCCGGAGCCGTCTTCGCGCTCCGCGGCCCTGCCGGCTTGAGCCCGCGCGCGAGATCGCGCGCGTAGTCCAGCGACGCGAGGCCCTCCCAGGGGGCCGTCACCCGGAGCGCGTCCCCGAGCAGGCGGAGGCGGTCCAGGAAGGCCAGCCGCACGGCCTCGGCGCGCAGGTGGAGCCCGCCGGCCGTCCGCGCGGTCACGCGCGCCGAGGGGAACTGGGCGAGGATGTTCAGGATCTCGAGCGCCGTGATCCCGCCGGTGGCGCCCGGCGTGAAGGCCAGCTCCACGCCGCGATAGCTCCCACGGAGCGGCGAGAGCACGCGGGGGGCGTAGCCCGCGAGATCGTCCTTCGTCAGGAAGCCGCCCTTCAGCCCCATCTCCTCGTGGATCATCTGGGCGATGGCGCCGCGGTAGAAGGCCGACGGCCCGTCCTTGGCGATGAGCCGGAGGCTCCGGGCGAGGTCGGGCTGGCGGAGCACGTCGCCGTCGGTGATGGCCGGCGGGCGGTAGATGTCCTGGCCATCGCGCAGGTAGGTGCGGGCCGTCTCGGCGAACGCGCGCAGCTCCCGCGTGTAGAGCGAGAAGGTCAGCGCCACGTACCAGTCGGGGACGAAGCCCTCTTCCGCCAGCTTGATGGCAGGGGCCATCACGTCGGCGAGGTCCATCGTGCCGTAGCGCTCGAGCGCGACACACAGCCCCGCCACCGAGCCCGGCACGGCGACGGCCTGCGGCCCGAACACGTTGGCGTCGTCCACGACGCGCCGCCACGGGAAGAGGTCGTCGGACACGCCCTCGCCGAGCGCGTAGGAATGCTCGTGGCAGGCCGCCGGCGCCTCCACGTTGGCGTCGATGGCCACGGTCTCGCCGCGCCGCTCGAGGTGGATGAGGAAGGAACCGCCGCCCGCCAGCGTGGACATGAAGGGCTCCACCACCGGCATGGCGAAGGCGGTGGCCACGGCAGCGTCCACGGCATTGCCGCCCCGCGCGAGGATGGCGGCACCCACCTCGGCGCCGAGCGGATGCTCGGCCACCACCATGCCCTTGGCCGCGAGCGGGGTCGTCTTGGTCAGTGAGAGCGCGGATCGGATCATGACGTCTCCTTGGGGAAGTCTAGCAGGCTGCTGAAAAAGGCCCATCTGCTTCGTTGGCGCCCTCGGCCGCACGCTCAACGTGGCTCGCTCACGCTCGCCCGGATCTCCGGATCCGCTCACCTCGCCTCCGGCTCGGCTCGCCAAGCGGAGTACGCCTCGCGTGCGGCCGCCGGGCGCCGCCTCGCATCTGAGCCTTTTTGAGCAGCCCGCAGGGTTCTTCCGCATCCTGCTGGAAGATGCGGGGCGGCCGGGCCTACTGGCCGAGGCGCTCCACCGTGCCGATGCGGCGCACCACGTCGGTGACGCCCTGCTCGTCGAAGTAGATGACCCAGCCCAGCGGATACACCCACGCCTCCCGGGCCCGGCGCGAGATCTCGGGCCAGTGCTGCCTGGCCAGCGCCGCCATGAGGGCCGGATCAACGGTCTCCTCGTCGGGCTCGTCCAGGAGCGTGCGCACCTCGCCCCGGGCGCTGCCGAGGCCCACCTGGCGCCAGAAACGGAAGTCGCTGTAGCGCGTCGTTCGCTCCATCTCCGGGTGCTCGCGGAGATACCGGGAGACCCGATCGTCCAGCCGGTCCTCCCACATGCGCCTCTCGTCGAAGGAGGGCTCGCGGCCGTTCGTGAGGAAGGAGCGGCCGAGGAACAGCGCCTCGGCCCTCGGCCCCTGCGCGACGCGCTCCACCGTCTCCATCTGGGCGGCACAGCCCAGGCCCCCGAGGAGCACGAGGCCCGCCAGCGCCCCCCGCGTCGTTCGCGCGATCTTCACGCCGCTCGCCTCCTCAGATGAGCGCCGACTCGAGCACGATGCCGCGATCGACGACGCGGGCCGCGCGGCTCAGGAGCGCCGCCAGCGCCGGCTCCACCTCGGCAGCCTCCGAGAGCTGGCGCAGGACGTCGATCAGCCGGCGCATCGCGCGGATGAGATCGCCCTCGTGGCCGCCGAAGGACTCCTCCACGATCCCCGACCAGTCGTCCTCGCCGGAGGCCCAGCGGAACACGGCCGGCATGAAGCCCGTCGACACCGACACCGGCATCGGCAGGTGATGGAGCCGCTCCGCCTGGAGCACGGCGTCCGCCGCGGCCTCGAGCTGCCCGAGCTTTCTCCTGAGCTTGGGTCGCTTCCTGAGGAAGAGCCGCGCCAGGGCCGAGTCGCTCGAGCGCGACTCCTCGACGAGACAGGAGCAGAGCGCGGCGGCCTCGGCCAGGGTCGTATCGGCAAGGATGCCCCGGTCCGCCAGCTCCGCCACCAGCAACTCGTTGTCGTGGCGGAGGTCGGCGATGAGCTGCCCCTTGGGCAGGAGTTTACCATCGTGGACGGCGCCGAAGTGCTCGAGCACCTCCACCACCCGGCAGAACTCCTGCCAGTACACGTTGCGGCAGGCCTCGAGCATCTCCCGCTTCTGGCCGAGCCGCGCCTCCAGCCGCTCGCTCCCCTTCCACGCCTCATCGCAGCGAGGCCGCGAGCCCCAGGGGCAGCGGTGGCACTCGATCTCGCCGAGCGCCGCCTCCGGCCCCTGGCTCCGCTCCCGCGCCGTCACCTCCTCCAGCGACACGCGCGAGAGATGCTCGCGGAGGGCGACGGTGCGCCGCTCCCAGTCCCGCGGGATGGGCACGGGGGGCGTGGCCCAGAACACCTTCTTGATATGCGCCGCCTTGAGGGAGACGGTCTCGCCGCGGGGGAGGAGCACGCTCGCCACGAGCCGGTGGCGGCGCGGGTCGACGTGGCACAGGAGCCCGAGCGTCGGCCCGCCGCGCCGGCGGGCGAGCACGAGCCGCCCGGGCTCCGCCTCGGCCAGCGACCGCTCGCCGCGGCGCCCGCCTTTCCCCTGAGCGGCGCGCCGCGCCTCCACCTCGCCGCGCGCCTTGCGGTATCGCCCGATGCGCGACAGGTCCCCGCACGGCGCCGCGTACGCCCGCGCCTCCCCGAGGGCCGCCTCGAGGCTCCCCGCCTCGGCCTCGAGAGCGCGGACGCGCTTGAGGTTCTGGTACTGGCCGAAGGAGGACTCCACGATGCGCCGGATCGTCGCCTGGTCGCTGCCGCTGCCGAGGAGCAGCGCCACCGAGCCATAGCCCAGCTTGAACTGGCTCTGCACGGGCTCGGAGTCGCCGTCCACCACCCGCCGCATCTCCTCGAGCCCGTCGCGCACGTCCAGCGCCATGACGCACTGGCCCTCGGGATCGATCCCGCGCCGCCCCGCCCGGCCCGCCATCTGGGTGAGCTCGTTGTGGGTGAGGCTGCGGAAGCCGCGGTCCGTGCGCTTGGCGAGCGACTGGAGCGCCACGCTCTTGGCGGGCATGTGGATGCCGAGCGACATCGTCTCGGTGGCGAACACCACCTTGCAGAGCCCGCGCTCGAACAGGTGCTCGATGAGCCGCTTCACGCCCGGCAGGATGCCCGCGTGGTGGAGCCCCACCCCCATGCCGAGCGCCTGGAAGATGGTCTGGTTCAGCGGCGACTCGGCCATGGCGGGCGTCTCCCCCACAGCCTGGCGGATCGCCTCGTCCACCTCGCGACGCTGGGGCTTCGTCAAGAGCGGCTTGCCCTCGGCCAGCACCGTCTCCATGGCGCGCTCGCAGCCGGCGCGGCTGAAGATGAAGTAGATGGCGGGCAGCCAGCCGCGCCCCTCCAGCTCGTCGAGCATCACCGTGGGGTCCACCACCCGGCGCGTGTACCAGCGGCCCCGGTCCGTGGCGCCGCCCTCACGCTCCTCGCCGAGGAGGCGCACCTTCCCCGCGCGCACGGCGTCGTAGGGGTGGATCTCGCCCGAGAGGTCGGCGACCAGGTACTGCAGCGGCACCGCCCGGTGTGGATGCGTGATGGCCACGATGGGGCGGTGGACGAGGCCGATCCAGTCGGCGATCTCGGCGATGTTCGCCACCGTCGCCGACAGCGCCACCAGCATCGCGTCCTTCGGGGCGTTGACGATGATTTCCTCCCACACCGTCCCCCGCCCCTCGTCGCCCATGTAGTGGCACTCGTCCAGCACCACCGTCTCGAGCCCCGAGAGCCCGCCCGTGTAGAACATGTTGCGCAGGATCTCGGTGGTCATGACGAGCACCGGCGCGCCCGGATTGACCTTCACGTCGCCGGTGAGGATGCCGACGCGGTCCGGGCCCCACTGGCGGCCGAAGTCGGCGAACTTCTGGTTGGACAGCGCCTTGAGCGGCGTGGTGTAGGCGAGCCGCCGGCCGCGGGAGAGCGCCGCGTGGATGGCGAACTCCGCCACCAGCGTCTTGCCTGAGCCGGTCGGGGCCGAGACGATCACCGACTGGCCCGCCTGGATCGCCCGGATGGCCTCGAGCTGGAAGTCGTCGAGGGGGAACGGGTAGCGGGCGGTGAACGACTGGAGCAGGCCGTCTGTGGAAATGCGCGCGCCTCCGGGACCGGGCGCCCGCGCCCCCGCGCTTCCGGCGTCCCGCGCCCTCCTGGCACGTTACCATGCCCGCCGGGACCGAGGCCAACCCGCCTTGCAGGGGTCGGATCCGGCCCCCACTCTTGGCGACATGCCTACAATTCTCGGTGTGCGGCCCCGGGGGCGCTCCGCAAGTTGTTGATTCCTCAACTCCCGCCCCTGGCTCACCATTTGCTCTCCGTACCGATAGGGGTACACGACATGGATACGCCGTCTCCTTCAGAACCGATCGGGGGCAAGCGGGTGCTCGTCGTCGACGACGAGCCGCGGATTGCCGAGATCCTGACCGCCATGCTGGCGGAAGACGGCCACGAGGTGGACACCGCCGACCAGGGGCTGCTGGCCCTCGGCATGGTGCAGCTACGCCCCTACGATCTCATCCTCTGCGATATCCGGATGCCTGGGCTTGACGGCCCGGGCTTCTACGCCGAGCTCGAGCGATCGCGACCGGATCTGCTGGGGCGGATTCTCTTCGTCACGGGGAATCGCTTCAGCCCGGAGGTCGAGGCGTTCCTCGAGCGGACCGGGGCTCCCTCTCTCCCGAAGCCCTTCCGCCAGGAAGACGTCCATCGGTGCACCCAGGAGATGCTCCGTCGCGGGATGGAGTCGTTCACCGCCGGAAAGTAGAACGAGCGCCTCGCGCGCCTTATTCGCGAACCCGCCCGCTGCCTACGACGAGCCGCCTGGGCCTGTCGCGGCGGGCAACCCCCGCTTGCCGTGCTCCCGCGGGCTGTGCGACCTGACCTCGCGCAAAGCTCGTCTGCCGACGATGGACTACGCTGCGCACAGGCGGCGGTGTGCGCCGCCGGGCACCCGCGCCGAAGGCGTTCGCGTGGCGCCCCGCCCGCCGCGACACCCGGCGGGTCCCCTGCCCGTTCGTGAATGACCCGCACTCGCGGCGGTGGCCGTCAGGCCTTCGTCCCCCCGGGCCGGCACCGCTGGCATGGGAATCTCGACACCGCCTCCCCGCGGTCTTCCGACCGATGACCAAGGCGCGCGGCCACGTCAAGACGGAGGCCACGCCCTTGCGCGCGCGAGGCATCGGGGCTAGGCTGGCGCGAACACGGAGGCCTCCATGAGACTTACCGGCAAGGTCGCGCTGATCACCAACTGCAGCCACTTCATGGGTCCGGCCATCACGGAGGAGTTCGCGCGGGAGGGCGCCACGCTCGCACTCCACGACCGCGAGGCCAAGGCCGCCGCGCCACTGGTCGATCTCGCCGAGCGCCTCGGGCGCACGGCGCTGGCGCTCACGGGGGATCTCGCGGAGTCGGCCGAGGCCGACCGCGCCGTGGACGCCGTGGTGGCGCGCTTCGGCAGGCTCGACGTCCTCGTGAACAACAACGCCTGCCCGCCCGCGGGCAGCGCCACCGAGAACGTGACCGACGCGGCGTGGCGGGAGCTGATGGCGCGATTGCTGGACGAGCCCTTCTACTGCCTCCGCGCGGCGCTCCGGGTCATGCGGCCGGCCAGGCGCGGGAAGATCATCAACATGTCTTCGGCCGCCGCCTTCCCGGGGCTCGCCCGCTATGCGGCCTACACTGCGGCGCGGGCCGGGGTCAACGGCCTCACCAAGGCGGTGGGCCGCGAGGTGGCGCGCGACGGCATCCAGGTCAACGCCATCGCCCAGAACTACGTGGAGAACCCCACCTACTTCCCGCCGGAGCTCACCGCGGACCCCAAGGCCCTCGAGCGCATGGTGAAGAATATCCCGGCAGGGCGCATCGCGCGCAGCGAGGAGTCGGCGCGGCTGGCCGTCTATCTGGCCTCGGAGGACGCCGACTTCTTCGTGGGGCAGGTCATCCCCTTCGCCGGCGGCTGGGTGACGTGAGGTCTACCGGCGGAGCTTCCCTGCCATGCCCTTCTGCCATGTCGCCATCACGGCCGCTCCCGACTACCTGACCCGCCGCGCCCAGCACCGGGACGCTCATCTGGCGCGACTCATGGCGCTGCGGGCCAGTGGCTTCGTGGTCGGCGGGGGACCGGCACCCGACGGGAAAACCGCGGACATCTTCTACCGCGTGCCTGACCCCCCGGACATCGCGCGCGTCGTGGAGGAGGACCCGTACTTCAAGGGCGGAGTCTGGACAGCCTACACGCCGGCGGTGTTCGACCAGTTCCTCGAGCCGTGGCGGCAGCCGCCGCTCGTCATCGATGGGTCGCGCGCCGCGACCATCGTCGAGGGCCGGGCCGCTGATGCGGACATGGCCGACTTCGCCCTGGTGGAGGCCCGCGGGGCCGGGCGCCTGCTGTTCGGGGGCTTCTTCCCCGGCGGCAGGACACTCGCCGTGATGGCCTCCGCCGACGCGGCGGAAGCCGTCGGCGGGCTCGCGGAGACTGGCTTCTGGGAGGGCCAGAGCCTCACGGCGCGGCCCTGGCTCTACGTTCTCTAGCCCTACTTTCGCACAGGTGAGGGGGTGTTGAGCCGCCGCCCGCTGCGACGGTAAGATGACGCCATGAGTGACCCCGCCGCCGGCAGGCCAGTCCAGCCCATCCGCGCCCCGCGTGGCGGCGCGCTCTCCTGCAAGGGCTGGCCGCAGGAGGCGGCGCTCCGCATGCTCATGAACAACCTCGACCCCGATGTGGCCGAGCGCTGGGAGGACCTGGTCGTCTACGGCGGCTCGGGCAAGGCCGCGCGCTCCTGGGAGGCGTACCACCGGATCGTCGCCTCGCTCCGTAGCCTCGAGGGGGACGAGACCTTGCTGGTCCAGTCGGGCAAGCCCGTCGGCATCTTCCGCACCCATCCCGACGCCCCGCGCGTGCTCATCGCCAACGCCATGCTCGTCCCCGCGTGGGGCGACTGGGAGCATTTCCGGCGCTACGAGGCCATGGGGCTCACCATGTACGGGCAGATGACGGCGGGCTCGTGGATCTACATCGGCACGCAGGGAATCCTCCAGGGCACCTACGAGACCTTCGCCGCCTGCGCGCGGAAGCACTTCGGCGGCTCGCTTCGCGGCCGGCTCGTGCTGTCCGCCGGGCTCGGCGGCATGGGCGGCGCCCAGCCGCTGGCCGTCAGCATGAACGGGGGCGTCGGGATCTTCGTCGAGGTGGACGGCGAGCGCATCGAGCGCCGGCTGCGCCTCGGCTACGTGGACCGCGCCACGGCCTCGCTGGACGAGGCGCTCCGCTGGGCGGAGGAGGCGCGGAAGAGCGGCGAGGCGCTCTCCATCGCGCTCCACGCCAATGCGGCCGAGGCCCACCCCGAGATGGCCCGCCGGGGCCTGCGCCCCGACGTGGTGACGGACCAGACCTCGGCCCACGACATGGTGAACGGCTACATCCCCGCGGGGCTGTCGGTGGCCGAGGCGGCGGCGCTCCGCCAGCGCGATCCCAAGGAGTCCCTGCGTCGCGCCTACGAGTCCCTCGCCCGCCAGATGCGCTCGATGCTCGAGTTCCAGCGCGGCGGCGCCATCCTCTTCGACTACGGCAACAACTTCCGCCGCGAGGCCGAGAACGCAGGCGTCAGCGACTTCTCCTATCCGGGCTTCGTCCCGGCCTACATCCGCCCGCTCTTCTGCGAGGGCCAGGGGCCGTTCCGTTGGGTCGCGCTGTCGGGCGAGCCGGATGACATCTTCGCCACCGACCAGGCGCTGATGGAGGCGTTCAAGGACAACGCCCATCTCGTGCGCTGGCTCCGCATGGTCCGGGAGCGCGTCCACTTCCAGGGCCTGCCGGCGCGCATCTGCTGGCTCGGCTACGGCGAGCGCGCCATCGCCGGGCGCATCCTCAACGACCTGGTGGCCTCGGGCCGGGTGAAGGCGCCCATCGTCATCGGGCGCGATCATCTGGACTCGGGCTCCGTCGCCTCGCCGAACCGCGAGACCGAGTCCATGCGCGACGGCTCGGATGCCATCGCCGACTGGCCCATCCTCAATGCGCTCGTCAACGCGGCCGCGGGGGCGACGTGGGTCTCAGTCCACCACGGCGGCGGCGTCGGCATCGGCTACTCGATCCACGCCGGCATGGTGGTGGTCGCCGACGGGACGGCGGACGCGGCGCGCAGGCTCCAGCGCGTCCTCACCAGCGATCCCGGCACCGGCATCATGCGTCACGCCGATGCGGGGTACGAGGAGGCCATCGCCGCCGCGCGCCGCCACGGCATCAAGCTTCCCGGGATCACGATGTGACGCCGCCGCCGGCCACCGCCGAGCGAGACCTGGACTTCAACAGGTCTGTTGACTAGACTGGTTGGCGGGAGGGAGCATGGCGTCCAGATCCATCCAAGTCGGCGCGTTCCAGGCGAAGACGCGGCTGCCGGAGCTGCTCCGCGAGGTCGAGCGCGGCAAGTCCTTCGTGATCCTGCGGCGCGGGCGCACCGTGGCGCGCCTCGTCCCGGCCTCCGACCGCCCCGACTCCGCAGACTTCAAGCGCCTCCTCGACAGCTTCCGCCAGATCCGGCGCCGGGTTCGGGGCCCGGTCGTGGTGCGTCGGTTGATCGAGGAGGGGCGCCGGCGCTGATGGACTGGGTGCTGGACAGCTCCCTCGCGCTGGCCTGGGTCCTCCCCGATGAGACATCGAGCCGCGCCGACCGGTTCCTGGCCCGGCTGCGCAGGGACACAGCACTCTGGGTCCCGGCGCTCTGGTGGTACGAGGTCACCAACGCCCTGCTGGTCGCCGGCCGTCGCCGTCGGCTCGAGGAGCCCGATCGGCACCGGGCCCTCGAGAGCCTCGGCCAACTCCCGCTGCGCACGGACCTGGAGGTCGGGCCCGGGCTGAGCGAGAGCCTGGACACGATCGCCCATGCCCACGGCCTGTCGGCATACGACGCCGCCTACGTCGAGCTGGCCCGCCGCCAGGGCGTCGGGCTCGCCACGCTCGACGAGTCCCTCGCCGCCGCGGCCCGGCGCTGCCGCCTTCGCGTGTGGCGCTAGCGGGAGCCTTCGCGTGCGCCGCGCTGTTCCTCGCCGGCGGGATCGCCTGGCGCGCGCGCGCGAGACTCGCGCCATGACCGAGCCTGCCGACCTCCTTGTCAGGAACATCGGGCAGCTCGTCACCTGCGAGCCGGCCCTCGGCGAGGGCCCGCTGGGGGTGATCGAGCGGGGCGCCGTGGCGGCCGCCGGCGGGCGCATCTGCTGGATCGGCCCAGATGCGCGGCTGGATGGTGAGGTCGTGCGGTGCGCCGCGGCCCGCGTCGTGGACGCCGGAGGCCGGGTGGCCCTGCCCGGCTTCGTGGACTCGCACACCCACCTCGTCTTCGCCGGCTCGCGCGAGCACGAGTACGCCATGCGGGCGCGCGGGGCCACCTACCAGGAGATCGCGGCGGCGGGCGGCGGCATCCTCTCCACGGTGCGCGCCACGCGCGCGGCGAGCGTGGACGAGCTGGTGGCGCTCGGCCGGCCGCGCCTCGACCTGATGCTCCGCCACGGCACCACCACCTGCGAGGCCAAGTCGGGCTACGGGCTCACCACGGCCGACGAGTCCAAGATGCTCGAAGCCATCCGGCGGCTCGACGCCGGGCACCCGGTCACGGTCGTGCCAACCTTCTGCGGGGCGCACGAGGTGCCGCCCGAGTTCAAGGGGCGCACCGATGCCTACGTGGACCTGGTGGTGGAGGAGATGCTGCCCGAGGTGGCGCGGCGCGGGCTCGCCCGCTACGTGGACGTGTTCTGCGAGGAGGGCGTCTTCTCGGTGGCGGAGTCCCGCCGGATCCTCGAGGCGGGCGCCCGGCTCGGGCTCCGCGCCAAGTTCCACGCCGATGAGTTCGTCACCCTCGGCGGCGCCGGGCTGGCCGCGGAGGTGGGGGCGCTCTCGGCCGATCATCTCCTCAAGGCCCGCGTCGAGGACATCGCGCGCATGAAGGCGGCCGGCGTCACGGCGGCGCTGCTGCCGGGCACCGCGTTCTTCCTGGGCCTGCCCTACGCCCCGGCGCGCGCCTTCCTCGAGACCGGGTTGCGCGTGGCGCTGGCCAGCGACTTCAACCCGGGCTCGTCGATGGGGCTGAACCTCCAGCTCGTCATGACCATGGCCGTGAGCCAGATGAAGATGACCATGGAGGAGGCCCTCCTCGGCGTCACGCTCAACGCCGCGCATGCGATGGGGCTCGAGGCGGAGATCGGCTCGCTCCGCCCCGGCAAGTTCTGCGATCTCCTCCTCGCCGATGCGCCGACCTGGGAGCGCATCCCCTACTTCTACGGCGTCAACCACGTGGCCCGGGTCATCAAGCGCGGGAGCGTGGTGTGGGAGGCGTGACGACCGTCGTCCTCGGTAGAGGAAGGCTCGAGATGGCCGACGTGGCGGCCGTCGCCCGCGACCGCGCTCCCGTCCTGCTGGATCCCGAGGCGGCGCAGCGGCTCCAGCGCGGGCGCGTCGCGCTGGACACCATCGACCGGAGCGGCCAGCCGGTCTACGGTGTCACGACGGGCGTCGGCAAGCTCAAGGACACCTTCATCCCCCACGAGTCGCGCCGTGAGCTTCAGCGGAACCTGGTCCTCTCGCATGCGGCCGGCGTCGGCGCCCCGCTGGGGGAGAGCGAGACGCGCGCGGTGCTCCTGCTCCTGGCGGCCTCGCTCGCCCGCGGGCACTCGGGCGTGCGGCCCGCCGTCGTCGAGACGCTCGCCGGGTGCCTGAACCGCGGCGTGCTGCCGGTGATCCCCGAGCGCGGCTCCGTCGGCGCCTCCGGCGACCTCGCCCCCCTCGCTCACGTGGCGGCGTGTCTCATCGGCGAGGGCGAGGCGACGGTGGCCGGCACGCGGCTGCCGGCCCGCGAGGCGCTCGGGCGCGCCGGGATCGAGCCGCTCGTGCTCGAGATGAAGGAAGGGCTCGCGCTCCTGAACGGCACGCACCTCATGACCGGGCTGGGGGTGCTCCTGGCTCACGATGCGCTCGGGCTGGCCCGCCTCGCCGACATCGCCGGAGCCATGAGCCTGGAAGCCCTCATGGGCTCCAATGCCGCCTTCGACGCGCGCATCCACGCGCTCCGCCCGCATCCGGGACAGCTCGCCTCGGCCGCCAACCTGCGCGCCCTGACCGCGGACAGCGCGATCATCGCCTCCCACCGCGACTGCACGCGCGTGCAGGACGCCTACAGCCTCCGCTGCATGCCGCAGGTCCACGGCGCCTGCCGCGAGGCCATCCGCTTCGCGCGCGAGATCCTCGAGCGGGAGATCAACAGCGTCACCGACAACCCGCTGCTCTTCCTGGACGGGGAGGGCGGCGGCGGGATCGTCCTCTCCGGGGGCAACTTCCACGGCGAGCCCCTGGCGCTGGCGCTCGACACGCTGGCGCTCGGTCTCACCCAGCTCGCCGGCATCTCCGAGCGGCGGATCGACCGGCTCGTCAACCCGCTCACGAGTGAGGGCCTGCCGGCTTTCCTGTCGCCGCACGGGGGGCTCCACTCGGGCTACATGATCGCCCAGTACGTGGCCGCGGCGCTGGTGTCGGAGTGCCGGGCCTGGAGCCATCCGGCCAGCGCCGACTCCATCCCGACCTCTGGGCTCCAGGAGGACTACAACTCCATGGGCGCGGGCGCGGCGCTCAAGGCGCGGAAGGTGGCGGGGCACGTCCGCCAGGTGCTGGCCATCGAGCTGCTGCTCGGCGCGCAGGCGCTCGATCTCCGCCAGCCGCTCGCTCCCGGCGTGGGCAGCCGCGCCGCCCACGCGGCGGTGCGCGCCCGTATCCCTCATCTGGACACGGACCGCTTCCTCCACGACGATCTCGCCGCGGCGCTGGCCCTCGTGGAGGCGGGCGCCGTCCTGGCCTCGGTGGAGGCCGCGATCGGGCGCCTCCAGTAGGCCACACGTGCCGCCCAGCGAGCAGCGGGCGACTGTCTCGGTGACCGCCTATGCGGCGACGTATTCCCGCACGTCCACCTGGACACCCGCACGCGCGGCCTCCTCCGCTGTGCGCAGCAGCCGCGCCGCCGTGCCCTCATCCACGTACTCTTCACCGCAGTTGGCGCACACGCTCGCCGGAACTCCCTTGACCACCAGGGTGGTGCCGTCGCGTGAGAGCGTGATGGTCGCCGTGCCGGGCCGCGTCTCTCCAAGCTTGCAGATCACGCACTTCACGGCTGTCGCCTCCGCAGTCGCCACGTCGTTTTTCGCCATACAGGCATCCGGACCGGTTATCTCAGGCGTCGCCCCCGCGTGTCAAATCGCGCTCTGACGCCTCGGGCTCCTACTCCATGCCGAGCCGCGTGACGGCCCCTATCTTCGCCAAGGCGGGGCTGCCGATGACCGTGGCCTATGCCGTCCACCCAGACGTGACCAAGGCCGGCCCCTGCGTCTTCCGCAACGGCTATCTCGGCCAGGTCGAGGGCTGGGCCGCCGCGGAGTCCGCGGTGAAGCTGCAGAAGGCCAGAAAGATCGCCGTGCTCACGGTGGACAACGACTTCGGCCGCGTGACCGGCGCCGCCTTCATCTTCACGAAGGGCGAGGTGACCAAGCCCGTCCAGATCCAGATCATCAGGGACGGCAAGGTCCGCTCCTTCGCCATCATCGACAATCCCGAGGTGATCACGCCACCGGTGCAGTGACAGCGACGCTGGTCCAGCAGCTGATCAACGGGCTGACCGTGGGGAGCCTCTACGCGCTCATGGCGCTGGGGCTCACCATGGTCTACGGCGTGCTGCGGGTGCTGCACATCGCGCATGCCGCCGTCTTCACCCTGGGCGGCTACGGCGGGCTCGCGGTGTACCAGGCGACGGGCAGCTTCTGGCTGGCGCTGGCCGGCGCCATGCTGGCGGCGGTCGTGGCGGGGCTCGCGATGGAGCGCTGGGTGTACTGGCCGCTCCTCGGCAAGCCCCCCATCGCGACCCTCATCGCCTCCATCGGCCTGTTCATCGGGCTCGAGGAGCTCTACCGCATCGTCGCGGGACCCGAGCCCTACGCCTTCGCCGTGCCGCTCCAGCTCCCCGAGATCCGCCGGGGGCCGCTCCTCGTCACGCCGCCTCAGCTCCTGGTCATGGCGCTCACCGCCGGACTCCTGATCGCGCTCTGGCTCATGCTCACGCGCACGGCGCTGGGGCTGGCGCTGCGCGCCGCGAGCCAGGATCAGGAGATGGCCGCCGCGTGCGGGATGCGCGTCCGCGGCGTCGTCATGGCCAACTTCGCCATCGGCAGCGCGCTGGCGGGAGCGGCCGGCATGCTGGTGGGCATCTACTACAACTCCGTCTCGCCCACCATGGGCGACGTGGCCGGCTACAAGGGGCTTGCCATCATCGTGCTCGGCGGGCTCGGCTCCATCCCGGGCACCGTGCTCGGAGCCCTCGTCATCGGGCTCGTGGAGACTCTCGTCATCGGCTTCGTCGAGTTCCCCCTGCCCCGCGATGCCTGGGCGTTCCTGGCCATGATCGCCGTCTTCCTGGCCCGACCGCAGGGTCTGCTCGGCGTCAAGTAGCGCGTGTACCTCTACACGGTCGCCACGCTCGTCGGGATCTACTGCATCCTGACGCTCGGGCTCAACACGATCACCGGCATCGCCGGCCAGATCTCGCTGGGCCACGCCGCCTTTCTCGGCATCGGCGCCTATACCGCCGCCATCCTGACCGTCACCTACGGGTGGGACTTCTGGCCGGCGCTCGTGGCCGCGTGCCTCACCGCCGGCGTGGCGGGGGCGCTCGTCGGCGCCGCCGCCATCCGGGTGCGCGAGGACTTCCTGGCCATCACCACCATGGGCATCAACTTCGTGGTGGTCGGCGTGTTCCTGTATTTCCCGTTCTTCGGCGGCTCCTTCGGGATCGGCGGCATCCCGTCGCCCCGGTGGTTCGGCGGGCCCCTTGCCAAGCCGGGCTTCCTGGTCCTCACGCTGGCCGGGTTGGTCCTGGCGCTCGGCGTCAATCTGTGGCTCTTGCGCTCGTGGGCGGGGCTGGCGCTGATGGCGACGCGCGAGGACGAGGACAGCGCGCGCGCCGCCGGCGTGGACGTGCGGCGCTTCAAGATCCTGGCGTTCAGCAGCGGCACCGCGCTCGCCGGGCTCGCCGGCAGCCTCTACGCCCACTACCTCACCTTCATCTCCGCCGGCGACTTCGGCTTCCCCTTCTCGATCACGATCCTCTGCATGCTGGTCCTGGGCGGCATCGGCACCAACCGCGGCGCGATCCTGGGCGCCGTCGTCCTCGGCGTGCTCCCCGAGCTGTTCCGGCCGCTCGCCGACTACCGCATGCTCACCTACGGCGCGATCCTGCTGGCGCTCATGCGGTGGGCGCCCCACGGGCTCGTGGGCGACGAGAGCTGGCTTTGGCGCATCCTCCGCCGGCGCGCGGCGGCCTGATGCCGCTCCTCGAGGTCGCGGGACTCACGAAGCGCTTCGCCGGGGTCACGGCGCTCGACGACGTCTCGTTCACCGTCGCGCCCGGCGAGATCCTCGGGCTCTTCGGGCCCAACGGCGCCGGCAAGACCACGTGCTTCCACTGCCTCTCCGGCTTCACGCTCCCCGATGCCGGCCGCATCGTCTTCGACGGCCGCCCGATCACGGGCCGCGCTCCGCATACGCTGGCCCGGCTCGGCATCGGACGCACCTTCCAGATCGTGAAGCCCTTCCGGGGACTCAGCGCGCTCGACAACGTGCGCGTGGCGCTGGGCCACACCGAGTACGGAGGCTTCGGCGCCATCTTCCGGTCGTGGCGCACCGCCGCGCCACGGCGCGCGGCGCAGGCGCTCCTCGACCGCGTCGGGCTCGCGGCCGCGGCGGATCGCAAGGCGGGGCTCCTGCCCCTCGGTATGCTCAAGCGGCTCGAGGTGGCCCGCGCGCTGGCGCT
>MGBT01000101.1:20840-26537 GCA_001788395.1 Candidatus Rokubacteria bacterium GWA2_70_23
CCACGTGCGCTACGGCGAGATGGAGGCGGTGCGCGGCGTCTCCTTCGAGGTGCGGGCCGGCGAGGCCGTGGCCGTGCTCGGCGCCAACGGAGCGGGCAAGACGACGATCCTCAAGACCGTGATGGGCCTCGTCGCTCCATCCGAGGGTCGGATCGAGCTCGACGGACAGCCACTCGGCCCCATGGGCCCAGCGGAGCGCGCCCGCCGCGGCCTCGCCTGGGTGCCCGAGGGGCGCCGCCTCTTTCCCAACCTCACCGTCGAGGACAATCTCCGGGCCGGCGCTCATGGGCGCCGCGACCGGGATGCCGTGAGGCAGGACCTCGAGCGCGTCTGGACTCTCTTCCCGGTCCTGCGCGAGCGGACCCGGCAGATGGCGAAGACGCTGTCTGGCGGGGAGCAGCAGATGTGCGCCATCGGGCGGGCGCTCATGCGGCGCCCGCGGCTCCTGCTCATCGACGAGGCCTCTCTCGGCCTGGCGCCCATCCTGGTGGGGCGCGTCTTCGCCACCATCGAGGCCCTCGTGGCGGACGGCCTGACCATGCTCGTGGTGGAGCAGAACGCGCGGCAGGCGCTCGGGATCGTGAACCGGGCATACGTGCTCGAGGCGGGTCGGATCGTCCACGCGGGAGCGCGGGAGGCCCTCCTCGCCGATCCGGCGGTGAGGACCGCCTACCTCGGCGGATAGGCGCGTTGACGCTCTCCGCGGCGGGGTGCTAGCATCGGGTCCCGCGCCACCACTCGCTCCGATCTCGCAGCCGATAGGGAGACCCGTGACATGGCCGCCAGCACCGATCGCCCGCAGATCCTCTACTCCGTGCGCGCCCAGCGGGGCCCGGTGCTCCGCTGCAAGGGCTGGAAGCAGGAGACGATCCTGCGCCTCCTCGAGAACAACATGGAGAACGCCGAGCATCCCGAGCGGCTGATCATCTACGGCGGCATCGGCAAATGCGCGCGGAACTGGGAGTCGTACTGGGCTCTCTCGAACCTGGCAAGCAGGCGGACGTGCTGATCCTTGGGGTCACGCGCCACGAGGACATCGCCTACCGCATCGGCTCCAACCTCGTCGAGCGCGTGATCAAGCGCGGCCAGGTGGTGGTGGAGCGATGACAGCCTACCGCGCCGACCACCTGCTGCTGGACACGGGCTGGGTTTCCCCGGGCTACATCGACGTCGCGCCGGACGGGACCATCGCCACCGCGGGCCCTCTCCTCATCGAGGGCGCCGAGCCCATCGCCGGCTACGTCATCCCGGGCATGCCGAATCTCCACTCCCACGCCTTCCACCGCGGGCTCGTCGGCTATGTGGACCGCCTGGCGCCCGGGTTCGCCGTCGAGACCCTGTGGTCCTGGCGCGAGGCGATGTACCGGTTCATGCTGGCGCTGGACCCCGACGACATGGAGGCGCTGGCGGCGCAGGCCTATCTCGACATGCTGCGCTCAGGCTTCACCAGCGTCGCCGAGTTCCACTACGTGCACCGCCAGCCCGACGGCCGGCCCTATGCGAACCCCGCGGAGATGTCGGAGCGGATCGTGGCCGCCGCGCGCACGGTCGGAATCGGGCTCACCATGCTCCCCGTGCTGTACGCCAGCGGGGGGATCGGGCAGCCTCCCCTGCATGAGCAGCGCCGGTTCCTCCTCGACCTCGACGGTTATCTCTCGCTCGTGGAGACCCTGCGGCCGCAGGTCATGGTGGGCATCGCGCCTCACAGCCTGCGCGCCGTCCCCGCCGATCTCCTCCTGCGGCTCCTCCGGGCGGTGCCCGAGGGCCCCGTGCACATCCATGCCGCCGAGCGCACGGAAGAGGTCGAGGAGTGCCGAGCCGGGCTCGGTGCGGCGCCCGTCGAGTGGCTGCTGGCCAAGGCGGGCCTCGATCGGCGCTGGACGCTCGTGCATGCCACGCACGTGACCGACGCCGAGCGCGAAGGGATGGCCCGTGCCGGCGCCATCGCGGGGCTCTGCCCCCTCACCGAGGCCAATCTCGGCGACGGGCGCTTCAGGCTGCGCGGCTATCACCGCGCGGGGGGACGCTTCGGCATCGGCAGCGACTCCAACACGCTCATCTCGGCAGCCGACGAGCTGCGCATGCTCGAGTACGGCCAGCGCCTCCACCACCGGCTCCGCAACGTGGTGGTCACGCCCGGAGACGAGGCCACAGAGAGCCCGGGCCGGGTGCTCTTCGACGGCGCCCGCCGTGGCGGTGCCCAGTCGCTGGCGCAGCCCGTGGGCGCCATCGCCCCGGGCCTGCGCGCCGACCTCGTCGTGCTCGACGATGAGGCGCCCGCGCTCCTGGGCCAGACGCCGCGAACGGTGCTGGACGCCTGGGTCATCTCGGGCGGCATGGCCGGCGGCAACCCGGTGCGCGACGTGATGGTCGGGGGCCGCTGGGTGGTGCGCGACCGCCACCACGAGGCCGAGGACACGATCCGGGCGCGCTTCGCCACCGTCATGCGCCGCCATCACCCGTGAGAGGACACGACCGCTCATGCTCCGCATCGGCCAGATCCCGTACCTCAACTGCGAGCCCTTCTTCACCCATCTCGCCGGCGTGAAGCTGATCCCGCTCACACCGCGGGCGCTGGGCCAGGCCATGGCCGCGGGGGTGCTAGACGCCGCGCCGCTCTCGCTCATGGATGCGCTCCGCCTCGAGGACAGCCTGGCGCCGCTGCCCTTCGGCATCGCCAGCGCCGGGCCCGTGCGCAGCGTGCTGCTCTTCTCCGACCGCGCGGTGGCTGAGCTGGACGGCGCCGTCATCGGCGTCACCGACGAGACCGCGACCTCGGTGGAGCTGCTCCGTATCCTCCTGGCCTGCAAGCACAGGGTCGCGCCCCGGGCCTGGGTGGGGCCGGACGAGCCCGCGGACGCCGTGCTGCTCATCGGCGACAAGGCCATCCGCGAGGCCAAGACCGGGCGCCCATGGAAGCATGTCCTCGACATCGCGGGCGACTGGCATGAGTGGACGGGACTGCCCTGCGTCTTCGCCCGCTGGAGCATCCGCGCCGCCGTGCCGGACACCGAGCGGCGCGGTTTCGAGACGGCGCTTGGTGACGCCCTGGACCGGGGCATCCAGGCGATCCCGGCCATCGCTGCGCGACGGCGCGACACGGGCTTCGACGAGGGCCAGGTGGCGAGCTACCTGAACAATTTCATCTACCGGTTCGGCCCCGACGAGGACCGGGCCATCGCCGAGTTCCGCCGCCTGCGCGCGAGGCTCTCGGGTGAGGCGGGCGAGGAGGTCAGCGACCGGTGAGGAGCCGGAGCGCCTCCCTGGACCGCGTCGGCCGACGGCAGTGTACCGGGGACCAGGGCTCCTGCCGCGCCGAGCGCCCCACGGTGCCCGCTCCGGCGCGCGCCGTCGCTCGACCACGCGAACGGCCCGGCTACCGCCGATGGAACGCGCTACGTTCCGGGGCCGCGCGCTCCGCGCCGCGGCGCCCCGCTCGCCGCGTCACCCCCTGGCCCGCGCGTCGTCCACCGGGTTCCCCGCCGCGACAGCACTCATTCCCTCGCCCCCGCCCGGCGGTTTCGGGACCACGTCTTGGCCCCGCGGTCGAGTCGCTGACACCGCACGGGGCCCGACATCAGGTCCGGTGCGCTCGATCTCCACGGCGTCCTGGCCGACGACCGGGGAAGACCGCGCGGATTCGCTCTTGTCCATCATGCGACGAGATCAGAGCGAGGCACAGGGATGATGGTCGGAAGGCCCTTGCGGAGCCCGTGTCGGACCAGAGCCACCGAGACCCGCCTTGCCCGGCGCGGACGCGCAGGCTATAGTTGGCGCGTCCAGAACAAACGACTTCGAGTTAGCCGGAAAGGCGAGACGACTGTGGCGGACCAAAGCGTACGGCACCTCGTCCTGTTGCCAGCGATGCTCTGTGACGAGGAGCTGTATAGACAGCAGATCGGGGCCGTGCGTGACCTCTTGGAGCCGCTGCCGTTGGTCATCGCTGCGGCGAGCATGGCCGAGGCTGCCGCTGCAGTCCTGCGGGGCGCCCCAGCGCGATTTCTGCTTGCGGGAACTTCGTACGGCGGCAATCTCGCCCTTGAGGTCGCCGCGACAGCTCCGGCACGCGTGGCCGGGCTGTGGCTGATGGGCTGCAACCCAGGACCGCACGGCGACCCTGACGGTGGCCGCCGGCTGACTGACCGAGTACGGCTGGGGGAATTTGAAGCGGTCGTGGAGGAGCTAGCCGAGCGCATCGTGTATCCAGAGGGGCCCAACGCGCCAGCCGCCCGATCGGCGTTCCAGAGAATGGCCCGGCGTCTCGGTGTCGCGGTCCTCCAGCGGCAGAACGCCTCGCTGCTCGGACGGCGTGACCGGCGCGATGACCTTCGGCGGATGAGGTGCCCGACGCTCCTGCTGTGGGGTCGAGACGACGCGGTCTCCCCAGTCACGCATGGCACGACGATGGCCGCGCGGATGCCGCGATCCCGCCTCGTTGTTCTCGATGACTGTGGCCACTTGCCCACGATCGAGCGGCCCGAGGCCGTCACCGTCGCACTTCGCGACTGGCTCGGCGAGGTATTGGACATCAATCGCCGCCTAACCTCCGACTTGAGCGGACCGGCTACGCCGGCTGCTCAGCCGGAACGCTCGGCGCACACGGACTGAAGTCCGACGGAGACGATGGAGTGGCTCGTGAGCGAAGGCTTCCCGACGATCCGATCGGATTCATCCAGAACTGCGTTCGGCGAGGGCGAATCCTGTGGACCTACCATGTGAACATGCGTCTTGCGAGCCGCTTCATTCCCCGCGAGACGATCTTGGCGTCCGTGGACACATACGAGCTGGTTGAGGCGTACCCGGACGACAAGCACCTACCAAGCTACCTGCTCCTGGCCCGGCACGGGTCGGAGGCGTTGCACGTGCTATTCGCGGCGGACATTGAGGGCGATAATGTTCGCGTGGTGACATCCTACCGCCCCGATCCGCGGGAGTGGCAGCCCGACATGAAGACAAGGGGACGGAAGCCATGAGATGTACGGTGTGTGGGGCCGAACTGGCGGCGACGAGGACGGATCTGCCCTTCAAGGTCCGGGAGACGAGCATTGTGATCCTCAAGAACCTTCCGGTCATGCAGTGCGGGAATTGCCCGGAATACGTGATCGAGGACGGGGTACTCAGCCAGGTCGACGAGATCTTGGCTCGGGTCGATAGCGGGGCCGAGGTTGAGATCATCCGCTATGCCGCCTGAGCACGTGGCGGCGTCGCGCCGGACCTCTCGGTGCAGCGAATCGGCTGCGCCGGCCGCTGACCGCTGACCGCGAGAGTTGATATGACTTCCACTGTCAAGTATCCCGGTAACGCCAGGACCGGGCGTGCCGTTGCGCCGTTGTATATCGGCCCCGATGCCGTAGACGCCGGGGTGATCGTAGGCGGCGCGATGGAGCTCTGTGGGGGGATACCGCGATAGCGCCCCCCTTGGCGATCGTCGATTGTGAGCCCTCTACGGCGGTCGGTTTCGTGGGCCGGGCGCCCAAGTGCCTTCACGCCGCCGGCTCTCGGGGGCGCGCGCACGGACGCTGGGGGTGACGGCCGTGCCGTTCGGCCCGTCCTTCGCGGTTGGATCGTGTGGCGTCATGGTAGGGACTCGAGCCATCGGAAGAGGCGGAGCCTGTAACAGCGACGGTTGATCATGCTGATATCCGTGGGTTGGGTACCACCGTACAGGTGTCCGTCGCGGCGCCTGCTTCGCTCTAG
>MGBT01000102.1:0-24612 GCA_001788395.1 Candidatus Rokubacteria bacterium GWA2_70_23
TGACCCGTCCCAGCGGCGTCTCGAGATCCACCGCGGCCAGGGCGTCGCGCACGCCTTCCCCCGAGATCGGCGTGCCCCGGCGCGCCAGCCCTTCGAGGGCAGCCAGGAGCGCGCGGGCGGCAGCATAGCCGTGCATGCTCAGCGGGACGGGCGGGCTCCCGAAGCGCTTCGCGTAGGCGTCGATGAAGGCGCGGGAGTCGGCGTTGCGGCCCCCCAGCGTGACGCCCGGCTGCCAGGAGGTCGTCCCGTACAGCCCCTCGCTGGCCGGCCCCAGCTCGCGGATCACGTTCGGGAACTCCATGCCGAAGGCTCCCAGGAAGGCCCTGATCCGGATCCCGGTCTGCGCCATCTGGCGCACCAGGAGCAGGTGATCGGCGAAGAACGTGTCCGACAGGAGGACGTCGGCCCGCTGGTCTCGGACGCGCGCCAGGAGCGGGGTGAAGTCCGAGAGGCCGGGGCTGAACGGCTCGAAGACCACGACCCGGATCCCCGTGCGCTCGAAGAGGTCCTTCTGGCGGCGGGCGAGCTGCGAGGCCCCGGGGGTCTGCGAGTACAGGATGGCCACGCGCTCGGCCTTGAAGACGTCCTGGACGATGCCCGTCGTCACGCGGACATAGGTGTTGAGGCTCGAGATGCGGAAGAAGTAGCGGTTGCCGCGCTGGGTGAGCCGCTCGTCGAGGGAGGCCGTGGCCAGATAGGGGACGCGGGCCCGGTCGGCGACCTCCCCGATGGGCCCCACCAGGCTGTCCACGTACCCGCCGATCAGCGCCACGGCCCGCTGGCGGCCCGTGAGCTCCTCGGCGGCCGCCAGCGCCCGCTCGGGCTTGCCCTCGTCGTCGCGGGAGATGAGCGCGACCGGGCGGCCGCCGATGCCGCCGCGCGCGTTCTGCTCCTCGACGGCGAGGACGATGCCCTGGTGGATGCTCTGCCCCTGGAGCGCCAGGGCCCCGGTGCGCGGGTTGATCTCCCCGATGACGAGGGGCTCGGCGGCCCGGGCGGGCCAGGTGCCCGCCGCGCCCAGGCCGACCAGAACCGCCAGGGCGACGACGAGGGGCCCCACGGTCGTCAGCGGATGACTTCTTCGGTCTTCGGGTCGAAGAAGTGGATGCGCTCGGAGACGAAAACGAGCCGGACCTTCTCGTGCGGGCGCGTCCGGACCATGGGCTCCACGCGCGCCACCACGGACTGCCCGGCCACGGTGGTGTTGAGCAGGATCTCGGCCCCCAGCGGCTCCACCACGTCCACCACCGCGTCGAAGGCGAAGTCCGGGGACTCGCCGCTCGACCCGACGCGCAGGTCCTCCGGGCGGACGCCGAGCGTGACGGTCTGGCCCTTGTAGGCCGCGAGCTTGCCGGCCTGCGCCGGCGGCACCCTGGTCTTGAGCCCCGGGGCCTCGGCATAGAGCGAGCCGCCGGCCTCGGCGATCGTGGTCGGGATGAAGTTCATGGCAGGGGAACCGATGAAGCCCGCCACGAACCGGGTCTGCGGCTTGCCGTAGATCTCCATGGGCTCGCCCACCTGCTGCACCCAGCCGTCCTTCATCACGACCACCCGGCTGCCGAGGGTCATGGCCTCCACCTGGTCGTGGGTGACGTAGATGGCGGTCGTCTCGAGACGCTCGTGAAGCCGCTTGAGCTCCACGCGCATCTGCACGCGGAGCTTGGCGTCGAGGTTGGACAGGGGCTCGTCGAACAGGAACACCTGCGGGTGCCGCACGATGGCCCGGCCCACCGCCACGCGCTGCCGCTGGCCGCCGGAGAGCTGCCGCGGCTTGCGCTTCAGCAGCTCCTGGATGCCGAGGATCTCCGCCGCATCCTGCACGCGCTTGGCGATCTCCGCCTTGGGGAACTTCCGCATCTTGAGGCCGAAGGCCATGTTGTCGTACACGCTCATGTGCGGGTAGAGGGCGTAGTTCTGGAACACCATGGCGATGTCGCGGTCCTTGGGTGGCAGGTCGTTGACGATCCGGTCGCCGATCTGGATCTCGCCCGCGGTGATCTCCTCCAGGCCCGCCACCATCCGGAGCGTCGTGGTCTTGCCGCAGCCCGACGGGCCCACGAAGACCATGAACTCCTTGTCGCGGATGGTGAGGTTCACGTCCTTGACGGCGTGGACCTCGTCATACTTCTTGTTGAGATCCTTGAGGACGACCTGTGCCATGGATCGGTCTCCTGTCTCGAAGTGCAGGCCTCAGCCCTTGGTGCTGCCGGCGGTCAGGCCCGAGATATAGTAGTCCATCAGGAACACGTAGAGCAGCACCGGCGGCAGGGAGGCCAGGAGCGCGCCGGCCATGAGCCCGCCCCAGTGGTAGACATCCCCCTTGATCAGGCTCGTCACGGTCCCGGTCGTGAGCACCTGCTCGCCGCTCGAGAAGATGAAGGCCAGCGGGTACAGGAAGCCGGACCACGACACCGTGAACGCGAAGATGGTGGCGGCGATGAGACCCGGCACGGCCACGGGGAGGAAGATGAGCACGAGCATCTGCAGGTGGCCCGCGCCGTCCACCAGCGCGGCCTCGTCGAGCTCCTTGGGGATCGAGGCGAAGTAGCCGATCAGGAGCCAGGTGCAGAAGGGCACGATCAGCGTTGGGTAGACGAGCACGAGCGACCACTTGGAGTTCAGGAGCCCGAGCGCCCCGATGATCTTGAACAGCGGGATGAAGAGCAGGGAGTCGGGCACGAGGTAGACGAGGAACACGCCGGTGCCGATCACGCCGGCCCCGGCGAACCCCAGCCGGGACAGCGCGTAGGCCGCCAGCACGCTGATGACCATCGAGAAGAAGACCACGGGGACCGTCACCAGGACCGAGTTCATGAAGTAGAGCAGGAAGTCGGTCTTGGCGAACAGGTCCCGGTAGTGCCTGAGGGTCGCGCCGTGCTGGATGATGAGCGGGATGCCCTCCAGGCTCTCGATCTCCTGGTTGGTCTTGAAGGAGGTGATGGCCATCCAGTAGGGCGGGAACAGGAAGAAGACCACGAAGCCCGCGATGACCCCGTAGCAGACCAGGAGCGTCAGGGCCCGCCGGGCGCGCTTGGTCCGGATCACACGGTGCTCCGGCGGATCCCGCGAAGGATGAAGAAGGCCGAGACGGCCAGGATCGGGAACATGAAGAGCGACACGGCGGCTCCCAGCGGCACGTCGCCCGAGGCGATGCCCAGCTCGAAGGCGTAGGTGCCGAACATGTGCGTCGACTGCCGCGGGCCGCCCCGGGTGAGGACGCGCACGATGTCGAAGGTCGCCAGCGTCACGATGGTCGAGAAGAGCATCGTGATGGCGATGATGCTCTTGAGCATGGGCAGCGTGATGTGCCGCAGGCGCTGGAGCCCGCTGGCGCCGTCGATGGCCGAGGACTCGAAGAGCTCCGCCGGGATGGACTTGAGCCCCGCCAGATAGGTGATCATGAAGAAGGGGGTGCCGTACCACACGTTGACCAGGATCACGGCGACCTTGGCCCAGTACGGGTCCGAGAGCCACGGCTTGGGGCTGATGCCGATGAGCACCAGGAGCCAGTTGAGCGCGCTGTGGGTGGGCTCGTAGATCCACCACCACCCGAGGCTCGACAGCGCCAGCGGCATGACCCAGGGGATGAGCGACAGGCCGCGCCAGATGCGCTGGCCGCCGGTGGGGACCGTGTGGATGACGAGGGCCAGCGTGAACCCGAGCACGGCTTTCCAGAACACCGCCAGCCCGGTGAAGACGAACGAGGTCTGGACCACCTGCCAGAACACGTCCCGGGTCATCAGGAAGCGGAAGTTGTCCAGGCCGATGAAGGCCGTCTCCCGCTTGTTCAGCATGCTGAGGTAGATCGAGTAGAAGAAGGGGTAGGCCACCAGCCCGCCGATCAGGGCGACCAGGGGCAGGCACATGAGGAGCCCGATGGCCGCCCGGGACCGGAGGCGGCGGCGCCACCGCGCCCGCGCGGGGAGAGCGCGCGCAGGCGCGGCGGCGTCAAGGACGGTGCCGTTGGGGCCCAGGCGCAATGCGTGCTACCCCCGCTTGTAGCCTTCCAGCTCGCCGGCGGCCCACTTGACGGCGTCCTGGGGCTTCGTGCCGCCGGACGTGACCTTGCCCACCATGGTGGGGAGCAGCCACTTGGAGTAGACCTGGGCCCCGAACTCCGGCTTCGCCGGCCAGCCGGCGACGATGAGCTTCTCGTCGCCACGGACCGGGTAGTTGTACTGGCCGCCCACGGGCGGGCCGATCTCCTTCCAGACGGGGTGATCCTGGAAGGACATGATCTGCGGGAAGTCGTAGCCCTGGGAGGCCGTGATGAGCTTCCACTGGGTCTCCCGGTCCGACAGGAACAGGAGCAGATCCTTGGCGACCTTCTTCTCCTTGCTGAACTTCCAGATGCCCCACGTGAAGGGGAGCGAGCCCCGGTAGCGGCCCTTGGGGCCGCGCGGGACGTCGTGGTGCCAGACCTGGGCCGCGACGGCCGGCTGGTCGCGCTTGGCCACCGCCCAGGCGCTGGGCGGGTTGAAGATGGTCGAGCCCTTGCCCGAGATCAACCAGCGGTTGTTGGAGGCGTCGTCCCAGCCGTAGATGTCCTTCGGCATGTGCTGGGTGAGCTCCCGCAGGTACTCGATGACCTCCAGGGTGGCCGGGGAGTCGATGGTGATGTTGCCCTTGTTGTCCATCGGGAAGGAGCCGTGGGAGGCGAAGAGCGGCCCCAGCCAGTCGTTGGAGTCGGTGTTCTCGGCGATGGAGGCGCCGATGGGGAAGCCGGCGGCGTTGACCTTCTTGGCCACGGCCAGGAAGGCCTTCCAGTCCCAGCCGTCCACCTTCTTCTTGTCACGCTTCTTGACGTCCGCCGGGAAGATGTCCTGGACGTCCACCCCCGCATGCTGCTTGAAGTAGTCCATCCGGGTCTCGTGCGGGTAGGTGTGGGAGCCGATGGGGGAGGGCAGCGTGACCCACCGCCCGTCCTGCTTGCTCAGGTACGTGGCGTTCTCGTTGAAGGGGCCGTACTTCTTGATGAGGGCCTCGGCCACGTCGCTCATGGGCTCGAGCTTGTCCTTGTAGAAGGTGCCGTCCCACGTGGAGAAGGCGATGATGTCGTGGCCGGCCCCGGCCCGGGACTCGGCGGCCCCGGTGAGCTGGAGCTTGTTGCCGATGGACGTGATGAAGTCGATGGTGATGTCCACCCGGTTGCCCTTGCCCCAGTCCGTGACGATGCCCTTCAGCACGTCGTTGGCCCCGGGCACCCAGTGGTCCCATAGCCCGAATGTCAGCTTGGTCTGGGCCCGCGCGACATGCGGAAAGCCCAGTACCGAGGCGGCGGCCGCTCCGGCTGCCCCTGTCTTCAGGAAGTCTCGGCGAGTCCTTGTCTCCATGTCAGTCCTCCTTTGGGGGTGAACGGCACCGGGGGGTGGAGACACGCGCATCCTTGACGCGTGGCGGCACTGCGGATCTCGTCGCCGAGGCCATGCTCGGCACGCAGGAGCGAGGGGGGCTGCCGCCATGGCCGCTCCGAGCGGAGCGCCACAGCCAGCGGCGCCCCGCAGCACCCGGTTCTCGAAGCGGATACTAGCACGACCTCCGCGCCGGCCGCGGGCCTACTTGCCGAACAGCACCCCGGGCAGCCAGAGGGCGATCTCGGGGAAGAAGAAGAGCAGGAGCAGGCCGACCATCTGCAGCGCCATGAAGTCGAACATCCCCCGGTAGATGTCCCTCAGCTCCCAGGTGGGGGCCACCGCCTTGAGGTAGTAGGCGGCCATCGCCACGGGGGGCGAGAGGAACGCGGTCTGCAGGTTCACGGCGACGAGGGTCCCGAACCACACGAGGTCGAATTTCAGCGCCTGGACCACCGGCAGGAAGATGGGGAGGAAGATGAGGATGATGGCCGGCCACTCGAGCGGCCACCCGAGGAGGAAGATGACTCCCATCAGGACGGCCATCAGCGCCAGGGGCGGGACGGGTAGCGCCAGCATGGTGTTGGCGAGCCAGGTGCCGGTGCCCAGGCGGGTAAAGACGGAGCCGTAGACGTTGGAGGCCACGGCGAGGAAGAGCACCATGCTGGAGGTCTGGAGCGTCTGGATCGACGCCCGCCGCACCACCTCTCCCGAGAGCCGGCCGTAGCACGCCGTCAGCACGGTGGCCGCGAGAGCGCCCATGGCCGCCGCCTCGGTGGGCGTGGCCAGCCCGAAGATGATGCTGCCGAGCGCGGCGAAGATGATGCCTCCGAGCGGGACGATGCCGGCCACGAACTCCTTGAGAATCTGCCAGTAGGAGGTGGCGCGCTGCTCGAGGGGCAGCGGCGGGCCGAGGGCCGGGTTCATGAAGCTCCGCACCATCGCGTAGCCGATGTAGAGGCCCGAGAGCAGCACGCCGGGCACGATGGCCGCGGCGAAGAGGTGGATGACGGACACCCCCAGCACCGGCCCCATGACCACCAGCATGACGCTGGGCGGGATGAGGATGCCGAGCGTCCCCCCGGCGGCAATGACCCCCGCCGACAGCTTGGTGTCGTAGCCCGCCTTGATCATGACGGGCGCCGCCATGAGCCCCATGACCGTGATCGAGGCGCCGATGATGCCCGTGGCCGTGGCGAAGATGGTGGCGGTCAGGAGGACGCCGAGGAACAGCGACCCGCGAACCGGCGCCAGGATGAACTGGAAGGACTTGAAGAGCCGCTCCATGAGCCCCGCCTGCTCGAGGACGTGGCCCATGAAGATGAAGAGTGGCACGGCTGCCAGCGTCTCCTCCTTCATCATCCCCAGCGTCTGGAAGACCATGAGGTCGAAGACGATGCCGCCGAAGCCGATGTAGCCGAAGACCAGCGCCAGGATCAGCAGCGTGAAGGCGATGGGGAAGCCGACGAAGATGCCGGCGATGAGACAGGCCAGGAGGATCAGGCCGAGGATCTCGCCGCCGGTCATAGCGACCTGCCCGTCTTCGCCGCCCACGCGCTCTTGAGGAACTCCGACACCCCCTGAGCGATGAGCAGCACCGCCGTCACCGGCATCACGAACTTGAAGGGCCAGAGGATCGGCCGCCAGGGGCTCGCATCCGACGTCTCCCCGATGATGAAGGAATGGGAGGCATTGTCCCAGCTGGCGAGGAGGAAGAAGAACAGGCCCGGGAAGAAGAGGAAGAGGTAGCTCATGGCGTCCACCCACCCCTTCCGCCGCGGGGACCAGTGCTCGTAGAAGAAGTCGGTGCGGATATGGCCCTTCTTGAGGAGCGTGTAGGCCGCCCCGAGCATGAAGTGGCCCCCGTAGAGCATGAAGGCCACCTCATAGGCCCAGATGGTGGGGGCGTCGAAGACGTAGCGGGCGATCACCTCGTAGCTCAGGCCCAGCATGAGAGGGATGACCATCCAGCAGAACACCCGGCCCGACCACTCGCTGATGCTGTCAATGATCCTGATCGTCTTCAGAATGGCCGCAGGCGGCTGTACCATTCGCAAAGTACCCTCCCTCGGGTCCAGGCGGTTTCAGTAAGGAGGGGCTAGCGTCGGGGGCTAGCCCCTCCTTCCGGCGGATCGGGCCGACTCGGCGCTCGGTCTACTTCTTGGGCGGCCAGTAGAAGTTGGCGGCGAAGTCGTAGTTGGGGAACATGAAGCGCTTGGCCGGCACGACCTTGGAGGCATACTGCTTCTGGGACTCCCACACCTTCTTGAAGAAGGGGTTCTTTGCGGCCTCGTCCGCCGCGATCTTGTCCCAGGCCTTGAGGAACGCGTAGAGGATGTCATCGGGCGTCTTGAGGATCTGGACCTTGTGCTTCTCCTGCAGCTCGACCAGCGCGTCGGCGTTCTGGCGCTGCCAGCGCATCCACCAGCGGAAGAAGGTCTCGGTCGAGGCCGTCTTGATGATCTCCTGGAGATCCGGGGCCAGGCTCTTCCAGACGTCGCCATTGATGATCAGCTCGCCGATGGTGACGTTCTCGTGCATACCGGGGGTGTAGTGGTACTTCCAGACGTTGTAGAAGCCGGCCTTGAGGTCCTCGACGCCGCCAACCCACTCGGCGCAGTCGATGACGCCGCGCTCGGCGGCCGGCAGGATCTCGCCGCCGGGCATGTTCACCGTGCGCATCCCCATGGCGGTGAACACCTCGGCGGCCATGCCCGTCTGGCGGCACTTCATGCCCTTGAGATCGGCCAGGTTCTTGATGGGCCGCTTGAACCAGCCGAAGGCCTGGGGGCCGGCCGGGAGGATCGGGATCGCCACCACATTGACCTTGAGGACGTCGCGGTAGAACTCGTTGTAGAGATCGAGCCCGCCGCCCTCGTACAGCCACCCCATGGCGTCGATGTAGTCCATGCCGAAGGTGCCGCCGGGGCCGCCGGTGAAGAGGACGGCGGTCTTGTTCTTGCCCACCCAGTAGGCCGCCCAGGAATGCGCCCCGTCGAGGACCTTCTTGTGGACGGCGTCCAGGAGCTCGAAGGGGGGCACGATGGCGCCGGCCGGGAGGGTCTCGATCTTGAGCCGGCCGCCGGAGAGCTTGTTGACGCGCTCCGCGAACATCGTGAAGTTGTCGTAGAGCGTCCAGCCAGCCGGCCACGCCGCCTGCATCTTGAGCGTGACGGTCTGCTGGGCCACTGCCGGCGGCGGGGCGAACGCTCCCACCACCATGATGGCAGTCGCGAGCAGGGCGACCGCGGTTCCGAAGCCTCGCCATGTCCGTCTGGTCATGTTGGCACCTCCTGGGGACGGGGTTGGGTGGGTGCTGCGGCTGGAGACCGGGTGTGGCCGGATTCTAGGGAGGCGGGAATCCCATGTCAAGCACGCACTTCGGCCGGCCGGCTACCCCTTCACCGAGCCGGTCAGCCCCGCCACGTAGTACTCCACGAAGAACGAGTACACCAGGGCCACGGGAACCGAGCCCAGGAGGGCCCCGGCCATGAGCTGGCCCCAGAAGTAGATGTCGCCCCGGATCAGCTCCGAGACCACGCCCACCGGCACCGTCTTCCGTTCCGGCGAGGAGATGAAGATCAGCGCGTAGATGAACTCGTTCCAGGACAGCGTGAAGGCGAAGATCCCGGCCGAGAGGATGCCCGGGACGGCGATCGGGAAGATGATGCGGATCATGGCGCCGAAGCGGGTGGCGCCGTCGATGCGGGCGCACTCCTCCAACTCCTTCGGGATGGTCTTGAAGTACCCCATGAGGAGCCAGGTGCAGAAGGGGATCAGGAAGGTCGGGTAGGTGAGGATGAGCGCCCAGGGCGTGTTGCCGAGCTGGAAGGTCCTGATGATGTCGGCCAGCGGGATGAAGAGCAGCGTCGGGGGCACGAGATAGGTCACGAAGATGGCGGTGCCGAGCGTGCCCGCCATGGGGAAGCGCAGCCGGGCCAGGGCGTAGCCGGCCAGGAGCCCGCAGAACAGCGAGATCCCCGTGGAGACGCAGGCGATGAAGAAGGTGTTCCAGAGCCAGCGGGGGAAGGTCGTCCGGGCCAGCAGGTCCTGGAAATGCGCGAGCGTGGGCTGGAGCGTCCAGAAGGGGGTGTTGGTGACGGCCCGCCAGGAGCGGTACAGCTCGTGGTCCGGCCGGATGGCGGTGATGAACATCCAGTAGAACGGGAACAGGGTTCCGATCACGAACAGCGTGAGGGGAGCGTAGAAGTACACCCACCGCTTCCAGCGCCGCTCGATGACCACTCAGGCGCCCTCGAGGCGGCGGAGGTACCGGAGCTGGATCCAGACGACGGCGAACAGCACCGGGAACATGAACAGCGACACCGCCGCCCCCTCGCCGAGGAGACCGGTGGCCACGCCGAGCTGGTAAGCGTAGGTGGCCAGGAGGTGGGTCGAGTTGGCCGGCCCGCCGCCCGTCAGCACGTAGATGAGCTGGAAGTCGGCGAAGGTCTGGATGATGGAGAAGACCACCACCACGATGGTCACCGGCTTGAGCAGCGGCCAGGTCACGTGCCAGAAGCGCTTCCAGCCATTGGCGCCGTCGAGGGAGGCCGCCTCGTGGAGATCGGGGTTGATGGTCTGCAGGCCGGCCAGCAACGTGATGGCGAAGAAGGGCATGCCGCGCCACGTGTTGATCACGATGGCGCACCACATGGCCCAGGCCCCGTCCGAGAGGAACGGGAGCTTGGTCACGATGAAGCCGCCCTTGAACAGCATCCAGTTGAGCACGCTGAAGGTCGGGTCGAACATCCAGCGCCACGCGAAGGTGGACAGCACCGTGGGGACGATGAACGGCAGCAGCATGGCGGCCCGGACGATGCGCTTGCCGCGGAAGTGCCGGTTCAGCAGCAGTGCCAGCCACATCCCCAGAACCAGCTTGAAGATGGTGGCCCAGAACGTGTAGAAGAACGTGTTGCGGAAGGCCATCTGGAAGATGGAGTCATCCCAGGCCTTGACGAAGTTCTTGAAGCCGACGAACTCGCCGGGATTGCCGACGCTGGTGCTGCTGAGCGACAGCCACACCCCCATCACGAACGGGTAGGCGATGAAGACGCCGAGGAGGAGGACGGTCGGCGCCAGGAGGATGGTGGCGAGGAGCCGCTCGTTCTCGAGGACGCGCTCGACCCGCGCGGGACGGGAGGTGCCGGGATGGGGGAGCGCCGCCTCGACTCCGGCGGCGCCCCCCGAGCCTCCCGCGATCGGCCGCGTCACGTGATGCTCGGCGCTCCCTGTCGGGCTACGCCTCGTAGATCTTCTTGAGCTCGCCCTCGGCCCACTTCACGGCCTCCTCGGGCTTCATCTTCCCGGACGCGGCGTTGGCGTACATGTCCACGACGATGTACTTCGAGTACACCTCGGTGGACTTGGCCGTGGAGGGCCCCGCGTAGCCGAAGATGCGGGTCTTGCGCGCGGCCGTCCGGAACATCTGGAGCGGCTTGTCGATCTTGTCCCACATGGCGTGCTTCTCCCACTCGGTCGTCGGCGCCACGCTGTAGCCCTCGGAGACCTGGAACCACTTCTCGAAGTTCTCCTTCTTGTGGATCCAGCGCAGGAGGTCCTTGGCGAGCTTCTGGTTCTTCGAGTACTTCATCACCCCGTGGCCGTTGGAGAAGTACAGGGGGAACTGGCCCACGGCGCCGGCCAGCGGGAAGAGCGCGTGGTCGATGTCGAGGTAGAGCGGCTCGCCCTTCTCGTCCTTGAGCTTGTCCTTTTGCCGCTTGGCGACGATGTAGATGGAGGCGCCGTTGAGCGTCGCGGAGATGTCGCCGGCGTGGAACGCCCGGTTGTTGTTGGAGTCGTCCCAGGCGAGCCCGCCCTCGTCGCTGCCTTCCTTCCAGAGGGCCGTCATGTACTTGACCGAGTCGACCGTGCCCTTGGAGTTCACGGCCACCTTCTTGCCGCTCTTGTCCGTCTCGGCGCCGCCGAAGGACCACAGGAGCGGGTAGGCCCAGGTGGGGGCGTCGCCGAACGTGTGGCCCAGCGTCTGGCCATAGGGCTTGCCCTTCTTCTTGAGCGCCGCCGTCGCCTTGCGCAGCTCGTCCCAGGTCCTGGGGAACTCGCTGAACCCCACCTCCTTGAACCAGGACTTCCGGTAAGCGATGGCGTTGCCCACGATGGAGTGCGGCATGCCGAGCCACTTCCCGCCGACCTTCATGGACGGTTCGAACACACCGTAGAAGCCGCCCTGCTCCTTGGCCACCGCGTTCGCCACGTCGCTCACATCCACCAGCGAGTTGGCGTAGAGGTGTGGCCAGTTGTAGTACAGCATGAAGATGTCGGCCCCCGCCCCCGACTGCACGGCGGCCGTGATCCGGGGCTGGAGGTCGTTGAAGCCGATCGTCTCGAGCGTCACCTCGGCGCCGAGGGCCTTGGAGGCCTCGGGCATGCCCTCCTTCTTGAGCCACGCGTCGGCCTCGGGGATGAAGTCGTTCCACCGGACGATGTGCAGCTTGGTGCCCTGGGCGAAGGCGGGGGCCCGCCGCGCCGCCAGGATCCCCTCGATCCCGGTTGCGGCGGCTGCCGCCACCCCGGCGGTCTTGAGGAAGGTCCGGCGGGCGACCTGGGTGTGGCTCAGGGGGGTGTCTTCTGGTTTGGATGTGTTCATCGGGCTGGTCCTCCTTGGCTGAGTGGGCTGCCCTGGGTTGACGAGCGTTCCCCCCGGCCTCGGCTGGCCGGACCGGGCCTCTCGGAGGGCATAGCCCGACCGCGAGGGTGGCGCCTCGTGAAGGCCGTCACAGAGTCTGGGGATGATGGAGATGCCTGCGTAAGCGTGGCGCATTCTGTAACAAAGATCCTCGTGCCTGTCAACGGGAAACACGGTTCAGCCGGGGCTCTCCTGCGCGCCCCCGCCGTAGCCGGCTCCTGCTGGCACCCGCGCCGGGGGCCTGAGCGTTGCCCCGAGCACCACCGCCATGCTCCCGATGGCGAAGGATCCGAGGAAGAGCCACCGGTAAGAGCCCAGCGCGTCGTAGATGGCGCCGCCCGCATAGGAGCCCAGCCCCATCCCCACGGAGGAGATGAAGAAGACCGCCCCGTAGGCCGTGCCCATGACGCGCTCGCCGAAGTACTCCCGCGTGACGAGGGCGTAGAGCGGCATGACGCCGCCATAGGCCACTCCGAAGACGAGCGCGAGCCCGTACATGGTGCCGAGGTCGGAGGTGAACAGGAACGACGAGATCATGACGGCCTGGAGCGCCAGCGCCGCCAGCAGCGTGGGCTTGGCGCCGACCCTGTCGGCCACGATTCCCGTGCCGATCCGGCCGAAGATCGAGGAGAGCCCCGAGGCGCCCAGGATGCCGGCCGCTGCCATCTTGCTGATCCCCTGGTCGATGGCGTGGGAGACGATGTGGAAGAGCGGGCCCGAGTGGGCCGTGCAGCAGGCGAAGTGGGTGAGCGAGATGGCCCAGAACGGCCAGGAGCGCCAGACGCCGAGCGCCACCATGCCAGGCGTGGCCGCGAGGTTTCGGGCCCCGGCGTCTACCATCTGCGGGGGCCCAGACATGGCCCCCGCCATGCCTTCACCTCGCATGAGGTGTCGGGCCTGACTCTCTACCCTCTGCGGGGGCCCAGACATGGCCCCCGCACTCCCCCAGCCGCTGTCATTCGTGGCGGGGGCGGGGGGATTGCGCAGGAGCAGGGCGGCGGGGATCACGATGAGCCAGGCCATGTCGCCCAGAACGACGAACGCGGTCCGCCACTCGTACTCGTTGATGAGCCAGCGCGAGAGCGGCGATAGCGCGAGGATGCCGAGGCCGTTGCCCGCCGAGACCACCGAGGCCGCCATCCCCCGGCTTTCCCCGAACCACTTCACGGCGGTGACGGTGAGCGGCACGTAGAAGGCGCTCACGCCGCCTCCCACCATGAGCCCGAAGGTCACATAGAAGTGCCACAGGGCCGAGACCTGGCTCGACAGGAGGAGCCCCAGGCCCAGGAGCCCGCTGCCGATGAGGACGACGATGCGGGTGCCGAAGCGGTCCGAGAGATAGCCCGCCACGAAGCCGCCGGCGCCCATGACGATCCAGTTGAAGAAGCCGATGGCGCTGATGCTCGCCCGGCTCCACCCGAGGCTCTTCTCCATCGGCTCGAGGAACACCGCCAGCGTGAAGAGCGTGCCGATGGACATGGCGATGACGACGAACGCGGCGCCGAGGATGACCCAGCGGTAGGGCGGGGGGCTCGTCATGAGACGTCCATTCTCCCTTCACGCACGGGAAGGAGCAAGCAGAGGGCCCCGGCCATGGCGAGGCCGAGGACCGTCCATGGCACTCCGAAGCCTCCCGCCCGTTCCACGAGCAGCCCGAAAAGCGGCGGCCACACGGAGACGCCGAGCGAGGAGACGGCCAGCCCGAGGCCCAAGGCAGTGCCGGCCGCGCGCGGACCGGCGAGCTCGGCCATGAGCGTGTGCTGCACGCCGTTCCAGCCGATGCCGAAGAAGCCGAAGCAGAGGGCCAGCGGCGCCAGCAGCCGCGCGCTCGTGCCGGGACCGGTGGCCGCCATGAGGAGCGAGCAGACGGTGGACCCGACGCCCGCGATGACGAGCACGATGCGGCGGCGGCCGCCGAAATGCCGGTCGGAGAGGAGGCCGAAGGCCACGCGCCCGATCATCCCCGTCACCTGCGCCATGACGAGGTAGCCCGCCGCGGTCACGAGCGGCACGCGCACGGTCTCCTGAAGATAGAGCACGAGGAAGGCCATCCACACGGTTTGCATGCCCGCGAAGACGAGCGTGGTGGTGGACACGAGCCACAGGTCGCGGTTCCTCAGGACGGCTCGCATGGAACCTTCCTGCCGCGCGGGCGCCTCGAGCTCGCTCCGGGGCGGATCCCGGTAGCAGAGCCACGTGAGCCCCGCCAGGAGCCCGATCAGCCCGGCCGACAGCGCCACGGCAACCCGCCAGCCCATCCAGAGCGCCAGCGGCGGCATCAGGAGGGCGCCCACCGCGCCGCCGAGGGGCAGCCCCACCTGCTTGAGCCCCACCACGGTGGCGCGCTGACGGCGCGGGAACCACGATATGACGGCCTTCGCGGTGGTCGGGTTGAGCATGCCGTAGCCTGTGCCGGCCAGGATCATGATGGCGATGAGGGCCGCGAAGGAGCCCGACCCGGAGACGGTGAAGAGCCCCAGAGCGATCACGGCCTGTCCGGCGACCATGGTCGAAGCCACGCCCCAGCGATCCGCCATCCATCCGGCGGGGAGCGACATGAGCGCGGCGCCGACGTAGTAGGCCGAGAGAAAGGAGCCCGCTTGCGTCATGGACAACCCCAGGCTGTCGCGGATCAGCGGGGCGATGGCCGGGATCCCGAGGGGGCCCACGTTGGCCATGGTCTGGGCGCCCATGATGAGCGCCAGGATCGCCCAGCGGTTGGTCACCGGACGCGGGCGGCCAGCCGGGCTTCCGCGAGGCGCAGATCCTCTTCGGTGTCCACGCCGATCGTCTCCTCCTCGGTCTCCACGACGCGGATGGGGATCCCGTTCTCGAGGAGGCGCAGCTGCTCGAGCTTCTCGGCCTGCTCGAGCGCGGAGGGCGGGAGGGAGTGGAAGGCGTCGAGCACCGCGCGGCGATAAGCGTAGAGCCCCACGTGCTTCCAGTAGATGATCCCTCCCCGGCCGTCCCGGTCGAACGGGATCGCCAGGCGGGAGAAGTAGAGGGCATCCCCGCGGACGCTGGTCACGACCTTGTTGGTGGTGCGGCTCAGGACCTCGTCCGGAGTGGCGCGGATCTTGAGCGTGGTGACCTGGACATCGGGGTCGTCGCTGAAGGGCGTGACGAGCCGCTCGATGTGCCCCGGCGTGACCAGCGGTTCGTCTCCCTGGACATTGACGTAGACCTCCGCCATGTGCGCCCGGGACACCTCCCAGAGCCGGTCCGTTCCCGACGGGTGGTCCGGCGAGGTCATGACCGCCGTGATGCCGTGGGCGCGGCAGACGGCCGCCACCTCCTCCGAGTCGGTCGCCACGAGGAGATCGGAGAGCAGCGGGGACCGCCTTGCCCTCCGGAAGACCTGGACGACCATGGGGAGCCCGGCGATCTCTCGCAGCACCTTGCGCGGCAGCCGCGTCGAGGAGAGACGCGCCGGGATGACGCCGAGAACTCTCATCCCTTGAGGCGCGGCAGCAGGGACCGGGTCGCTCGCTCCATCTGCGCGGACTGGTCGGCGCTCGCGAAGCGCAGGACGATGTGGCGGGCGCCGGACTCGATGAAGGCCCCCAGCCATTCGAGGCAGCCCTCGGGCGTGCCGGCATAGTGCCCCCAGCGCGCGGCGATGACTTCATAGGGCGCGCCGTAATAGCCCTCGATGAAGCGGCGCATCTCGGCCTCCGCGGCCTTCGGGTCGGGGCCGATGTTGATGGTGGTGTAGAGCGCGGGGGTGACCGCGGAAGCCGGGCGTCCGGCCCCGCCTGCCTCGCGCTGGACCGCCGCCCAGCCGTCACGGTACGCCTCGGGCGCGCGGCTGTTGGGGAACCAGCCGTCGGCGGTCCGCCCGGCACGGCGCAGTGCCCCCTCCACCTCGCCCCCCATCCAGATCGGCGGCCCGCCGGGACGTGCTGGCGCCGGCAGGATCTGCGCGCCGCTGAGCTTCCAGTACCGGCCCTCGAAGGACACGGGCGCCTCCGCGGCCTCGAGCGCCCAGAGCCGGCGGCAGAGCGCCATGGACTCAACGAGGCGCCCCACGCGCTCCTTGAACGGCACGCCCGCCCCCTCGAACTCCTTGCGGACCCCGGGCGTGTCGGGCGCGATGCCGACGCCCAGGACGAGCCGGCCCTCGGCGATGCGGTCCACCGAGGCGACGGCATGGGCGAGCAGCAGCGGGTGGCGGAGGGCCGGCAGGAGCACGGCCGTGCCGAGCGTCACGCGGCGCGTGCGGGCGGCGGCGGCGGCGAGGAAGGTGAGCGGCTCGAAGCGCGGGCGCGCGAGGAGCGAGTCGCCCACCCACACCGAGTCGTAGCCCGCGGCTTCCGCGCGCTCCGCCATCTCGATGAGCGGCGCCGCTTCGGGGCGCCCCGACATGACGGCTTCGCGCGTGGGCAGCAGAACACCGATGTGTACGGGTGGCGTCGTCATGAGGCGCTCCTGGAAGGCTCGCGGCCGAAGGCGCGGACGGTGCGGAAGAGCGTGGGGACGGGATCGGAGCCAGCGGCGAACGGGAAGACGACGGGCTCGGTGAGCCCGGCCTTGGCGTACTGGGCCATCCGGTCGCGGCAGAAGGCCTCGGAGCCCACCGCGCCGAGGCCCTCGAGGAAGCGGTCGGAGACCTGCGCCACGGCGCCCGCGCGGTCTCCAGCCTGCCAGGCCGCGTTGATCCTCGCGATCTCGTCGGTATAGCCGCATTCCGAGAAGAAGCGCGCATAGGAGTCCACGATGGCGTAGCCGGTGATGTCCCGGGCGAGCCACTGGCGCGCGGCGCCGATGTCGTCGGTGACCGAGGTCCGGACGAAACCGGCCACCTCGATGTCCGCGAGGCTCCGCCCCGCCTTCTTCGCCCCCGCCTCGATGCGCGACAGACAGGCCGGGACGGCCTCGGGAGGCAGCCAGTTGAGCAGCACGCCGTCGGCGATCTCCCCGGCCAGCTCCAGCATGCGCGGCCCCAGCGCCCCCAGGACGATCTTCACCGGCTGGGGCGGCAGCATCGAGAGCCGGAAGTTCCGGCAGTGGTAGTGGCGCCCCTCGAAGCTCACCTTCTCACCGGAGAGCGCGAGGCGGATCAGCGTCACCGCCTCGCGGAGCCGCTCGAGGGGCCTGTCCCACGGGAGCCCATGCCACTGGCCCACGATGATCGGGCTCGACACGCCCAGCCCCAGCGTGAAGCGCCCCGGGGCCACGCTGCCGAGGGTGGCCGCCGTCATGGCCAGCACCTGCGGCGTGCGCGTCTGCACGGGGACGACGCCCGTGGCGAAGCCGATGCGGCTCGTGTGAGCGGCCAGGAGACCCATGAGCGTCATGGCGTCAGGGCCCGCGATCTCGGTGGCCCAGACCCGGTCGAAGCCGAGGGTCTGCGCCTCGCGCGCCAGCGACAGGTGGACGGTGAGCGGAAGTGGGTGCATGAGCGGGAGGGACAGCCCGAGTCGCGTCATGGAAACTCATGCTAGCACGAGGGCCGGGCGCAGGTATCATCGGCCCCATGGGTTTCTACGGCCGCCACGTCCTGCCCCGGCTCATCGACCTCGCCATGCGGAGCCGCGACGTGATGGCGGAGCGCGAGAAGCTCGTGCCGCGCGCCGCGGGCACGGTGCTCGAGGTGGGCGTGGGCTCCGGGCTCAACCTTGCGCTCTACGGGCCGGCCGTCGAGCGGCTCTATGGCCTCGACCCCTCGCCGGAGCTGGAGCGGATGGCGCGCCGGAGACTGCGGCAGATCCGCTTCCCCGTGCGGCTCATCGCGGGCTCAGCCGAGTCCGTGCCGCTCCCCGACGGGAGCATGGACACCGTGGTGAGCACTTGGACGCTCTGCTCGATCCCGGACCCCCCGCGGGCGCTGGCCGAGATCCGGCGCGTCCTCAGGCCCGGGGGGCGCTTCATCTTCATCGAGCACGGGCGCTCGCCCGACGCGGGCGTCCTGGCATGGCAGGACCGCCTCGATCCCATGTGGCAGCGAGTTGCCGGCGGATGCCA
This sequence comes from Candidatus Rokubacteria bacterium GWA2_70_23, assembly GCA_001788395.1. GTDB lineage: Bacteria > Methylomirabilota > Methylomirabilia > Rokubacteriales > CSP1-6 > UBA12499. Next base: position 17,962 of record MGBT01000102.1, read on the forward strand.
CCTCAACCGCGCCATGGACAGCCTCATCGCCTCGGGCGGGTTCCGCATCACCGAGATCGACCGGGGCTACAACCGCGGCCCCCGCCCCTTCACCTTCCTCTACCGCGGCCTGGGAGTCAGGTCTTGAAATCCGACACCTCGCCTCGACCCCGGCGCTGCTGGGCTCCCGGCGGAGCACGATGACCAGCGCCCCGCCCCATATCGCGATGCAAGACCGGACCCGTACCGATGTCGTAATGCAAGACCTGACCCCGAGGTGGGTGGCGGCGGTGGCTGCCGTGGCCGCCGCGGCGGTGCCGATGGCTGCGGGCGCGCATGTGGGCGGCGGGGCCCTGATCCTCCTGCTGCCGACTCGTCTCTACGTGGCGGGCGGGGTCCTCGTCGTCGTGGCCTCCTTCGTGCTCGTGGCGCTGGTGCCCGCTCGGCTGTTCGCGCGCCTGGAGTCCACCGGGATCCGGATCGGGGTCGGGCGCCTCCCCGGCGGCGCCGCGCTCGCCGCCGCGCCGAGTCTCCTGTCGCTCGCGGTCGCCATCGCGCTGCTCGCGGCGGGGCGCCTGGGCAGCCGCGACCCGCTGGAGAACCCGCTGCCACTCTTCGTCTGGACAGTCTGGTGGATAGGGCTGACCTATCTGCACGCGGCGCTGGGCAACCTCTGGGCCGTCCTGAATCCATGGACCGGGCTCTACCGCGCGCTCACGTGCGCCGGGCCGCTCCGGAACTGGCGGCAGTGGCCCCCGCTCGACTACCCGGAGCGCGCCGCCCACTGGCCCGCCGTGATCTGCTTCCTCCCCTTCGCCTGGTTCGAGCTCATCCATCCCTCGCCGTCGGACCCGGCCGTCCTGGCCGCGGTGGTCGCGGGCTACCTCCTCGTTCACTTCCTGGGTGTCCTCTCCTTCGGCGAGCAGTGGCTCGAGCGGGGCGAGGCCTTCTCCGTCTTCTTCCGCGTGGTCTCGTGGCTGGCTCCCGTCGGCGCGCGCAGGGCCGAGTCGCGGGCGGACGCCGGGGGGCGCTGCGAGATCGAGGTTACCGCTCCCACGCTGAGGCTGCTCAGGCAGGCGCCGCCGGATGCGAGTGTCGTCGCTCTCGTGCTGCTGGTCCTCGCCTCGGTCTCCTTCGATGGCCTCTCTCGCACCTTCACCTGGCTCGGCCTCCTCGGCGAGAACCCGCTCGCGTATCCCGGCCGCACCGTGCTCATGGCGCGCAACACGCTCGGGCTCCTGGGCATGGCCGTCGCGCTGTCGCTGGCCTACGTGATCGCGGCGCGCCTCTCGGTGAGGCTGGCGAGCGCGGGCGCGCCGGGCGGCTCCTCGCTGGGTGTCCTCGCGCTGTCGCTCGTCCCCATCGCCTTCGGCTACCACTTCGCGCATTACCTGCCGGTCTTCATGGTGGATATCCAGCAGGCGCTCCGGGCCGCCTCCGACCCCTTCGCGCTTGGCTGGGACCTCGTCGGCACCCGCGACCTCCACGTCATGTCCTCCCTCCTGTCGGATCCCTCATGGGTCTACGCCATCTGGCACGTGCAGGTGGCCGTCATCGTGGCGGCCCACGTGGCGGGCGTCGCCATCGCCCACGCGCTGCTGCTGCGGCTGGTGGGGCGGGCGGCGGCCACCGCGCTGAGCCAGCTGCCAATGCTCGCGCTGATGATCGGCTACACGATGTTCGGCCTCTGGCTCCTCTCGGCGCCGACGGCCGGGTAGCCGGCCCGGTTGAGTCGGGACGGCGGCACGTGGTAATAGTGAGGCCGGCGGGCGGCTGGGATCGGAGGCATTGCACACCGAACGAATGGGGGGCGGGCCATGAGTGAAACCAGCGGCGGAGTGAAGAGCGTGTCGAGGCGGACGGTCCTGACGGGCGCCGGTGCCGTGGCGCTGGGCGCCGGTCTCCCGGGCCCCTGGGTCCGGCGCGCGACCGCCCAGGCGGGGCAGGGGCCCTTGCGCCTGGGTTTCCAGGTGCACCGCACCGGGATCGGTGCCGTGTACGGCCGGTGGTACGAGCGCACGACGGCGGCGGCGGTGAAGCTCATCAACGAGAAGGGCGGCATCGCCGGGCGCCAGGTCGAGATCGTCGCCGAGGACGACGGGACCGACCCCAAGCGCGGGGGCGAGGTGGTCGAGAAGCTCGCCACCCACCACAAGGTGGACCTGATCTTCGGGACGCTGTTCTCGCACGTCGTCATCGCCTCGGCCCCGCGGGCGGGCGAGCTCAAGATCCCCTACCTCGTGGTGAGCGAGGGCTACCACGTGGCCTCGGGCAAGCTCAACCGGTACGTCTTCCAGCCGGGCATCACGGATGTCCGGGCCCAGGTCACGGCCGTGGCGCCGTGGATCCTCAAGAACCTCGGCAAGAAGGTGACCCTGATCTTCCCGGACTACGCCTTCGGCCACGACCACCGCGACTTCTTCAGCAAGGTGGCGACGGCCCAGGGCGGCACCGTCCGCGCCCTCGTCCCCATCCCGCCCACAGAGACCTCCTTCACCAAGTACTTCCCGCGGGTGCCGGCCGACACCGAGGTGCTCTACCACGTGATGGTCGGCCCCGGCGTGCTCACGTTCGTGAAGGAGATGGGCGAGCACTTCGGCGCGAAGCGGCCCCAGATCTTCGGCTTCGTGGACTCGCTGGAGGGTGTGGACATGGCGAGCCCCGGGCTCGACTACCTGGAAGGGACGTACTTCTGGGAGGCCTTCCCGCGCTACGCCGGCCCTGCCACGCCCGCCCACGTGCGCACCTACCGCGAGCGCGTCGGCATCAATGACAACGGGGCGAACGTGAACGATCCCAAGGACGTCTCCACCGCCTCCCACATGTTCGGCTGCTGGGAGACGCTCTTCGTCATCAAGCAGGCGGTGGAGAAGAGCGGCTACAAGAAGCCGTCCGACTACAAGGCCTTCATCGAGACCCTGGAGGGATTCCAGTCCTTCGCGGAGGGCCTCGAGCACCCGCAAGGGCCGAAGAAGTTCGTCGGCCGGCTCCACCAGGTCTTCGGCCAGCAGCTGATCTCCAAGGTGGAGAAGCGGCGGCTCGCCGTGGTCCACCGCACGGCGATCGAGGACTCGATGTATGCGCCCGAGGCCGACTATACGAAGCAGCCGCTCTAGGGCCGGGGCGCCCCGGGTGTCTCCCTGAGCCTCGGGCCCCACCTCTTCCTCGCCCTCCTCGAGGGCACGGTGGGCGCGCTGGTGCTGGCGCTCACCGCGCTCGGCCTGTCCCTCGTCTTCGGCGTCATGCGCATCGTCAACGTGGCCCACGGCGAGTTCTTCATGCTCGGGGCCATCGTCGCCTGGTACGTCTCCACGCTGACGGGCAGCTTCCTGCTGGCGCTGCTGGTGGCGCCCGTCGCGGTCGCGGGCGTGGCCGTCCTGGCCGATCGCTTCGTGCTCCGGCGCATCGGCTACGAGCCGGAGAGCACCATCGTCGCCACCATCGGGTTGCTCTACATCCTCCAACAGACGGTGCTCACCACCTACGGGCCCTATGCCCGGCCGGTGGAGGCGCCCGTGTACTTCCGCGTGGACTTCCCGTGGTTCGGCTACTCCGGCTACAAGCTGGTGGTGGCCGGCGTCGCCGCCGTCCTGCTGCTGGTCACGTGGATGGCCCTGTCGCGGACGACGCTGGGGCTCCAGATGCGCGCGACCCAGCAGGATCGCGAGATGGCGCAGGCCTTCGCGGTGCCGGTGGGCCGCGTCTATACCGTGGTCTTCGGCGTCGGGGCCGGCCTCGCCGCCGCTGCCGGCGCCCTCATCGTCCCCGTCCAGCAGGCCCACTACCTCATGGGCCTGGACGCGCTCCTCATGTCCTTCGTGGTGGTGATCCTCGGCGGGCTCGGGAGCCTCCGGGGCACGCTCGTGGCGGCATTCGTCGTCGGGCTCTCCGACGGCGCGATCTCGGTGCTCTTCTCGCCCACGCTCGCCAAGATCGTCGCCACGCTCCTGGTGGCGCTCGTGCTGGCCGTGCGCGGGCGCGGGCTCTTCGGCGAGGAGCTGGCGTGACCGACGACCGGCGGGGCCTGGCCCTGGGGCTCCATCTGGGGGTGCTCGCGCTCCTGGGCGCGCTGCAGCTCGTCCTTCCCCCGTTCCACCACGGCATGGTGGCGCGCGTGATGGTGCTCGCCGCCTACGCGGTGGGCTACAACGTCCTGCTGGGCTACACGGGCCTCATGAGTCTCGGGCACGCCATGTTCTTCGCGGCCGGGATGTACGGCACTGGGCTCACGATCCAGCACTGGGGCTTCGGCGCCGGCGCCGGCTTCCTGGCGGGCATCGTCGCGGGGCTCGCGGTGGCGGCGGCGGTGGGGCTCGTGACGCTGCGCACGGCCGGCCCCGCCTTCCTGATCGTCACCATGATGCTCGCCCAGGCCTTCAACCTGGCCACGCTCTACTTCAACGACGTGACGGGCGGCGATCAGGGCTTCATCCTGTCGGGGCTGGGCCTCGACCTCTTCGGCGTCCGCCTCGCCTTCGCCGATCCCGCCGTGAAGTACAATGCCGCCCTCGTCGTCTTCGCCGCCTGTCTCCTGCTGAGCTTCTGGCTCACGGGCTCCCCCGCCGGCCGGGTGCTGCTGGCGCTCAAGGAGAACGAGGAGCGCACGCGCCTGCTCGGCTACAACACGGTGCGCTGCCGGCTCTTCGCGGTGGTCGTCTCGGGCCTGCTCTCCGCCGTGGCGGGCTCCACCTACACGCTCCTCTTCTCCTACGTGGGCTCCACCTTCGGCGGCATCCTCTACTCCATCTACCCGCTGCTCTGGACGCTCCTGGGCGGCGCTGGGACCACGCTGGGGCCGCTCGTCGGCACGCTGGTGATGACCTACTTCGTGGACGTCGCCAGCGCCATCACCACGGGCTACCTCATCGTGGTGGGCGCGGCCCTCATCGTGATGGTCCTCTGGGCGCCGGCCGGCATCGTGGGCGGCATCCGCGTCCGCTGGGCGCCCTGGCTGCCGTGACGCCGCTCCTGGAGACGCGCGCGCTCTCGAAGCGCTTCGGCGGGCTTGAAGCGGTGAGCGCCGTGGACTTCAGCCTCGACCGAGGCGAGGTGCGCGCCCTGATCGGCCCCAACGGGGCCGGCAAGACGACGCTGGTGAGCCTGATCAGCGGCCGGCTCGGCCCGACCTCGGGGCGCGTGCTCTTCGCCGGGCGGGACATCACGGGCCTCGGGCCCTGGGACCGGGCGAATCTCGGGATCGTCTACACCTTCCAGATCACCAGCATCTACCGGAGCCTGTCGGTGTTCGACAACGTGGCGCTGGCGGCGCAGAGGCGCCGGCTGAGAAGGCTCGCGGACTGGGTCGCGCTGGACCGGGCGGCCGTGGCCGCGGACGTGGAGGCCGCGCTCGACACTGCGGGGCTCGGCGGCCTGCGGGACCAGCAGGCCGGCGCGCTCGCCTACGGGCATCAGCGGGCGCTCGAGGTCGCCATGGCGATGGCGCTCAAACCGGAGCTGCTCATCCTGGACGAGCCGACCCAGGGGCTGGCGCCCGAGGACATCGAGGCGCTGTGCCGGCTCGTGCGGGATCTGGCCCGCGTGGCCACGGTGCTCCTCATCGAGCACAACATGGAGGTGGTCCTGGAGCTGGCGAGCCGGGTGACGGTGATGGACGCCGGCCGGATCATCGCCGAGGGCACGCCGCGAGAGATCGAGGCGCATCCTGAAGTCCAGCGGGCCTATCTCGGCCGATGACGCTCACCCTCGATCGCGTCAACTGCTACTACGGCGAGAGCCACGTGCTGAGGGACGTCTCGCTCAGGCTCGAGGCGGGCGAGGTGCTGGGGCTGCTGGGCCGGAACGGCGCGGGCAAGACGACGACGCTCAGGGCCATCATGGGGCTCTTGCGCCCGCGCTCCGGCCGCATCGCGCTGGACGGGACCGAGCTCGGCCCTCTTCCCGCCCACGAGATCCCTCGCCACGGGATCGCCTACGTCCCCCAGGGCAGGCGGCTCTTCCCGTATCTCACGGTGGAGGAGAACCTGCGGATGGGCCTCCTGGTGCGCGGCGGCGGCGCCGAGACGCTGGACCCGGTGCTCGATCTGTTCCCGGTGCTCCGGGAGCGGCTGCGCCAGCGCGCGGGAACGCTCTCCGGCGGCCAGCAGCAGATGCTGGCCACGGCGCGGGCTCTCTGCGCCCGGCCGGCGGTGCTCCTGATGGACGAGCCGAGCGAGGGGCTGATGCCCTCGCTGGTGGATCGCCTTCTGGATGCCGTGGTGACGCTCAGGGCGCGCGGGGTGGGGATCCTCCTGGTGGAGCAGAAGGTGGACGCCGCCCTCAGGGTCGCCGATCGGATCGCCATCATCGAGACGGGCCGGGTCGTGCGCGAGGCCACGCCCGCCGAGCTCAGCGCCGAGCCCGAGGTGCTGCTGCGGCACCTGGGCGTCCGGCGCTAGCGCGACCGTGAACGGAGCCACCCGGGAGCCGGCGGGTGGCGTTCGCGACTGCCCCGGGCTGGCGCCGCGACCGCGGCGGGCGGGTTGCGGCCCCCCGGCCCATCTGACAGAATCGTCGCCATGCAGGAGTCGGCGAAGTGCCACGCCGCAGAGATCCTCGGCGTATCGGGACGGATACGATTGACACGGCCGCCTCTTCTGGACGAGGATCGCCCATGGCCAGGAGACGGAGCGCCACCACCCTCGACCGGCTCCGCCGCGATGTCCTCGCTGCGAT
>MGBT01000102.1:24629-32214 GCA_001788395.1 Candidatus Rokubacteria bacterium GWA2_70_23
AGGAGATCGGGGCAGCCGAGGCGCGGAGCCGGGCCCACACGGAAGCCCTCGTTGCCGGGCTCCGCCGGGAGTTGGTCGAGGAGATCGGGGCAGCCGAGGCGCGGAGCCGGGCCCACACGGAAGCTCTCGTTGCCGGGCTGCGCCAGGAGCTGCTCCAGGAGATCGCGGCAGCCGAGACGCGGGGCCGGGCCCACACCGAGGCCCTCGTTGCCGGGCTGCGCCGGGAGCTGCTCGAGGAGATCGCGGCGGCCGAGACGCGGAGCCGGGCCCACACCGAGGCTGTTGCCGCGCGGCTCCGGGAGGAGATCGCCGCAGCCGAGGCGCGGAGCCGGGCCCACACCGAGGCTGTTGCCGCGCGGCTCCGGGAGGAGATCGCCGCGGCCGAGGCCCGCAGCCGGGCCCACGCCGAGGCCATTGCCGCGGAGCTCGGGCGGCAGATCCAGGCTGAAGGAGTCGAGACGCGCCGCCACTTCGAAGTGGTCGGCGAGGCCCAGCGGAGCGCGCTCGAGATCGTTGCCGAAGGCGTCCTCACGCTCGATCGGAAGCACGACAGCTTTCGCGCAGAGGTCCATGAGGAGTTCGCGAAAGTGGACCGACGCTTCCTGCGGCTCGAGGCTCGCGTCCTCTCCCCGGAAGAGCGCAACTAGCTGTCGCGCTCGCCTGCTGACCGCGCTCCCCGGGTCCCCAGGGGGAGCTCGACGGAGCCCACAGCCTCCGGATCCCCCAGGCGCGCCGGACCCATGCGCGCGCACATGAAAGGGCAACCCATGACCGCTGAGACCCATGACTTCGACGCCATCGTCAATGGCCTCAACCAGTACCTCCGGCTCCGCTCGATCCCCATCGGGATGAAGCTCTTCGAGGCCGTGGAGGCGATGGAGGCCATCCCAAAGATCCGGCGGCCGAAGGTCAAGCACACCACCGACCAGATCGTCGCCCAGGCGCGCCAGCTCGGGTGGACGGTGGGAATCACCATGGCGGACCTGGTGGGCCCGCAGTGCGGGGCGGTGATCGGGCTCCACCCGCAGGACGACGAGTGGCTGTCGGGGCAGCGGATGGCCGGGGTCTGGTTCAAGACGATCGAGGACGCCAGCGCCCACCAGCACGCCATGGACTGCGTGCCCCATGGCCGCTACCGCGCCATGGCCGTGTCCCCGCTCACCTCCGGACGGCTCACCCCCCCGGACATCTGCCTCATCTATGGCACGCCCGGGCAGATGATCTTCCTGATCAACGGGCTGCAGTGGACGGGCTACCGGAAGATGCAGTTCACGTCCGTCGGAGAGTCGGCCTGCGCCGACTCGTGGGGGAAGGCGCTCAGGACGGGCGAGCCCGCGCTGACGATTCCCTGCTACGCCGAGCGGCGCTACGGCGGCGTGGCGGACGATGAGCTGCTCATGGCCATCCCGCCGCGCTTCCTGCCCGGGGCGCTCGAAGGGCTGGCGGCGCTGTCGAAGAACGGCTTCCGCTACCCGGCGCCGCCCTTCGGCATCCAGTCGGACGCCGCGGCGGGGCTCGCGGTGAGCTACGCGGACAGGAGCCGGAGCGGATGAGTCTCGCCGCAACCGGATCTCACGGTGCGAGGACGAGGCACCCGACCCTCACCCCGGGAGGGAGAGGGAGAAAGGAGGAGAGAGACTCACCATGAAGACCGTGATCAGGAACATCGGGCAGATCGTCTCGGGCGACATCGCCCGCCCGCTGCTCGAGGGCGACTGCATCGTGATCCAGGACGGGAAGATCGCGGCGGTGGGGACGGGGCTCGACGCCGACGCGGACACGGTGATCGACGCCAAAGGCACCACGGTGACCCCGGGGCTCATCGACTCGCACTGCCATCCGGTTTTCGGCGACTTCACCCCCCGCCAGCGCACCGTGGACTTCATCGACTCCGGGCTCCATGGGGGGCTCACCACCATGATCTCGGCGGGCGAGGTGCATCTCCCGGGACGCCCGAAGGACGTGGTCGGGCTCAAGGCGCTGGCCATCGTGGCGGCCAAGGCCTATGCGAACCTGCGCCCGTCGGGCGTCAAGGTCCACGCGGGCGCCCCGATCCTGGAGCTGGGGCTGGTCGAGGAGGACTTCGCCGAGATGGCCCGCGCCGGAGTCACCCTGGTGGGCGAGATCGGGCTCGGCTCGGTGAGGACGGGCAAGGACGCCGCCCCCATGGTCCGCTGGGCCAAGAAGCACGGCATGACCGTCACCATCCACACGGGCGGGCCCTCCATCGCCGGCTCGAGCCCCATCAGCGCGGAGGTGGTGCTCGAGGCGGATCCGCACGTGGTGGGGCACATCAACGGCGGCACCACCTCCATGAGCGAGCGCGACATCGACTCGCTGGTGGCGACGGAGATGGCGCTCGAGATCGTGCACTGCGGCAATGGCAAGACGGCGCTCCACACGATTCGCCGCGCCCGCGAAGCGCGGGCGCTCGCGCGAGTCATCATCGGCAATGACGCGCCCTCGGGCACGGGCGTGGTGCCGCTCGGCATCCTGCGCGTCATCGCGCATCTCACCTCGCTGGGCGGCGTGAGCCCGGAGGAGGCGGTGTGCATGGCCACCGGCAACACGGCGCGCGTCTATCATCTGCCGGTGGGCGTCATCGCCGCCGGGCGGGAGGCGGACCTGTGCATCGTGGACGCGCCCACGGGCTCGGTGGGCGCCACCGCGCTGGAGGCGCTCAGGGCCGGCGATCTCTTCGGGATCTCCATGGTGCTGATCGACGGGCAGATGAGGATCGGGCGCAGCCGCAACACGCCGCCGGCGGCGCGCGCCGCCGAGGTGGTGAAGGGCCACGGCCCGGGAGGGGGAGGACACTGATGAGGATCCGCAAGCTGCTCACGGTGATCGAGGAGATCGTGGAGGATGGCGGCAAGCCGGTGGCGAAGCCGATCAAGAAGGTCGTCGCGGTGGCCGTGATCGAGAACCCCTTCGCCGGGCGCTTCGTCGAGGACCTCGGGGAGCTGATCAAGACGGGCGAGGAGCTCGGCGATCTGCTGGGCCGTCGCGCGGTGGCGGCCCTCGGGGCGCCGGTGCACTCCTACGGCAAGGCGGCCGTCGTGGGCGAGAACGGCGAGTACGAGCACGCGGCGGCCATCCTCCACCCGACGCTCGGCACGCCCTTCCGGGCCGCGGTGGGCGGCGGCAAGGCGATCATTCCCTCGGCGAAGAAGCTCGGCGGGCCCGGCACGGCCATCGACGTGCCGCTCCATTACAAGGACGCCGCCTTCGTCCGCACCCACTTCGACGCGATGGAGGTGCGCCTGGCGGACGCGCCGCGCGCCAACGAGATCCTGGTCGCCCTCGCCGTCACCGACGGCGGGCGGCCGCACCCGCGCGTCGGCGGCCTCACCGCCGCCGAGTCAAAGAAAGAGGACGGTTTGCGATGAAATTCGGCCTCAGGCTCCCGAGCTTCGCCCTCGGCCCGAAGACCGCCACGCTGGCCGAGATGGGCGCCTATCTCCGGCGCGCCGAGGACCTCGGCTTCGACTGCGCCGTGAGCATCGACCACCTCCTGCTCACCCCGCCCGCCTACGCGTGCACCTGGCTCGAGCCGGTGGTGCTGCTCTCGGCGCTGGCGGGCGTCACGCGCACGATCAAGCTCGGGACCATGGTGCTGGTGCTGCCGCTCCGCAACCCGGCCTCCTTCGCCAAGGAGTGGGCGACGCTCGATCTGCTCTCCGGCGGTCGCAGCATCCTGGGCGTGGGCGTCGGCTGGCACGAGGAGGAGTTCGCCCTCATGGGTTCCCCCTACCGTGAGCGCGGCCGGCGGATGGACGAGATGCTCGAGGCGGTGACCGCCCTCTGGGCGGGCGACAACGTGACCTATCAGGGCAAGTACTACCGGTTCAGCAATCTCACCATCGACCCGAAGCCCGCCCAGAAGCCGCACCCGCCCATCTGGATCGGCGGCGGCACCCAGCCCTCGGAGAAGATCTACGCCCAGACCGTCAGTAACATCGACCCCGTGCTCCGGCGCATCGCGAAGTACGCGAAGACGTGGGTCCCGCACTCGTCCTCCACCGCGGAGATGGTGCGGGGCGACTGGGAGAAGATCCAGCGCTTCATGGGGGAGCTCGGTCGCACCCCATCGGACATGACCCGGGTCTACTCCAACTTCGTCTACGTGCTCAGGAAAGGCGAGCGCCCCGAGGCGGCCGTGCCGCACTTCTCGGTCTACTCGGGGATGGACCTGCCGTACTGGAAGGAGTTCTACCTGGTGGGGGAGGCCGAGGAGGTCGCGGAGAAGATCCGGGGGAAGATCGCGGCGCTGGGGGGCGTCGAGCACGTGGTGCTGAACCCGCTGCACTGGGGCATGGATCAGCTCGAGCGCCTCGCCGCGGAGGTGCTGCCGGCAGTGGCGCGGCCGTGACCGAGCCCCATGTTCCGCGCTACACGGGCGCGAGCGTCAGGCGCGTCGAGGACCCCCGCCTGGTGGCGGGGCGCGGCCGCTACCTCGACGACATCCGGCTTCACGGTCTGCTTCATGCCGCCTTCGTCAGGAGCCCCCACGCCCACGCGCGCCTCCTTCACGTCGATGCCGCTCCGGCGCTGGCGAGCCGGGGCGTCGTCGCCGCGCTCACGCCGCACGATGTGGCCGGCCGCGACCTGACGCTCAGCCCGCGGCTGGATGCCCCCGGCTTCGTCCGGACCACGTGGCCCGCGCTCCCGGCATCCCGGTTGCGCTTCGTGGGCGAGCCGGTGGCGGTGGTCGCGGCGTCCGATCCCTATGCGGCGGCAGACGGCTGCGAGGCGGTCGTGGTGGAGTACGAGCCGCTCCCGGCGCTCTCGGACATCGACGGGGCCCTCGCCCCCGGCGCGCCGCTGCTTCACGACGCGGTGCCGGGCAATGTCCTCTTCGAGCGGCGATACGCGCACGGGGACGTCGATGGGAGCTTCGCCGCGGCCGCCGTGGTGGTTTGCGAGACCTTCACCCACGGGCGCTGCTCGGCCTCTCCCATCGAGCCGCGCGGCCTCATCGCCCGCTGGGAAGGCGATGACCTCACCGTCTGGGTGGGGACACAGGCCCCTCATGTCCTGCGGGGTGCGCTCGCCCTGGCCTTCGGTCTCACGGAGGGGCGGGTGCGCGTGATCGTGCCGGACACGGGTGGCGGCTTCGGCCAGAAGATGCATGTGCTCCCCGAGGATCTGGCCGTGGTGGCGCTGGCGCGGGCGGCGGGGCACCCCGTCAAGTGGGTGGAGACGCGCCGGGAGAACCTCGCCGCGGCCTCCCACGGGCGCGAGGCGCGGGTCGAGATCGAGGCGGCGGCGGACGCGGCAGGCACGCTCCTGGCGCTGCGCGCGCGCGTCGTGTCGGATGCCGGCGCCTACCATATCTACCCGCTCACGGCGGCGCTGGAGCCTCTCGGCACGGCGGGGATCCTGCCGGGACCGTACCGCATCCCGGCCTACGCGTATCAGGCTCTCGCGGTGGCGACCTGCAAGCCGCCGCTGGGCGCCTATCGCGGCGTCGGGATGACCATGGGCGCCTTCGTCATGGAGCGCACGATGGATCTGGTGGCCGAGCGCCTGGGCCTCGATCCCGCCGAGATCCGCCGGCGCAACCTCATCCGTCCCGAGGCCTACCCGTTCCGCTCGGCCTCGGGCTTCGTCTACGACAGCGGCAATTATCCCAAGGCGCTCGAGGAGGCGCTGGGGCTTGCCGGCTACGAGCGGCTGCGGGCGGAGCAGGCCGAGGCGCGCCGTCGCGGGCGTCTGGTCGGCATCGGGCTCTCCTGCTACACGGAGTACACCGGCATGGGCGCCGAGACCTATCGGGGGCGCGGGATGGTCCACCTCCCCGGGCCCGAGGCCGCGACCATCACGATGGAGCCCGACGGCGGTGTCCGCTGCTCTCTCTCCTTCCCGTCGCAGGGGCAGGGGCACGCGACCACGGTGGCGCAGCTCGTCGCGGATCGGCTCGGCGTGGCGCTCGACCGGGTGATGGTCTTCCAGACGGACACTCAGGTGTCGCCTCCGGGCAGTGGCACCTTCGCCAGTCGAGGCGGCATCGCCCAGAGCGGCGCCGCCGGCGGCGCGGCTGAGACGCTGAGGAAGAAGATCCTCAGGATCGCGGCGGGGCTCCTCGAGGCGAGCGCCGCCGATCTCGAGATCCGCCAGGGGCAGGTGCATGTCCGCGGCGTGCCCGGCCGCCACGTGGACGTGGCCGAGGTCGCGCGCGTGGCCTATGCGCCGCCCAGGGGCGGGCTGCCCGGAGATGCCGAGCCCGGGCTCGTGGCGACGCAGTTCTTCGACCTGCCGGGGCCCGCGTTCTCCGGGGCCGTGCACGTGGCGATGGTCGAGGTGGATGGCGGTACCGGGCGGGTGGCGGTGCGCGGCTACACCGTGGTGGAGGACTGCGGGCCCGTGATCAACCCGGCCATCGTCGAGGGGCAGATCCACGGGGCCGTGGCCCAGGGGATCGGCGAGGCCCTGAGCGAGCGCCTCGTCTACGATGAGGAGGGCCAGCTCCTCACGGGGACCTTCATGGAGTATGCGCTGCCGGTGGCGGCGGACCTGCCGTCTCTTGTCATCGGGCATCTCGAGACGCCCTCGCCGCTGACGCCCGGGGGCTACAAGGGCATGGGCGAGGGTGGCACCATCGGGGCGCCCGCCGCCGTCGCCAACGCGGTCGCCGACGCGTTGCGCCCCCTCGGGATCGCCATCACCTCGCTGCCGATCCTCCCCGAGGGGCTGGCGCAGGACGGCTGATCGGGCCCCCGCGGGGGGAGAGCGGGCGGGAACCCCGTGAGAGAGCGCGGGAGGTCGGGGCCGGGCGGCTCCTGACCCGCATCTTCTCGAAGATGTTCTGTGCTTCTTCACGGTTCCTTGAGAGAGCCGGACTGCCGGAGCACCTTGGGAAGGAGGACGGACGAGTCGACGTAGGCGATCATCGCTCCTGCTGCCGCTCTTTCTTGAGGAGCGCGAGCACGTCGACCTTCAGGCGCAGCGGCGGGGGAAGCGGTACCCGGTGGAGCCTCGGCGCTCCCGGTCGCGGCCGGCGGACGCTCAGGGTGTCGGCCTCGCGCGCATAGGGCACGAGCCGGGCGATCGGGGTATCCCGGTCGAGCACGGTCAGCGTGCGGCCCCGGCGGACGGCGCGGAGGTGCGCGCTCAGGCGAGCCTTGAGGTCGGCGATGCGGACCGTGTTCATGGCCAGAAGATAGTCATGACTGGTCACGCTGTCGATGTGTCGCTCGGCATGCAGGACATGGACAGCTACTTCGTCGCGCGCCGCCGCGCCTGAGCGCCGGAGCTCGCCGGCCGTCGCTGGCCGGTGTCTCTCCGGCGGCTCACGGCCGGGCCTCCGCGAGGGGATTCGGAGGCATGGGCCGCGTCGTCGTCCCGGGCGGCGCCTGCAGGCGGAACACGTGCGACGGCGTCGCCGCAGGTCAAGGGCATGACGGTGTCCGGTACCAGCCGTCGATCTCGCGCTGGAGCGCGCCTGGATCCGGGTAGGTGGCCTCCACGTCGCGGATGGAGCGCGCCGCCTCCGCCTCGGTCGGGACCACGTCCACCGTGGGGATCCGGAAGTCGTAGGCGGAGATGTCGCCTGCCGGCAAGCGGGTGTCCAGCGGGAGCGCCT
>MGBT01000103.1 GCA_001788395.1 Candidatus Rokubacteria bacterium GWA2_70_23
CGCCGTAGGGCGTGCGCCGGGCGACCTCCTCGTCGATGAACAGGGGCACGTGGTAGCCCACGAAGGCGCAGAAGAGCGACAGGTCGCCCTCGGTGACCGTCCGCCCGTAGGTCGGATAGCGCGTGCCGACCTCGAACTCCTCCCAGTAGAAGGACATGCCGGTCAGCCCTCGAGCACGGCGACGGCCGAGATCTCGATCGCCGCGCCGTCGCGCAGCAGCCCGGCGACGAGGACGCCCGTGGAGGTGGGCTGGGCGCCCTTGAAGAACTCGCGCCGGACGGCCGCGGTCGCCTTGTAGTTCTCCGTCGTCGTGATGTAGTCGACGGTCTGCACGATGTCCTGGCAGGACCCGCCGGCCGCCTTGAGCAGCCGCTCGAACTTCCGGAAGATCTGCCGGGTCTGCTCCACGATGTCGCCGGGCGCCACGATGCGGTTGTCGTCGTCCGTGCCCGTGGTCCCCGAGATGAACACGAGGTTGCCGACCCGGAGGGCCGGCACATAGGTGTAGCGGGCCGGCCAGGCTGTCCCGCCGGTGATGGCCTCGCGCGCGTGCTGGGTCATGAGCCCTCCTGGGAGGTGATCGCCCGCCTGTGCGGCTCCAGCACCCGGTAGACGTGGAACCCCTCCAGCACCACCTCGCCACGCTGGTTGACCAGCGCCGTCGTGAAGCGCACGAAGCGCCGCGAGCCGTCGCGCCACACCTTCTCCACGGTCAGCCGCGGCTGGATGGTGTCCCCGACCGTCACCGGCTTGAGGAACCGGCTGCCCTGCTCGACGAAGACGAACCCGTCGATCCGGTGGGTCGCCGCCGAGGCGCCGAGCGCGGTCAGGGAGGCAAGCAGGAGCCCGTGCGCCAGGGGCTTGCCAAAGCGCGTCGCCCGCGCGTACTCAACGTCATAGTGGATGGGGTGGTTGTCCCCGGTGAGGCCGGAGAAGAAGAGGAAATGCGCGTCGGTCAGGGTCTTGGAGGGGCTCCTGAAGACCTCCCCACGCTTGAGCCCGGTCATGCCATCACACCTCCAGCGCCGTGACGAGGAAGTCGGCGAAGGCATCCGCGATCTCCGCCGACGACAGTTCGCCTTTGGGGTTGTACCACTTGGGGATCCAGTTGATGGCGCCCAGGATGGCGAAGCCGGCGAGCCGCGGGTCCACCTTCCGGAACTCGCCCCGCTCGATGCCCTCCCGGATGATCTGGCGCACGCCGCGCTCGAAGCGGTCGCGCATGGCCACGTAGCGCTTGCGCTGCGCCGGCGTCAGCGACTCGAGGTCGGTCAGCAGGACGGCGCCGTAGACCTCATCGGTGATGGCGCGAATGTGGCGCGTGAGGACCTGGCTCAGCCGCGTGCCCGGCGGCTCCGTGCTCCGGCGGACGTCCCCCAGGGCCCGCAGGCTCAGCCGCATGCAAGCCAGATGGCATCCGTAGAGGAGGTCTTGCTTGTTCTTGAAGTAGTAGTAGAGGTTGCCCTTCGTCATGCCGAGCCGGTCGGCGATGGCCTGCATGGTCAGCGAGGCGAGCCCGCGCTCCCGGAGGGCGAGGCCCAGGCTCCTGAAGATCTCCGTGCGCCGCGCGTCCCGGCTCGCGCGGCGCCGCCAGGCCAGCGTGGTGGCGGGGGTCTCCATGTCGGTTTTGACCATAGCGTCAAATCAAGCAGCGGGCCAAATATAGGACCCCGGGGCGCTGACGTCAAGGGCGCGGCTGGCGTCATGCGCCTCTCGCGTCATCGCATGGGTGACCGAGCAGGAACCGTCGCGCGCGGCCAGTCGGCGGGTCGCGATCGGATGCCGGCCCCAATCTGGAAATGGGTCCGCGAGGTCAGCCACGCGGGCCCGCGGGTGGCGCCAGGCATGCTCGTCCTGAAGCGAGGGGAGTTGCTGAGGCCCCGGGGCGGCTCGGTGGCCTGCGCGCTCGGCGAGGAGGCGAAGCAGCGTCACCAACGAGGTGCACCCAGCGGCCCGCACCGGGACGCCGTGGCGCGCACTCCCGCGCCAGTCACCCCGCAGAACCCGCGTCGCGCAACAGCGCAACACGACTGGGAGTCGCCGCCATCGGACGAAGAATCCGGTGCGCCCTCCCACAGGCCCAGGAGATCAAGGCGCCTGGGCGATCGCGCGCTCGAATCCTCGTCATGTCACCCAGGGTTCGCGGCCCATGCGCTGCACCTGCTCGGCGACATCGCGACCCATCCCGACCGGTTCGATGCCGAACTACCGCAAAGCGCTGGCCCGCGCCGAGCCGCGCGGCATGCGCCCGCTCGTCGCCCACTACCACCTCGGCCTCGCCAAGCTCTACCGGCGCGCGGGCGAGCGCGAACAGTCTCCCGAGCGCCTCACCACCGCAACAACGATGTACCGCGAGATGGACATGCGCGTCTGGCTGGACCAAGCGGCGAGTGAGGAGAGGGAGCTGAACTGAGATTCGAACGTGGCGCGAAGACCTAGCTCACAGCGGCCTTGACGGGGCGAGGGTCGGGGATCGAATCGCCCCGCTCCAGGAGCACCAGGATGAGGCTTCGCCGGGCCTCCAAGCTATCACAAGGAACGCTCGGGAGTACGGCTGCTCGGTGTCACGAAGAGTGTAACCCACGGCCCGCACCGGGGAGCACTCGCGTGCACTCTGGCGCACATAATCGCGCAAAGCCCCGCACGCGCAAGAGCGCGAAGCGATTGCGTGAACCACGTTTCGCGGAGGAGGATGTGAAGTCCGGGGCGCGGCAACCGAGCGCCGCAAACGCTTCCATGAGGCCAGGTGTGCGGCGCGAATGGGAAGCCCGGGAGGTGCGCGAAGCGCTCGTCCGGCGTCCGGTACACGCCCTCAGCCAAAGACGCCTCCCATGCGCGTCCCCGCGATCCGGTTGATGAGGATCGTGCTGATGGCGGCCACAAGGATGAGGATCACGCCGAGGGCGGCGGCCTCGTTGGCGCTGCCCGCGATGTAGAAGGCGAAGATGCCGTTGGTGATGGACTCCCAGCCGCCCAGCGCGAGAAAGAGGACGGCGGAGGCTTCCTGGAGCGAGGTCATGAAGGAGAAGAGGCTGCCGACCAGCACCCCCTTCCAGATCATGGGGAGCGTGATGTCCCGGAAGCACCGCATCCCCGAGGCCCCCACGCTGGCCGCGGCCTCCTCCATGGAGGGGTGCACGAGCTGCAGCGAGGCGTAGGACCCGCGCACCGTGTAGGGCAGCCGCCGCACGGCCAGCACCAGCGGCATGATGATCCAGAAGGACGTCAGCCCGCGGTCGAAGCCGGGCAGGTCGAAGTGGAAGGCCCGGATGTAGGCGATGCCGATAGCGGTCCCGGGGATGGCCAGGATCAGCGTGTTGAGCGCATCCAGCGCCCCGCGTCCCGGCACGGTGGAGCGGCCGAGGAGCCACGCGATCGGGACCCCCACGGCGATGCAGATCCCGACCGCGATCCCCGAGTACAGGAAGCTGTTGAGGATGTACTTCGGCGTCTCCACGATCACGCGCTCGTAGTACTGGATGGTGTAGGCCACGGGCAGCGGCGTGAGCGACCACCCCTTGCCCACGGACGCCAGCGTCACGCCGATGTACGGGATGAAGGCGAAGAGCAGCACGAGGGAGAAGAATGCCACCGTGACCGCCTGCCTGGACGCCGAGAGCCGCCGCCGGGCGATCTTCGAATAGGACAGCGAGGAGTAATCCTTGAGCCCCACGTAGTGGCGGGCCGCCAGCAGGAAGAACACCGCCAGGAGCACCATGAGCGCCGAGATGACGATGCCCATGCGGAAGATGCGCTTGTCCACGAACTGGACGATGTTGAGGTAGGCTTGCGGCGCCAGCAGGTCCTGCACCCCGAGCACCAGCGGCGTCGCGAAGTCCGAGAAGGTCCAGATGAAGACCAGCAGCGCCCCGGCGATATAGCCCGGCGTCGTCAGCGGCAGCGTCACCGTCCAGAACTTCCTCCAGCCCCGGGCGCCCACGCTCTCGGCCGCCTCCTCCAGCGACGGGTCGATCTTGCCGAGGGCGTCCACGACGTTGAGCGTGATCATGGGGAAGAGGTGGAGGGTCTCCACCAGCACCACCCCGTGGACCCCGTAGAGGAAGTTGACAGGGCGGACCATGTCGAACCAGTCCAGCAGGAGGATATTGACGGTCCCCGCCCGCCCCAGGATGAAGGTGAAGCCCAGCACCCCCACCAGCGGCGGCGAGATGATCGGGATGATGGTGAGGTAGCTGAAGAGGTTCCGTCCCCAGAAGTCGAAGCGCACCAGGAGGAAGGCCACCGCGATGCCGAGCGCGGAGGAGGTGATGACGGTCACCACGCCCAGGATCAGGGAGTTCCAGAGGGAGCGGAGGTAGAACTGGTCGGTGAAGAAATCCTCGAAATTCGCGAGCGTGAAGCGGCCGGCCCCGTCCGTCACGGCGTCGTAGAAGATCCGGCACAGCGGGTAGACGAGGAAGAGGATCAGGAAGGCCCAGATCAGCCCCACGCCCACGAGGAGCGGGAGGCGCGTGCTACGCATCGTCGCCAACCGCCAGCGTGACGGACGGCGGGAAGTGGAGCGCCACCGCCGCGCCGAGCGGCAAGGGGTCGTGGTGCCACGGGTCACGGATGTCGGCCTTGAGCACCTGCCCCCCTTCCGTCTCCACGTCGTAGCGGAGCGTGTTGCCGAGATAGGAGGCGAAGGAGATGCGCCCCCTGGCGACGTTGCCGTTGGTGGGAGCCGCCGCGCCGGCCGCCGCGATGCTCACGTTCTCCGGCCTGATGGCCAGCACGCAGCGCTCCGCAACCGCCGAGGGGTCGCTCGGGATCGCGAGAAGCCGGCCCAGCGCCGTCTCCACCACCAGGCGGTCCCCGCGCCGCTCCAACACCTGCCCCGGCACCAGGTTGTTGGTGCCCACGAAGTCGGCGACGAAGCGCGTCCGCGGCCGCTCGTAGAGCTGCTTCGGCGTGCCGATCTGGAGCACCCGCCCGTCCTTCATGACGGCCACGCGATCCGAAAGCGAGAGCGCTTCTTCCTGGTCATGCGTCACGTAGACGGTGGTGATGCGCAGCTCCTGCTGGAGCTTGCGGATCTCGGCGCGGACCTGGACGCGGATCTTCGCGTCGAGATTGGACAGCGGCTCGTCCAGCAACAGGATGTCGGGGTTCAGAACCAGCGCCCGCGCCAGCGCCACGCGCTGCTGCTGCCCTCCCGAGAGCTGCCCGGGGTAGCGGTGCTCGAAGCCCACCAGGTTCACCTTGCGGAGCCCCTCGGCGAGCCGGGAGGCGATCTCCCGGGCGGAGAGCTTGCGGAGCTTGAGACCGTAGGCGACGTTGGCGGCCGCCGTCATGTGGGGCCAGAGCGCGTAGTTCTGGAAGACCATGCCGATATTGCGGTCGTAGGGGGCCAGCCCGTTCACCACCCGGTCGCCGAAGCGGATCTCGCCGGCATCGGGCTGAGAGAAGCCGGCCAGCAGCCGGAGCAGCGTGGTCTTCCCGCACCCCGAGGGACCGAGCAGCGTGAACAGCTCGCCGTCGGCCACGACGAGATCGGCATGGTCGACGGCGGTGACGGCGCCGAAGCGCTTGACGAGCCCGGAGATGACGATCTTCACGGGTTGCGCTTCGGGCCCGCCCTTCCGCTCACTTCTTCTTCAGCTCGTCCCACTTGGCCTCGATGTCCGAGCGAAATTTTGTCTTGAGCGCGTCGGAGCGCTTGGCGGCGATGCCCTCGTCATAGACGTTGGAGACTTCCTGGTCGAAGTACGAGCGGACGCCGCCCGTGAACTGCACCGCCAGCTCGGCCGTGGAGCCCGGCGCGCCCTGGACCTTGTACCGGGGCGTGATGGGGAACAGCCCGCGCTCCATGAAGACCTTCTGGCCGCGCTCGGTCAGCAGGAACTCGATGAAGGCGCGCGCGGCCTTCGGATTGCGGGCGCCCGCCAGGATCGCCATGGGCTCGGGGGTCACGAAGGCGTTCTTCGGCGCCACGAACTTGATGTCGAAGCCCGCGAGCTTCTCCTCGAACGCCATGTAGGACGGCACGGCGAAGCCGGCGGCGAACTCGCCCTTGGCCACCACGGTCGGCACGTCGCGGCTCCGGGCGGTGAAGAGCCCGGTATTGCCGGCGAGTCGGCGGAGCCAGTCCCAGCCCTTTTCCTCGCCATGCATCGAGAGGATGACCTCGTAGGTCGCGTTGGAGGAGGACGACCGCGTCGGCGCGCACTGGGCGACTTCCCCCTTGAGCTTCGGTTGGAGGAGATCCTCCCACTCCTTGGGCTCCGGAATCCCGAGGCGCTGGATCCGCTTCGGATGATAGACGAGCCCGTACGGCTCCAGCGCCGTCCCCACCCAGTAGCCGTCCTTGTCCTTGAGGGGGATCGGCTTGGGCTTGCCGATGGCGGCGGGGATCGAGTCCCAGGCCTCCTTGGAAATCTCCACCTTCTGCAGCAGCTTCTGCTCGGCCAGCTTCTCGAACAGCGCCGACTCGCCGCCCCAGAAGATGTCCACGTCGGGCTTCCCCTTCCACTCGGTGATGCGCCCGTAGGCCAGCGGCGTGCCCGCGGGGATCGCGCTCACCTTGACGGTGACGTTCCACTTCTCCTTGGCGTACTCGGCGAAGGCCTTGAGCGCCGCGTCGTGGATGAACTTGGAGACGGGCGTGATCAGCGCCAGCTCGCTCTCGATGGGCGCCTGGGCCGTTGCTGGCCCCACCCATCCGGCCACGGCGAGCGCGACCACCATCAATGCCCTTGCGATGATCCGTGTCATGGAGTCCTCCTGTCCGTTGGTTGCACCCAGGCGCGCGACCGCTCGACGGCGCGCCGCCAGCCATCATAGCGAGCATCCCGGTCCGAGGGCGCCAGCACCGGCGTGAACCGGCGCTCGAGCCGCCAGCGGTCGGCGAGCTCTTCCGCCTTCCAGAGCCCCGCCCCGAGGCCCGCCAGCCCGGCGGCGCCGAGGCCCGTCGTCTCGGTCATCGAGGGCCGTAACACCTCCACACCCAGCATGTCCGCCTGGAACTGGCAGAGAAAGTCGTTGGCCGCCGCACCGCCATCCACCCTGAGGGTCCGGATGGGCACGCCCGAGTCCTGCGCCATGGTGTCCAGCACGTCGCGGCTCTGATAGCCGATAGCTTCCAGCGCCGCCCGAGCCAGGTGCGCGCGCGTCGTCCCGCGCGTGAGGCCGACGATGGTGCCCCGCGCGTAGGGATCCCAGTAGGGCGCGCCCAGCCCGACGAAGGCCGGCACCAGATAGACGCCGCCCGTGTCGGCAACCGATTCCGCCAGCGCCTGGGTCTCTCCCGCCGTGGCGATGATGCCGAGCCCGTCGCGCAGCCACTGCACCGCCGCCCCCGCGATGAACACGCTGCCTTCCAGTGCGTAAGTCGTCCGGCCGCCGACCTGCCATGCAACCGTCGTCAGCAGCCCGCGGTCGGACGTCACGAGACGCTCACCGGTGTTCAGCAGGAGGAAGCAGCCCGTGCCATAGGTGTTCTTCGCCATTCCCGGCTCGAGGCAAGCCTGGCCGAAGAGCGCCGCCTGCTGGTCTCCGGCGATCCCGGCCACCGGGATCCCCGCCGGAAGCGGTCCGCCGGCGGCCGTCTCCCCGAAGACTCCCGCCGACGGCCGCAACTCGGGGAAGACCTGCATGGGCACGCCCAGCATCTTGGCGAGTCCCTCGTCCCAGCGCAGCGCCCTGATGTCGAAGCAGAGCGTGCGCGAGGCGTTGGAGGGATCGGTGGCATGCACGGCACCGCCGG
>MGBT01000104.1 GCA_001788395.1 Candidatus Rokubacteria bacterium GWA2_70_23
CACGGCCGCGGTCTCGTCGCGAGGCCACGGCCGCGGTCTCGTCGCGAGGCGGGTCGGCCGTCCTCCGGCCGTGGATTCCCCGCCCCGGGGCCTGGGGCCTACGACTCCGCCGGGCACCCGTCACCCCGTCGCCGAATTTGCCCTGTGCGAAGCGCCAGTCTCCAGGCGGCTCCCGGGGCAAGATGCGGAGTTCCTGGGGGCCAAGCCCCAGTCGTCGAGGAGGAGGACGTCCATGCGGGCGAGCTTGCCGAGGAGCCGGCCGTAGGTGCCGTCGGCGCGCGCCAGGCGGAGATCATCGAACAGGCGGGAGGCCCGGCGGTAGTAGGCGCGAAAGCCGCGGCGAGATGCCTGGTGGGCGAGGGCGCAGGCGATGAAGCTCTTGCCGGTGCCGGTGGCGCCGGTCACGAGGACCTGCTGGTGCTCGTCGATCCAGCGGCAGGTGGCGAGTTGGCGGATCACGGCCTTGTCGAGCTCCCGGCGGGCCGGGTAGTCGATGGCCTTGACGAAGCACTTGTCCCCGGCGCGGTGGACCTGGCGCATGGACAGGCGCCGGCGCCCGAGCCAGCGGCGGTAGAGGTCGCAGAACCGCCTGTAGCGGTAGCCGTCGGGGTACCGCTCCAGGTACTCGAGGTGGAGCAGCGCCAGGGTGACGCCGGGCCGGCGGCGCTCGGCGTGGATCCAGGCGCAGTCGGGCGCCGGGCGCTGCCGCTGCCCGGCGACCTCCGGCCGGCCATAGAGCCGGCCTTCCCAGGCGTCGTCGCTCAGCGGCTGGACCTGAGGCCAGTCCAGCCCGGCCCCCTGGGCCCGGGTGACGACGCTGCTGATCGTGCCCAGCCCGACCCCGAGGCTCTGGGCCACGGCCCGGTGGCTGAGCCCCAGGGCCCACTTCTGACGCAGGATTTCACGGATCTGCCGCATGGATAGTCGCTCGGCCGCCATCGCGCCCCTTTCGGCCGCTACGCGCAGCTTCGACCGACGGGCCGCCGATGCAACGGCGCCGCCTCCTCTTCGCTGAGCGTCTTCAGGGGATCAGCGCCCCCAGGTCATGGGGCGCGTTCCATAGCGCCGGCGCCCAGGGAGGCTGCCGGCGCGGGTGCAATCACCTACCGCGGTTCCGCAACTTCTCAAGAACACAGCACGGGGAGACGAGGGAGATTCTCTCGTGGCCGCGGCACGGGCCTTGCTCTGTGGGAAGACCGGTACGCCGAGGCGAGGCCGGCGAGGCCAGCCGAAGGCGAGCGGACACTCATCACACAGGGGAGGTGAGAAACAATGGCGAAAGTGCAGAAGTCGACGGACTCGTCCAGTCTCGCGGAGGTGGTGGACCGCATCCTGGACAAGGGCATCGTGATCGATGCCTGGGTGAAGGTGTCTCTGGTCGGGATCGAGCTGCTCTCGGTCGAGGCCCGGGTCGTGATCGCGTCGGTTGAGACCTATCTCAAGTACGCCGAGGCGATCGGCCTGACGGCCAGCGCTGCGTCTCCGGCGTAACGGTTGTGGCCAGTGTCCCGCTGGGGAGCCGTTGCGGCGGCCCCCAGCGGGCGTTGGTCGAATCCCGAGAGGAGGTGACGGACACATGGGGCGATTGACGGAGGACATGACGCGGCTCGTGGGCGAGATCCACGCGGGCCGCGACGAACGTGGACGGCTGACGCGGGACCTCAAGCACGCAACGGCCGAGATGAAGCAGGCGGTGGCCGGGATGCAGGCAGGGTTCCGTTCGGCCCACGCGGACATGGTGCGGAGGCAGCAGCGGATGCTCGGCGGGTTCACCTCGGGTCTCAGGGGCACGGTGGCGGGCTTGCGGAAGGGGTTTGCGGATGACCTGGCGGGCGCCCACAAGGTCTGGGCCGGCGCCGTGCCTGGCACGATGGCCGGACGCACCCGGCGGGGCGGAAAGTGGTTCGCCGGCGAAAACGCGTGACGGCCTGACAGCCAGCGCGGCTCCGCCGGCGTGAGGGCAAGTCGGGGGGATCGTGGATCGTGACTGGCGGCTCGTGTCACGATTCATGACCCACGATTCGCTCGATGGAATGAAAGGTGAAGAGGATCATGCCGTCAACACTGACCGGGAAGACGCCACGGCTGGAGCACGTCGTCTGTGCCTTCTGCCGCGGCAGCGGGACGGACCCATTTGACATCATGTCTTCTCTCTCAACCTGCTGCATTTGTGGAGGGCGGAGAACAGTGGCCACCCCTGCGCCGTACACGCGCTGCGCGCACTGCGACGGTACCGGAGCGATCAAGACGCTCACCTGCACCGTCTGCCGTGGCAAGGGAGTGGTTTCAGCGGGCGACGGGCCGGGGATCGGCTGCCCTGAGTGCGGAGGCTCCGGCGACGATGGTTCCGCCCCGGCGATGGCCTGTCTCCGGTGCCGCGGGCGAGGATGGCTCCCAGAGCCGCTAGCGCAAGGGAGGGCGTGAGGCATGACCGACAACGGGTTCGCATCGATCTCCGAGGGCGCCGTGAGGATCCAGCCGGGGGATGACAATGTCTGGCCCCAGGCGAGCGAGGGGTTTGTGTCCACGCCGGAAGTTCAGGCGCTGACCGAGCGTGCCCTCACGTACCTCCAGGTGGGCTACCCCGTTCACCTTTCGGGACCGGCCGGAACGGGCAAGACCACCCTGGCCTTGCACGTGGCCTCGAAGCTGGGTCGTCCGGTCACGCTCGTCCACGGTGACGACGAGTTCGCCAGCTCCGATCTCGTGGGCAATGACTACGGCTATCGCAAGTCGAAGCTGGTGGACAACTTCATCCATTCCGTCCTGAAGACCGAGGAGGAGATGAAGACCCTCTGGATGGACAATCGGCTCACCACCGCCTGCCAGAACGGCGACACCTTGATCTACGACGAGTTCACCCGGTCGAGACCCGAGGCGAACAACGCGCTGCTGAGCATCCTGGGAGAGCGGATTCTCAACCTGCCGAAGCTGCGCCGGAGCGGCCAGGGATACCTGGAGGTGCACCCCGAGTTTCGCGCGATCTTCACGTCCAACCCGGAGGAGTATGCCGGGGTGCACAAGACGCAGGATGCCTTGATGGACCGCCTCATCACGATCACCCTGGGTCACTACGACCGGGCGACGGAGATCGCGGTCACGGTCGCGAAGTCGGGCGTCCCGGAGGCCGACGCCGAAGCCATCGTGGACATCGTGAGGGAGCTGAGAGGTGTGGGGGTGAACAACCACCGGCCCACCATCCGGGCCTGCATCGCGATCGGCCGGATCCTCGCCCACAGGCGGGCGCGAGCCCGGCCGGGCGATCCCGTGTTCCGGTGGATTTGCCAGGACGTCCTCAACACGGACACCGCCAAGGTCACCCGCGGGGGCGAGTCGCTCATGCCCCAGAAGGTGGACGAGGCGATCCTGAAGGTCTGCGGGCTCCGGCCCGGACGGCCGGCGCCCCGCGTCGTCGGCGCCGGCGCTCGACGAAAGGAGTGAGGCGATGGCCATCCCCCGAAAGACCATGCGCGACATCCGTACCCTGTCCGGAAAAGTCGACCGGATCGCCAACCCGTACATGGCGTACATGCAGATCACCTGCCTGGAGATGGAGAAGGCCCGCCGGGGGCGCGAGAGAGCGAGCGCGCTCCAGCGGATAGGGAACCTCGACGGCCGCCTTCGAGACATCGAGGCGGAGAAGGCCGCGCTCCTCCGTGCGTTGGCCGAGCGCGGGGCTGCCCCGGGTGTCGCGACGCCGGGCGCAGCCGGCAGGCCCACCCCTCCCCGAAGCGGGGGAGGGTTCAAGCTCCGGTACTGAAAGGGGGGCAGTGATGCTGATGCTCAGGACTTCCGCTCAGATTCGCGGGGCCCGGACTCTGAAAGGCTTCCGGTCGTGTGCCGCCTCCACGGGCGTGCCCGGGCAGCGCGCGGAGGCGCGCCGAGTCGTTCAGGCGGAGGCCAGCCTCGCGAACAGCGAGCTGCGCCGCCGGTGGCTCGCCCGACAGTGGGAGGCGCACGCGGCGCGCATTCATGAGAGCCGATTCGCGGCGGTGGGCGAGCGAGGCAGGGTCAGGCACGGGGCGACCCCGATGGCGGAGGGGGATTGATGAGGATCAACTGTCTGTCGTGCGGCCACAAGCTCGATCTGGGCGACGCGTATGACGATTACGCCGGCCAGGCGAAGTGCCTGGTGTGCGGCGCGATGCTCGAGATCAGGACGGAAGAGGGCAACGTCAGGTCGGTGGGGGTCGCAATGAGGATCGGAGCCCTGGCCACCGGGGTACGCGAGAATACCCCCTGACGGCCGGGGTGCTCCCGGGCCGCGCCGGGGGGAGGTGAGCGAGACATGGCCAGGCAAGAGTCCACCAAGCAGAAACTCTACCTCTACGCCGTCGCGCCGGACTTGAACGGCGTGAATTTCGGACCCATCGGTCTCGACGGCGGCACGGTCTACGCGATCACGAACGGCCGGGTCTCCGCCGTGGTCAGCGACGTCCCCGAGAAGATCCGCCCCGAGCGCCGCCAGCTCGCCGCCCATCAGGAGGTGCTCAAGCGCCTCATGCTGGACGCGACCGCCGTGCTGCCGGTGGCCTTCGGCGTCGTGGCGGATAACCCCGCGGCGATCCGGAGGATCCTCTCCGGCAACCAGAAGCCCTTTCTCGAACAGCTCCGCCGGGTCGCCGGCCGGGTGGAGATGGGCCTGCGGGTCACCTGGGATGTTCCCAACATCTTCGAGTACTTCGTTCAGACGCACCCCGAGCTGCGGGTCGCGCGCGACCGCTTCTTCGGCGGCCACCGCGAGCCCGCACAGGACGACAAGATCGAGCTTGGCCGGCTCTTCGACCGCCTGCTCGTGGAGGACCGCGAGGCGCATACGGAGCGGGTGGTGGAGATGCTGACCCCGAGCTGCGTGGAGATCAGCCCGAACAAGCCGCGTACCGAGCGCGAGGTGGTCAACCTCGCCTGCCTCATCGGGCGCGCCGGACGTGAGCAGTTCGAGGCCGCGGTCTTCGAGGCGGCAAAGCTGTTCGACAACCACTATGCCTTCGACTACAACGGCCCCTGGGCGCCGCACAATTTCGTGGACTTGACGCTGGACCTGTGACCGGCACGGGCGGAGCGAGCGACCGCGGTGCTCCTGGTTGACGATCTTCTCCTGGCGCCGCTCACCGGTCTCCTGTGGGTGTTCCGGAAGATCCACGACGCCGCCCAGGAGGAGATGCTGGGGGAGGCCGACGCGATCACCCAGGAATTGCGGGACCTCTACATGATGCTGGAAACCGGGCGGATCACCGAGGCGGAGTTCGACGCGCGGGAGCGGGCGCTGCTCGACCGGCTGGAGGTGATTCAGGCGCGAGGATCCGGGCCGGGCGCAGCGGACACAGACGAGGACGCAGAGGCAAGTGAGGGAGAAGGAGACGATGAAGACGCCAGGGAGGACGGCTAGCGGCGGAGGGCCGGCCTTTCTGCGGGACTGCGCCCCGCGCCTCCTCCTCTTCGGCGGCAAGGGAGGCGTCGGCAAGACCACCTGCGCCACCGCGACGGCCCTGACGCTTGCGGGCCGGGGGCCGGAGTCGTCCTACGTGCTGGTGTCGACTGACCCGGCCCACTCTCTTGCCGACAGCCTGGCCGGCTCCCCCCTTCCGCCGAACCTGACGCTCGTCGAGCTCGACGCCGGGCAACGCCTGGCCGCGTTCAAGTCCGCGCACGGCGGGACACTCAAGGAGATCGCGGCGCGCGGAACGTTCCTCGACGACGACGACATCAGCCGGTTCCTCGACCTCTCGCTCCCCGGCCTCGATGAGCTGATGGCGTTCCTGGAGGTCTCCCGGTGGATCGAAGAAGACCGATACGCCTGCGTCATCGTGGACACAGCCCCGTGGGGCCACACGCTGCGCCTGCTGGAGATGCCCGAGCTGATCGGCCCATGGCTCGGGGCGCTGGACGCGCTCCTGGCCAAGCACCGGTACATGAAGAAGCTCTACGGCGGCTCGTATCGCCGCGACGATCTGGACGAGTTTCTCTTGGGCCTGGCGGCGTCGGTGGAGCGGATGAAGAAGATCCTGCGCGATCCCGTCCGATGCCGGTTCGTGCCCGTGACGCTGGCTGAGCCGTTGAGCGTCACGGAGACGGTCGGCCTGATGGGCGATCTGGAGCGGTTGAAAATCCCCGTGACCGAGCTTGTGGTCAACCGGCTCTATCCGGACACCGGCTGCCCCGTGTGCGCCGACGGGCTCGACGGCCAGATGCGGGAGGTCAAGCGCATCCACGATCAGATGTCTGGGCACGTCGTCTGGGGCCTCCCGCTCTTCCCGGATGAGGTCCGCGGGCGGGAGCGCCTCGAAGCGTTCTGGGAGGGAGCGGCTGAGCTGCCCGAGACGGCCCGCGTGCCCCGGTTACCGGCATCCGCGCCGCCGCAGGTTGACACTCCTCCGCCGCTTCCCTCCCCCGAGATCGCGCTGCTGATCTTTGCCGGCAAGGGAGGGGTCGGGAAGACCACGCTGGCCTGCGCCACTGCCCTCCGGCTGGCCCGTGAGCGGCCGGGCACGGAGATCTTGCTCTTCTCGACTGACCCCGCCCACTCCCTCTCGGCCTGTCTGGCCCGGCCGGTCGGGCCTGAGCCCACCCTGCTCGCTCCGGGGCTCGGGGCCATGGAAATCGACGCCCAGGCCGAGCTCGAGGCGCTGAAGCAGCGGTACGCGAGCGATCTGGAGCGCGCCCTTGCCTCCCTCCTGCCCAACCTCGACCTCACGTTCGACCGCGAGGTGATGGAGCGGATCCTGGACCTCTCCCCTCCGGGCCTCGACGAGGTCATGGCCCTCTCGCGGGCGGTGGATCTTCTCGCCAGCGGCGCGTATCACGTTCTCATCCTCGACGCGGCCCCGACCGGCCACCTGATCCGGCTGCTCGAGATGCCGGAGCTGATCGATCGATGGCTCAAGGTCTTTTTCGGGCTCTTCCTCAAGTACAAGACCATCTTCCGATTGCCCGGCGTGTCGGAGAGGCTGGTGCAACTGTCCAAAGACCTCAAGCGATTCCGAGCGTTGCTGGCCGATCCGCGACGGGCCTCACTCCACGCGGTCACGATTGCGACCGAGATGGCGTACGCGGAGACGGGCGACCTGCTCGCGGCCTGCCGGCGGCTTCCGATCAGCGCGCCCGTGCTGTTTGTCAATCTCGCCACCCCGGAGAGCGATTGCCCCCTGTGCTCGGCCCTGCGCCGCAGGGAGTCTCGCGTGGAGCGGAAATTCCGCGACGCCTTCCCCGGAACCCGTCAGGCCCTGGTCTATCGCCGGGGCGAGCCGCGGGGGTTGGAGCGGCTTGCCGATCTGGGCGGGGCGCTGTACCAGGCCGGGTGAGAGACATGGCGGCGCGATCGGCCGATCCCGCCCCGGCGCTGAGCGCCAGGGAGCAGGTCTCGCTGTGCGAGGCGCTCGACCGGGTGCTCAACAAGGGCGCCGTGGTGGTCGGGGAGCTCACGATCTCGGTGGCCGACATCGACCTGATCTATCTGGGGCTCCAGGCGGTGCTCACGTCCATCGAGACCGGGCGGGGATTGGGAGCGATGACCACCCTGGCCGGAGGGCGGGCGAACGGCGCCGTCAAGGAGGCGGGTCATGAGCTTCCTTGAAGGGCCGGTCGTGGAGTCCGAGGCGGTGGGGGACTTCGCCCGGGTGATGCGGCCGGTGGCCCTGCGGGCGGCCCCCCTCCCCTCGGGCGCCGCGGAGGCGGGCCGGCTGAACCTCAGGCAGGAGGACGTGAAGAACGGGCTCGGACAGCTCGTCCTGACGCTGGTCAAGCTGCTCCACGAGCTGCTGGAAAAGCAGGCGATCCGCCGCATCGAGACCGGGTCCCTGACGGAACCCGAGATCGAGAGGCTCGGCGTCACGTTGATGAGGCAGGCCCAGGAAATCGACAGGCTCAGGAGGGCATTCAACCTGGAGGACGAGGACCTGAATATCGACCTCGGCCCCCTCGGGAGACTCCTGTAGAGGGGGATGACATGACCATCCAGCGCGCCATCACGCAATCCACGCAGAGCGCCACGCTGGCGGATCTGCTCGAGCGGATCCTGGACAAGGGGATCGTCATCGCCGGCGACATCAAGATCAAGCTCGTGGAGGTCGAGCTGCTGACCATCCAGATCCGCCTGGTGATCTGCTCCGTAGACAAGGCCAAGGAGATGGGGATGGACTGGTGGGTGAACAATCCGGCGTTCGACAGGCACGCCAAGCCGGAGCTCAACGGGGATCACCTGGGCGAGCTGGAGAAGCGGCTGGCCACGCTCGAGGCGGCCTCCACGAGGACTCTGGCGCCCGCCGCGTCGTGAGAACGGAGCCGAGGCCTTTGTCATCGACCGTTGAGCGCGACAGCGCCGGGCAGACGGAGCCGTTGCCGTCCCCGCTCAGCCAGGCCCAGAAGCTCGATGTGGTCGGGCAGCTCGCCGGCGGCGTCGCCCACGACTTCAACAACCTGCTGGCCGTCATCCTCGGGCACACCGGGTTGCTCTTGAACGAGCCGCTGGCCGAGCCCCAGCGGAAGCGGGTGGAAGCGATCCACCACGCGGGCGAGCGAGCGGCCGGGCTGACGCGCAAGCTGCTGGCATTCTCTCGCCACCAGGTGATCGAGCCGCGCGTGTTCGACCTCAATGCCCTCGTCCTCGACCTCACGAAGATGCTGCGCCGGCTTATCAGGGAGGACATCGAGCTCGTGACCCGTCTCGGCGCCGACGCCCCCACGGTCAGAGCGGATCCCGGCGAGATCGAACAGGCGATCATGAATCTGGCGGTCAACGCCCGGGACGCCATGCCCCAGGGCGGCACGCTGACCATCGAGACGGGCGCGACCGAGGCGGATCCGCCCGTCGGGCCCGGCACGCCGGGAGTCGCGGCGGGCGAGCGCGTCCTGCTGACGGTCACCGACACGGGCTCGGGCATGACCGAGGAGGTAAAAGCCCACCTCTTCGAGCCGTTCTTCACGACCAAGGAGCCGGGCAGGGGCACGGGCCTGGGACTGGCGACGGTCCACGGGATCATCAAGCAGAGCGACGGCGAGATCGGTTGCGAGAGCGAGCTGGGCCGCGGGACGACCTTCACGATCTCCCTGCCGCGGGTCCGGACCGAGGTGACCCCCGTCGCCGAGCAGTGGGTCTACGGCGATCTCCCGCGGGGGAGCGAGACCGTGTTGTTGGTGGAGGACGACGGCGACATTCGCGAGATCGCCCACGAGGTCTTGAGGCTATCGGGCTATGCGGTCCTGGATGCCGCCGATGCCGATCGGGCGATCGGCCTCTCCAGGGAGCACCCCGGGCCCGTCCATCTCCTGCTGACCGATGTCGTGATGCCGGGGATGGGCGGGCGGAAGCTGGCCGAGCAGCTGTCCGCCGCGCGGCCCGAGATGAGGGTGCTGTACATGTCCGGACACACCGACGATGTCATCGTCCGCTCCGGCGTCCTCCACGGCGACCTGGCCTTCCTCAGGAAGCCGTTCACGCCGATGGGACTCGCGCGGAAGGTCCGGGAGACCCTGGACGCCCGGTCACCGGCCCGCGGCGCAGTGCCTCCGCCCTCGGTGTCCTCACGGACGGCGAGAGGGCAGGGGAGGCACGGATGACGGCGCTGGCCTGGCGTTTCCGGTCCGACTGTCCGTAGCGTGAGAGGCGCGATGAGCGTGCCACCGGTGTCGGGGCTGCCTCGTGGCGACGGCCTTGTGGGCCCCGCCCTGGCCGCAGAGCGTCCATCGGGGCGACTCCAATGGTTCGCGGGGTTGTGCGCGCTCCTCGCCGCGGGCCTGTGCCTGACCGTGCTCGCGGGGTGGGCAACGGGATGGATGGTGCTGGCCAGCTTCGGTCGTGGCCTTTTGCCCATGGCCCCGAGCACGGCTCTTCTGAGTCTGCTGCTCGCCGCGGCCCTGCTGCTGGGCCCGCGGCTCAGGCGCGTGAGTGCCGCCCTTTCGCTCGGGGTTGCGGCGGCGGGGCTGGCCCTGTTCGCCCAGTGGGCCATCCAGGCCGGAGACGTGGAGCATTGGCTCGTTCCGGCGAGGCCGTTTTCCGCCTCTATCTTCATGGGCCGCATGTCCCCCCTGACGGCCGCCAGCCTTTTCGCTCTGGGAGTCGCCCTCTTCCTTGCAGTCCCGCGCCGGAGCAATTCCTCGGCGGCCGGCGCCGCCGCGTCGCTCGCCACCGGGACAGGGCTGATCGGCTTGGTGGCCGTGGATGGATACGTCAACCTGAGCCCCTTCCTGTACGGGGGCACCATCACGCCCATGGCGCTGCCCACGGCGCTGGTCATGGGGCTGTTCGGTGCCGGCGTCGTGGCCGCGGCGGGCCCATCGGCGTGGCCGACCCGGGCGTTCGTGGGCCCGTCAGTCCGCGCCCGCCTCCTGCGTATCTTGATACCGTTTATCCCTGCCATGCTTCTGGTGGAAATGGCGTCGCGGCAGGCCACCGGGTATTTCACGTCCGTCAATCCCGCTCTCGAACACGCGCTGCTGATGCTGGTCTTCACCGCCATGGGCCTGGGCATCGCGGCCAGGGTGTCGGCGCATGTGGACCGGG
Source organism: Candidatus Rokubacteria bacterium GWA2_70_23 (assembly GCA_001788395.1). Taxonomy (GTDB): domain Bacteria; phylum Methylomirabilota; class Methylomirabilia; order Rokubacteriales; family CSP1-6; genus UBA12499. The sequence continues at coordinate 10,499 of MGBT01000104.1, forward strand.
TCGTGGTGGCGGCGCAACGGGCCCTGGAGGAGAGAGAAGAGCAGTACCGGGCGGTGACCGAATCCGCGAGTGAGGGCATCATCACCATCAACCACGAGGGGATCATCACCGCCTGGAACCCGGGCGCCGAGCGGATGTTCGGCTATGCCGGTGAAGAGGTCCTCGGCCGCCCGCTTGAACCGCTCATCCCCGACGGCTTTCGCGGCCGCTATCGCGACCGGATCGCCTTGCTTGACCGAGGGGCAGAACCCCGTTCGCTCGGCGAGACGATGACCGTCGAGGCGCTGCGCAAGAACGGGGAGGCCTTTCCCATCGAGCTGTCCCTCTCGGGATCGGAGACATCCCGGGGTCGCTTCTTCACGGGGATCATCCGCGACATCACCGAGCGCCAGCGGGCGGAGCGCTTTCAGGCGATGGGGCTCGCGGTGGCCGGGGTGCTGGCCGAGGTCACGACGCTCGACGAGGCGACCCCCCGCGTGCTGGAGGAGATCTGCCTGGGGGCGGACTGGGACCTCGTCGAGATGTGGGTCGCCGACGGGGACGAGCTTGGATGGCGAGGGAGCTGGCACCGGCCTGAGCTCGACGCGAGCCCGTTCCTGGCGGCCAGCAGAGAGATGCCGGTGGGGCGCAGTGGGGGCCTGGCCGGTAAGGCCTGGAGGGAAGGCCAGCCGGTGTGGAACGAGGACGTTCTCGCCAACCCGGCGTTCATCAGGGCCGAGGCGGCCGGGGTCGCGGGGTTGCGCGGGGCGCTCGCCTGTCCTCTGCGCGGCGAGGCGCCGGTGGGGGTGCTGGTCTGCTTCAGCCGGGCGCCGCGCCCCCGCGACGACCGTCTGCTCGCGGTCATGCAGGACGTGACCCAGCGGGTGGGCCACTTTGTGGAGCGGCAGCGCGCGGCGG
>MGBT01000105.1 GCA_001788395.1 Candidatus Rokubacteria bacterium GWA2_70_23
CCGGAGCTAGAAGCGCAGCCGCCACCACTCGAGCGTGACGGCCTTGAACCCGTCCCGCTCCTGGTTTGATCCGTTCCAGACCGCGAAGGCGACGGGGATCTCCCGCACCCCGTCGAACCGGACGCCGTCCTCAGAAGCCGTCCTGAGCGGCCGAGTGATCACGACCTCCCAGCCGCGCGAGGTGCGCACGCCGGTCGCGCGCACGTCCTGGACAGACGCGGGGGTGAGGCTGCCGAAGCCAGCGGCGATCAGGCTCTCCGCCTTGCCGTCGGCGCGCCAGTGCCAGATGCTCACCCGCGCGGTCGGATCCCCCATGAAGGGCGTCGTCGTGGGCTTCAGGTTGATCGGGAACTGGACCGCCGCGCGGTCCAGAAACCCCCCGGTGCCGTTGATCGAAACGTCGGCGTTGGGATCGTCCCACCGGAGCTGCACGTAGAGGCTCTCCGGAGTGCGGATGGCCCGGACCGCCAGGCTCATGGTGGAGGGCGCGCCGAGGATCACGGGATGGACCTGGGCCGCGGGCTGGAGCGGGACGCGGACGACCGGGGCGCGCTTCCACACCAGGGCCTCCGGGCTGTCTGCATCCACGCGGTCACGCAGGGTGAGGGCTCTCACCACCTTGGGCGCGGCCTTCTGCTCCGCGGCAGCGGTGCCGGGATGCGATCCTGTCCCGGCAAGGGTGCCGAGCAGCAGCGTTGCGGTTACCAGTGCCCCCGGGAGTCTTCGGTGTCTCATGGTGAATCGCCCTCGCTTTTCGCCCCAAGCGTGGCCTCGTGCGCGCAGATGAAGTCCCCTAGGTCGCGACTCAGCTGTGCATAGATCGTCCCGGTCCGGGCCAGGCGCCCGGCGAGCTCGGGGGCCCAGAGGGCCAGGTGCCGTTCGAGAAAGTCCCGCTGGGCACACCGGAAGGGCTCGGGGTCGGCCCCCTCGGCCAGGGCTCGCGCCTCCCGCGAGGCGAGAAAGGCCATGAACTCGAGCTCGCTCACCAGATGGTCCGGGTAGTCGCGGTTTCCCTCCCGAAGCCGCACGCCGAAGTACTCGTAGAACCGGAGGATGTCCTCCAGGATCCCCTCGCGGCCCTCGCCGGGACGGCAGAAGCCCTCATAGAGAGGCACCGAAGGCGCCTCCCACCCCAGCTCGAACGCCGCGAGGTACACCGCCTCTCGCTCCTCCTGGGAGCGGACGGGGGCGAGCCCGTCGGCGCCTTCCGCCTCCTGCCAGAACTCGGCCCGGGGGTAGTCGAAGGCGCGGGCGAAGCCGAGGTAGGCGCCTGCGGCTGCCGTTGCCGCCTCCACCGGCGTGCTCATAGCCGGAACCGGTCCTTGTTCGTATAGCCGATCAGGATCTCGGTCAGATCCGACGGCTGACCTTGCCGGCGCTTCTCGATCTCCCGCGCGAGCGTGTCGATGGCGCTCTTCACGGTCGGCCCGAACAGCGACTCGAGGTAGGACAGGGGAATCCTCGGGGCGTCCTTGAGTCGGCCGTCATCCGCGAACGGGGGCGGGCTCGTGTGAACGGGCGGCACATAGAACACGTTGGGCTCGGTTCCGTACTCGGGATGGAGCGGAAGGGCCACCTTCCACTGGTCCACCAGCTTGAAGACGGGACCGTCCTTGTCTTCGCGCCACCCCACGAATCGGACACGGCCCACGCACTGGGCGACGCAGGCCGGCGGGACGCCCTTTTCCACCCGCGGATAGCAGCCGATGCATTTCTCGGACATGCCAGTCTTGAGGTTGAAGTACACCTTGCCGTAGGGGCAGGCCTTGACGCAGTACCGGTAGCCGCGGCAGCGCTCCTGGTCGACGACCACCAGCCCGTCTTCCGGGCGCTTGTAGATGGCCTTGCGCGGGCAGGCGGCGAGGCAGGCCGGGTTCGAGCAGTGGTTGCAAATCCGCGGCAGGTAGAAATAGTAGTTATTCGGAAATTCCCCGGAGCCCTCGTCCTCATCCCAGTTCGGACCCCAGGTTGGCTTTACGTGAGGTTTGACGTAGTCGCCCCTGCCCTCGAGCAGAACCTCGGCTAGGTTGTACTCCCATGGGATCCCGTAATCCTCCAGTCCCGGGAGCTGTCCGTCGGTCTGAAGAGCGCCGTTCTTGAAGCCCCCGCCCTTCTGCTCCCAGTTCCTTGGGTAGCCCTTGCCGGGCTGCGACTCGACGTTGTTCCAGTACATGTACTCGCGTCCGCCGCGATTGGTCCACAGCTGCTTGCACGCCATGGTGCACGTGTGGCAGCCGATGCACTTGTTGAGGTCGAAGACGTATGCGAGTTGTCTGGCCACGGTGGGCCTCCTCACGCCTTCTCGACGTCCACCGACGTCTCGTAGTACATGCGGTTCGGGTTGTAGGCTCCGCTCTTGAACCGGATGTGGCCGTATCCTCCTACCAGCTCCAGCGGGTTGATCAGGTCGGCATTGACGAAGTTGTAGTGGGTCATCTTCGGGTACATGTACTGCTCCCAGCCGTGCTCGGTGAAGATCACCGATTCGGGGAGGGCCGGCCAGGTCTTCGCCATGGCGTAGAACTCGCCGTGGGCGTTAAAGACCTTCACCATGTCCCCGTCCTTGATCCCCTTCTTCCGCATGGCCGTGGGGTTCATGCAAACGTCCACGGTGCCGCGCTGGTGGCGGAGCATCCACACCTCGTTCCGGCACCAGGAGTGGATGCCCCACCGGCTGTGGGGTGAGTCCACGACGAACGGGTACTGCTTCGGGGCCAGGACCCCGCCTCCGTACTGGGGCTTGGGCACCGCCGCGCCCAGGCGGAGGAACCAGTCGTGGTCCACGTAGAACTGGAGCCGCCCGGTGAGGGTGTCGTACGGCTTCTTCTGGGTGACGTTCACGGTGAACGGGCGGTACGGCCGGTCCTTCGGGACCGGCCCCGTCTTGCCGGCCTCGGGCCCCACGGCGACGAAGCCCTTCTTCAAGAGCTCCTCGTACGTCCCCGGCCCGAGCGCCTTGGACTGCTCCATCACCATGCGGAGGGCGTCCTCGTCCCGGGCGATCTTCCCTCCCATGGTGAACTCGTCGTAGATCGTGTCGAGATCCACCGAGCTCTTCAGCTCGGGGTCGGGCACCTTGCCAACGCCGCGGGTTCGGGCGCGCTCCTGGGTCTTCTTGGCTAGCTCCACGCAGATCTGCCAGTCCGTCTTCCGCTCGTACATCGGCTTCACCGGCTGGCCGAAGGCGTGGAGGAAGCGGGTCACGGAGGTCTCGCGGACGTCGAGCTTCTCGGCCTCGGTGGCCGCGGGGAGGACGATGTCGGCGTACATGGCGCCCGAGTTCAGCCTGTAGTCCACGACCACCAGGAGCTCGCATCGCTTGAGGAAGTTCCTGGCCAGGTGCTGGTAGCCCGTGGAGTGGCGGAAGACGTTGACGCCCGCATTGATGGTCACCACGGGGTCCTTGATCGACTGCCACCTGGGCATCCACCCCTTGGCCTCGGACTCCTTCCGCCAGGCCTCCATCTCGTCCACGCCGAACCCGAGCTCCTTCCGGAGGAGGGTGTCGTCGTAGTAGGCCTTCGCCCGCTCGAAGTGGTTCCCCCAGACCCACTCGCAGAGGACCCCGCTCACGCTCCGGCCGGGCTTCCCCGGCGTGCGGGCAAGCGCCGAGGCTCCCTCGAGGCGCCACCCCTCGTACGTCGTGTCGATGGAGCCGGTGGTCCCGTGGTGGCCCGTCAGCGTGAGGATCAGGATCTTGAGCCGCCCGCACTGAAAGCCGTCGAAGTGCTTCTGGTTGTTGTAGCCGTCGAGGATGCGGAGGGCTTTTGCCTCCGCGATCCACCCGGCGAGCTTCCGGACCACCGAGGGATGGACGCCGGTGGTCTTCTGGGTCGCCTCAGGCGTGTACGGCGCGGTCTCGGCCTTGAGCCGCTCGAAGACGGTCGTCACGCCGATCCCGTTGACCGAGAACGTTCCCTCGAGGGCCGGGTCCACGGCCCCGAGCCTGAGCGTTTTCTCCTTGCTTCCCATGCTCCCCGGGGCCGGGACGGCCTTCCCGGCCTTCTGGTCCCAGACGAAGAAGACGTCCTCGTTACCGGCGGGGTCCAGATCCTTCTCGCGCAGGAACTTCCCGTTGTCCGTGCGGACCAGGAACGGCAGGTCGGTTTGCTCCTTGAGGTAGTCGGTCTTGTACTTCTTCTCGGCGATGAGGATGTTGACGATCGCCGCGGCCAGGTGCGAATCGGTTCCCATCCTGACCGGGACGAAGAGGTCGGCGTGGATGGACGAGGGGTTGTAGTCCACCGAGATGTTGACGAGGCGAGCGCCGTTATAGCGCGCTTCCGTGAGGAAGTGGGCGTCAGGAATCCGCACCGCGAACGGGTTCTTGTGCCACATGAGGATCAGATCCGAGGTGAACCAGTCGTCGAAGGTGGAGACCGTCCGCGCGGGCACCCGCACCGTTTCGATCCCGGGGTAGAGGTCGCCGACAAAGGAGGAGACGTCGGGCTTGATCCCCCCCAGGAGGTTCGCGAGACGCGTGTAGGCGTTGTTCGTGATGACCGCGAAGGGGCGCTTGGGCAGGTAGATGTTGCCCGGCCCCTTCTCCAGGGTCACGTCGATGATCTTGTCGGCGATCTCGGTGAGGGCCTCGTCCCAGGAGATCCGCTTCCACTTCCTCTCGCCGCGGGCCGCCACGCGCTTCAGCGGGTACTTCAGGAAGTCGGGCTGCTTGATCCAGGAGCAGTAGACCGCGCCCTTCTGGCACCCCCGGGGGTTCATGTCGGGGATGCCGGGGAGCTGGGGGTATTCCGCCACCTGCTCCTCCCTCATGGGGATCCCGTCCTTCAGGTAGATCCTCCAGGCGCACCCTGCCACGCACCCGTTCGAGTGGGTCGTGAGTCCGGTGGCGTCCCAGGTCCACTCGCGCCGGTAGAGATCCTCCCAGCCGCGATAGGGATACTCCTTCAGAGGGTCCCCGATCGGCTCAAGCTTGCTCAGGGCCAGGGCCGTTCCGGGGATCGCGAGACCGGCCGCCGTCATGGCGCCGAGTCTCAGGAACTCCCTTCGGCTCACATCGGAATCCTTGTGTGCGCTCGCTTCCATCGCTGGCTCCTCCGCGTCATCGCACCGGAACGGTTCTGGATGGAGCGTAGTGTGTCCTGGACGGGCGCGTCCAGTCGGGAATTCCCCCGTCCGCCTTGTCGGGGGATTCCCCGATGCCGCTCAGCGGGCCTCGAAGATCACACGGTGCCAGCGATCCGACACCGACTTCTGACCCGCCCGCTCGCCGCGGCTCCCGTCCCAGACCACGACGTTGAGCCACGTCCTGAGCCCCGGCCCGAACTGGGCGTCCCACTCGTCGTCGGTGCGGAGGCGCCGCCAGAAGGCGATGCGCCAGCCGCGGCCGTCGTGCTGGCCGCGCGCCGAGACGTCCTGGCGGTCCTGGGTGAGGAGAGTCCCGATCCCCGCCGCGTTCAGGTCCTCGGCGGCGTCGGTGTCGGCCCTGTAGCGCCAGATGTTGACGACGGCGTTGCGATCCCCGAGGTAGCGGTGGCCCATGTGGGGTCCCGGGGGGTCATCGGCCACCAGGGGGAACATCACCGCGCCGGCGTCCCCGAACGAACCGATCTCCGCACCGGCGGCATCCTTCGTCGGGTCGGCCCACTCCAGGAGGAAGATCGCGACCTTGCCATCGTGGATCGCCCGCACATCCACGGCGGCGACGGCGCCGCCGCCGTACGGAGGGGCCACGTCCTGGCCCTTCAAGGGAATCCGTGTGGGCGAGATGCTCTTCCAGAGGCTCGCTCCCGGATCGCGAGCGCCTTCGGTGGGAGCCCGCCGGACGAGGATGGGCGGATCCTCTGCGGCCGTTTGCCCGGCCCCGAGGAAGAGGAGCAGAGCGAGGAAGGCGGCGAGACCACCCCTCACCGGTTCAAGGCCTCAGGTCGATCTCGACGGCGGTCACCTTGCCCTCGGCAACCATCACCTCCACGCCGCGGGCGAGCTGGGCCGGGGTGAGCTTCTCGCCCCAAACCCTCACGGTGTGTCGTCCCGCTGGAACGGCCGGGAGCTCGAACCTCCCCTCGCCATCGGTCAGCACGAAGGCTCGAGCGTCAAGGACGAGGATGTAGGCGAGCATCTCCGGATGGATGTTGCAGAGCTGGCGATAGATCCCCGCGCGGCGGAAGGTGTAAGTCCGGGACTGCCCCTGGTCCCAGGTGCCGAGGTTGTAGCGTTCGCCATCGGGGGAGAAGATGTTGTGCTTGAACGGATCGCTGTTCCTGAATTCCACCGTGGTTCCCACGCCCACCGGGAGGACATGGGGGCCGAAGCTCCGGTTGCGCTGGTCCATCACCGGGCGCTCGCCGGTGGCCCTGGCGGCCTGTCCGGGGACCCCCGGGACGAAGACCACGACAGGATGCCTCTGCGCCTCCCCCGCGATCACCCGCCCGACGATCCCTCCGGGCTCGAGCCCGGCACCGACGGCCGGGAGGACGAAGATGAGACCGAGCAGTCCCAACAGCCCCCTCATCGGTTATCCGCCTGGCCGGAGCAGGCCCCGGTCGAGCGCGTAACGCACGAGCTCTGCGCGGCTCCCGAGGTTCAACTTTTCCTTGATGCGTTCCCGATAGGTCTCCACGGTCTTTACGCTGATGCCCAGCCGCTCGGCCATCTCCTTGTACGATAGGCCCTCGGCGATCAGCCTCAGCACCTCGCACTCCCGGTCGGTCAGCGCCTGGCCCTCGACGGACCCGGTCACCTTTCCCGCGCTGTACTCCTCCACCAGCAACTTGGCCATGGAGGGGTGAAGGAACGCCTCACCCCGCTGGATGGCCCGGATCGCGCCGATCAGCTCTACGTCGGCGGCCCGCTTCACCACGTACCCGGCGGCCCCCGCCTTGAGGGCGGGGAGGAGGTACCGGCGGTCCTCGTGCATGGTGAGGATGAGGACCTTTACGCGGGAGTGCCGCCGTCGGATCTCGGCCGTGGCCTCGAGTCCTCCGATCCCTTGCATGCTGATGTCCATGAGCACCACGTCGGGCGCGAGCTCCTCCACCTTCCGAAGGGCCTCGGGCCCGCTCGCCGCCTCGCCGACCACCCGCATGTCCGGCTCGCGGTCGAGCAGCGCCCTGAGCCCCGCCCTGAGCACCGCGTGGTCGTCAGCCAGGAGGATTCGGATCGTTCCGCGTTTCATGGCGCCCCCGGAAGCGGGATCTCGACGAACACTGTTGTGCCCCGGGCCGGTGCCGACTCCACGGACAACCGACCCCCGAGCAGCTCCGCCCGCTCGCTCATTCCGAAGAGGCCGAGTCGCTTCTCCACGGGGGCCGCTCCGAGGACGGCCTCGACGTCGAACCCCCTGCCATCGTCCTCCACAATGGCCAGGAGGGAGCTGCCCCGATGCCTCAGAACCACGCTCACC
>MGBT01000106.1:0-4864 GCA_001788395.1 Candidatus Rokubacteria bacterium GWA2_70_23
CGAACTCCGGCGTATTGGTCTTGCCCAGCACGATCGCGCCCGCTGCCTTGAGGCGCTCGACGATGAGCGCGTCCTCCGGCCACGTTCCGCAACCGGTGGGCGCGGGTACAGCAGTCGCCTGAGGAGCGCTTGCGCCGGTCGCGGATCGCGGAGCGGCGCAGAGCCAGCGACGGGTCCCCATCACAGAACGGTCGTCCCCCTCGGCGGGGGGGCGGCGCCTCCACGTTGGCCAGAGCGTCGCTGGCAGGGCGTCCGGCCCTGGACAGGTTCCCTAGCAGCTTCTCGATCTGGGGTTCAGGTCGGCCATCGGAGGGGCCTGTTTCCTGCTTTCTCGTGCAGAAACCGGTGACAAGCGGTGACAGCGGTGACACGCCAGTATTCATGCGGGTTGTCACCGCTTCGGCACTGAGCGTTCAGGCTCGATGCACGAAGTGGTGACACGCCGCTATTCATGCGGGTTGTCACCGCTTGCACCGGTTGTCACCGGATTGGAGCCGGAAAAGGTGGACGGAGTGGTGCCGCCGGGCTCGTCGGCGGCGTCGGCCGACCCGCCGTACCGGGCCCGGAGGGCGGCGAGCTGCTCGGCCTGGAGGACATAGCACCAGCGGCGCCGGTCGCCGGCGCGGACTTGCTGACGGACGATCCCGAGCGGGTTCAGGAGGCCAGCGAGGCGGCGGGGAGCGGAGGGGCGCGGCTGAGCGGTGGCAGCGCGTGGGCCGCATAGGCGACACACACGACGTTCTCGGGCCCGCGTGCCCCGGGCCCCTTCACGGCCAGGGCTGGCGCTCGAGGATCGCTTGCTCGGCCGCGGCTGGCTTCCCCGGGTGGAAGCGCTCGGCCATCAGCGGGCCGGGGGCGACCGCGTTCACCCGGATGCGGTCCGGCGCCAGATCGGCGGCCCTCCCTACCTCGCGGGTTCCACGGAGACCTTCATGAGGACCTTGCCCCACCCCCCTTTGTCGAGCCCGACGTCGTGGCACTGCACCACCGCCGTCCGCTCGTTCTTCGGGTCCGAGTGGCTGAGGAACCGCTCGTAGATCGCGTTCACGGGGCTCTCGAGGGCGCTCAGGGCGAAGAGACACATCTTCTCCGGGCACTCCCTGGTGATCAGCTGACCGTTCCCGTCCATCACGAACTTCTGCCCGACCTTGTGACCGGCGTGGCACCCGTGGGACTCGATGACCTCGGCGACGATGCGCGACTTCACGAACTCGGGGGTCTCGGTCACCATCTTGACCTTCAGCGGGTCGGACCGGGTGGAGCCGCCGCTTGATCTCGAGGTGGAGCGGCGCGCCCACGGACTGGAGCATCTCGATCGAGGCAAGGCGCTCGGGCGAGAAACCCTTCGCGCTGAGCACCGCGACGATCTGGGACGGCACCATCACGATGTGTGTCACGCGGCTCCGCTCGATCTCGTCGAGCGCGCGCTCGGCGTCGAAGGCCTTGTGGACGATGTAGGTGCCCCCAAGCGACAGCCACGGCATCAGCGTGAGGAACGCCCCGTTGAAAACGCGCGAGCCGGCGTGGAGGAAGACGCTCTCGGGGGTCATGCGGAAGGCGGTGGCGCACAGGTGGCCGTACAGGCACCGCACGTAGTGGGTGTGGACGATGCCCTTCGGCTCGCCGGTGGTGCCGCTCGAGTAGATGATGTTGTAGGGGTCGGCGTCGGTGAGCCCGGCGTCGGGCGGCTCGCTCTCGGGCGCGCCCGCGACCACGTCCGCATACGCCCGGAAGCCTCGCCGCGCGCCGTCCACCAGCGCCCAGCGGTCGTCACGGATCAGCGGGAGCGTGCCGCGGATCCGGTCGAGCGGCTCGGCGAAGCCCGACATCGAGGCGACCAGGACCGAGTCGGAGCTCTCGAGCAGCGTCGCGAGGCCGCGCTCCTGGAGAGCGGGCTCGCCGGGACGACCACGAGGCCCGTCTTCGCCGCCGCCATGTAGATCTCGAGCAGCTCGAGGCAGTTCGGGAGCACCGTCGCGATCTTGTCGCCCTTCCGGAGCCCCTCGCGGAGAAGCGCGTTGGCTAAGCGGTTCACGCGGGCGTTGAAGGCGCGCCACGTGAAGCGATGCTCGCCGAGCACGACGGCGAGATGGTCGGGGCGGTACCGCGCATGGCGGGGAAGCAGGGTGCCGAGATTCATCGGGGCCTCCGTTCGGGATGATCGGCGGCGTAGAGCACGAGACCCGGGACGCCGCGGAGATCAGCGGTGCGCGGGCGACATGGACAGGGTTCCCCGGCGCGCGGCCCAGGGCCGGCCCAGGGCCGCGCGCCCCTCCACGAGGCCGATGAGACTGGATCCACGGCAGGGATACTGCGCCGACCACGGCAGCACCGTCAAGCGGCTCGGTGGAGGAGCCTGGATGGCCCGCCACCCCCGGACGCCGGCCGGCCGGGACGCTCGAAGCGTGTGGCGCTGTCCGCTCGGAGAACGGGGCGTAGCGCCTTCAGCGCTACCCGCGGGACGCGGCACCGCCGTCGCGAGGCCGCGAGCGGTCTACCCGTCCCTCAGTTTCGGGTCGGCGGCGTCGCGCAGGCCATCCCCGAGCAGGTTCAGGGAGAAGACCAGCGCCAGCACGCAGAGGCCGGGATAGATCGACAGCCAGGGGGCGTCCAGGATGTTCTCGAACCCATCCCGGATCATGCTGCCCCAGGTCGGCGCCGGCGGCCGGACGCCGAGGCCGATGAAGGCGAGGGAGGCCTCGATGCGCACCGCGGTGGCGGTCCACAGGGATGCCATCACCAGCACCTCTCCGAGGACGTTGGGCAGGATGTGGATCCCCATGACCCGTAGATCTGACGAACCCATGGCCCGGCAGGCTTCGATGAACTCCCGCTCCTTGAGCGCGACCGTCGGCCCCCGGGCGATGCGCGCGAACTTGGGGATCACCGTCAGTGCGATGGCCATAACCAAGTTCACCATGCTGGGGCCCAGCACGGCAACGATCAGCAGTCCCATGATCAGGATGGGGAAGGACAGCAGAACATCCATGACCCGCATGATGAGCAGGTCGATCTTCCTCCCCTTGTAGCCGGCGAGGATGCCGAGCCCCCCGCCCACCACCATCGCGAGCAGGATCGACAGCGTTCCGATGATCAGGGATATCCTGGCCCCCCAGAGCAGGCGCGAGAGAACGTCGCGTCCGAACGTATCGGTGCCCAGAAGGTACGTGGACGACGATGATTCCAGCCGGCGTTCGATGTGCTGCTCGATCGGGTCGTGCGGGGCAATCCATGGCGCGAGGATGGCAAGGCCGGAGATCCCCAGGAACACCGTGAGACCGATCCAGGAGGTCTTGTTGGCTCTGAAGGCCCGATAGGTCTCCCTCAACGCGCGTGCACACAGACCCTTCCCCGTGGCCACGCTCATTGATACTTCACCCGCGGGTCGGAAAGACCGTACGTCAAGTCCGTGATCAGGTTGGTGATGATGATGAAGAAGGCGTAGACCACCATCAACCCCTGCAGCGTGTTGTAGTCGCGCTCCTCCAGGGCGCCGACGATGAGCTTGCCCAGCCCCGGCCGGCTGAACACGATCTCCGTCAGCACCGAGTTGCCGACCAGGATGCCGAGGTACAACCCGATGACGGTAATGATCGGGATCAGGGCGTTGCGAAGGGCGTGGTAAAGGATGATGACCCGTTCCGGGAGCCCCTTGGCTCTGGCTGTCCGGATGTAGTCTTCCCCCAGCACCTCCAGCATCGACGACCGGGTCGCCCGTGTGACGTAGGCCACCATGAGCAACCCCAGGCTGAGCGCCGGCAGCGCGAGGTTGTGGAGCCGGTCGAGGGGGTCCTTGAGGTCCCCCTCGCTGATCACCGGGAACCACCCGAGCCCGATGGAGAACGCCAGGATCAGCAAGATAGCGGTGAAGAAGGCGGGGAAGCTGAGTCCCAGCAGGGACATCACGCGCGTCACATAGTCCGCGTAGCTGTTCCGGTGGAGGGCGGACACGATGCCCAGCGGAATGCCCAACACCACACCGATGATGATCGAGGCGATCGTGAGGTCGATGGTATACGGCAGAACGTTCCGGAGATGCTCCCAGACCGGCTTCCCGCTCACCAGGGAGAGGCCGAGGTCGCCCCGCAGGGCGCCCAGCAGAAACCCGACGTACTGCATGTACAACGGCTCGTTCAGGCCCAACCGCTCCCGCAGAGCCTCGATGGCCACCGCGCTCGCGCTGCTCCCCAGGATGGCGATGGCGGGATCGCCGGGAACGATGCGGATGATGATGAAGATGGCCGTCAGAACCGCGAGCAGCGTGGGCACCGCGGACAGCAGCCTGCGGACCGTGTAGAGGAGCATGTGCCAGATGTCTTGGGATCCCAACCCCCAGAACGTGCCCATTGAAGCACGAACCCGCGCCGGGTTCACGATCGTCTTCCCGCGTGAACCCGGCGCAGGTTCGTGCCTAGGGGCTCACCCGTTCACTTCAGCTCGGTCTGTTCTGTGATCAGTGGCCCGTAGCTCAGCGAGGCCTTGAGGTCATACCCGTATTCGAGGTTCTTGCGGCGGACCCAGACCGAAACCACCTCGAACAACGCGACCGAGCAGATCTTGTCCACGATCTTCCGCTGGGCGGTCTTCCACAGATCGAGCTGTTTCTTCGGGTTGGGCTCAACGCGGGCCGCGTCGATCTCGGCGTCGGCAACGTCGCAGTGGGAGAAGTTGGTGACCGCGGTGGGCGTGTTGACGATGCTGCGCGAGTGGTAGAACTGGGTCAGGTACGCATCCGCGACGGGGAAGCGCGCGGCTCCATAGAGGACCATCGGGCTGAGATCCTTCCGGATCTGGGCATGGAACGTTGTGTGGTCAACGGTGTCCAGGTCCACCTTGATGCCGACCCGCCGCAGCTGCTCCTGGA
>MGBT01000106.1:4901-5043 GCA_001788395.1 Candidatus Rokubacteria bacterium GWA2_70_23
GCCGATCATCTTGATGGTCAGGCCGTCCGGGTAGCCGGCCTCCTTCAGAAGTGCCTTCGCCTTATCGGGACCGTAGTCGTAGCGGGTCACGTCGGACGTGCTGCCCAGGTAGCCGTTGGGCACCGGGGAGTACGTTGGCTGG
>MGBT01000106.1:5521-6007 GCA_001788395.1 Candidatus Rokubacteria bacterium GWA2_70_23
GATCGCCCGCCCGCTCCAGGGAGAATGCGATGTCCTCCGCCGTGACTTCGCCGTAGCCATGGTGAAACTGCGCGCCCTTGCGCAGGTAGAAGGTCCAGGTGAGTCCGTCCGACGACGATTCCCAGCGTTCCGCCAGATCGGGTTCGATGCTGGCCGGGTCCATGCTCCCAGGCCGGAACCGGACCAGGCCGTTGAACATCTGCCCGAACAGGATCGTATCCTGGGACTTGACCGAGACGTGGGGGTCGAGCTGTCCGGCATCGGCCGCGATCTCGGCCATGTTGAGCATGTCTCCCCCCGCCGCGGCCGGAGAGACCCCCAGGGGCCCCAGAAGCAGGGCGACCACAGCTGCCGATACCAATACGCGGACGCGGTCAAGAGTAGTCATGGCAGATTCTCCGTGCGCCGGGTTAAACCGGCGAGGTGTAGTGAATGAAAGAGTCACACGGTGAAGGGGGAGCGACCCACACCGGCCCCGAGTCATGC
>MGBT01000107.1 GCA_001788395.1 Candidatus Rokubacteria bacterium GWA2_70_23
TCCGAGCGATCCTGCGCCCGGCCCCGGGGCGCAGTCAAGGAGCGGCGTTGGCGCGGAGGGGTCGGGGGCCTGGCGAGCCAGCAGCGAGGGGTCAGGGGGTCAGGGGGGGGATCCGGACGAGCGGTCGCGTCGGCGCACGACCGAGGGCCATGCCGCCGGCGCCCAGCAGCACGAGGGTGCGGATGCGGCGTCCGAGCCGGGCGGCGACGAGCCCACCGATGATGCCACCGAACGAGAACCCGGCCACGTCGAGGGCGGTCGGTGCCGGGACGACGGCGTCGAGTCCCGACGCCACGAGCTCGGCGAGGCCGTCGGCCGTATGCGGCTCAGGCGGCGTGGCCGAGTCGCCGAATCCCGGCGTGTCCGGAACGAGCACGCGGAACTCCGCGGCCAGCGGCAGGATGTTTCGGATCCAGTGCGTCCACGAGCCGCTCGCCCCGTGGACCAGCAGCAGCGGTCGGCCCTCTCCCCAGGCCCGCCACAGCATGGAGCCGGCGCCGCGCGGCACGAGCGTGCGCGTCGCCAGGGATTCGATCCTCGACACGAAAACCGCCGGGTCCTCCGGGGCGTCAGACGTCATGCACGAGGAGTGTAGCAGCGGGTGGCTGACGGGCGGCGCCGATCAGAGCGCGAGGTCGCCCAGAAAGATGCGCTTGACCTCCGCGGACTGGAGCAGCTCCGCCGACGGCCCGCTCAGGATGGTCCGGCCGGATTCCAGGATGTAGCCGCGGTCGGCGAGCCGCAGCGCCAGCTCCACGTTCTGCTCGATGAAGACGATGCTGATGCCCTGCTCGTCCCGGATGCGCCGCATGAGCCCGCCGATTTCCTGCACCACCATGGGGGCCAGGCCCAGGAAGGGCTCGTCGATCATCAGCAGGCGGGGCCGGGCCATGAGCCCGCGCGCGATGGCGACCATCTGCTGTTCGCCACCCGACAGCGTGTGCGCGAGCTGCCCCTGCCGCTCGGCGATGACGGGGAACAAGCGCTGGACTCGCGCCAGTGTCTCGTCTCGATGCGGGCGGGCGGCCGGGTTGTGGGCGCCCAGGACCACGTTGTCGAGCACGGTGAGAAAGGGAAACAGGCGCCGGCGCTCCAGCACGTGCGCCAGGCCCTCGCCCGCGGTGCGGTGGGCGGGCAGGCCGTCGATGCGGGTGCCGCCGAAGGTGATGCGACCGGCGCGGGGCGTGATCAGCCCGGAGATGGTGTTCATCAGCGTGGACTTCCCCGCGCCGTTCGGCCCGAGCACGGTCACGATCTCGCCGTCGCTCACGTCCATGGCCGCCTGCCACAGCACCTGGAAGTCGCCGTAGGCAACGTCGAGGCCTTCAACATCCAGCAGTGAAGCCGTCACTGGACGTACGCCTGCCCGAGGTAGGCCTCGACGACCCGCCGGTCCCGCGTCACCACGTCGGGGGGGCCGTCGGCGATCTTCTCGCCGAGGTAGAGGGCCACGATGCGCTGGGCCACCGCGGTGATGACGCGCATGTTGTGCTCGACCATGAGGACCGTGAGACCGCCCCGGTGCAGGTCGCGGACGAGCTGCACCAACCCGGGGATGCTGCGCTGGTCGACGCCTCCCGTCACCTCGTCGAGGAGGAGCACCCGCGGCTCGGTCGCGAGCGCGCGCGCCAGCTCCAGGCGCTTGCGCTGGCCGGTGGACAGCGTGCGCGCGTACTCGCCCGCCTTCTCGGCGAGCCCGACCCGGTCGAGCAGCTCGCGGGCGCGCGCCCGCGCGTGCCGCACGTCGAGCGTACGGGTCAGCGCGCCGACCATCACGTTGTCGACCACGGTGAGCCCCGAGAACGGCCGGAGCTTCTGGAAGGTGCGCGCGACGCCCAGGCGGCACACGTGGTCTGGGGAGAAACCCGTGAGCGCGCTTCCGTTCAGGCGCACGACGCCCGCATCGGGGCGATAGAAGCCGCTGATGATCTCGAAGAGCGTCGACTTGCCCGACCCGTTCGGGCCGATGATGCCGATCAGCTGGCCTGCCTCCACGTCAAAGGAGATGTCGCGGTTCGCGGTGATGCCGCCGAAGCGCTTGGTGATGCCCGAGACGGAGAGGAGACTCACGACGCCGGTCCCGCCACCGGACGCCGCCGCAGGCGCTCGCCGATCCAGGGCACCAGCCCCTGGGGCGCGAACCGCATCATCACGACGAGGGCGGCGCCGTAGATGATCAGGTAGATCCCGACGAGGCCGGCGCCGATGCCCCCGAAGCTCGCCCGCAGGTACGTCTCCAGGGTCGTGATGAGCGTGGCGCCGAGGAAGGGCCCGAGCGGCGTGCCGATGCCTCCGAGGATCGCGGCCAGGGCGAAGCGGATGGAGAGGTCGACCGAGAAGACGTAGAACGGGTCCACGAAGCCCACGTACTGCGCCCAGAGGGCGCCGGACACCGCGGTGAGCGCGGCGCTGGCCGCGATGGCCGCCACTTTCAGCCGCAGCGCCGGCACCCCGAGGGAGAGGGCCGCGTCCTCGTCCTCGCGCACCGCCGCGAGCTGGTAGCCTCGGCGCGAGCGCTCGAGGTAGAGCTCGATCAGGTACAGGAAGACCGCGAGCGCGAGGACGATGACAACCCAGACGCGCTTGTCCGCGATACCGAGCGTCCAGAATCCGGGCCGGAAGGGGACGGGGATGCCCTCGGAGCCGGCGGTGAAGCCGCGCCAGCGGCTGCCGACGATCAGCAGCACCTGCGAGAACGCGATCGTGGCGAGCACGAAGTACGGGCCGCGCAGCCGGTTGCTGAGGAAGCCGAGGACGAACCCGAAGGCTGTCGCCAGGACGGCGCCGACGAGAAGCCCGATCCACGGCGACAGCCCCCACCGCGTCCCGAGCAGCGCCGCGGAGTATGCGCCCAGCCCGAAGAACGCGGCGTGGCCGAGCGATACCTGGCCGGCGTAGCCGCCGGCGACGTTCCAGGCCGCGGCCGTCGCGCCCCACAGCAAGATGAGGATCAGGCCGTCGAGAAGGAAGGCGTCGCGCACCACGACCGGGCCGAACGCGGCGAGCGAGAAGAAGACGACGGCCGGCCACGTGCCCTTCACGTGCCGATCGCTTCGGCGCCGCGCTGGCCGAAGAGCCCCGCGGGCCGGACCACGAGAATCCCGATGAACAGGAGCAGGTACAGCACCTCCTTCCACGCGGTGCCGATCACGTACGAGCCGATCACCTCGACGGCGGCGACGATCAGGCTGGCAAGAAGCGCCCCCGCCATGTCGCCGAGCCCGCCCAGGACGACGGCGACGTAGGCAATCAGCACGAACTGGAGCCCGACGGTCGGATAGACGGGGTAGATCGGCGCGAGCAGCACGCCGGCCACGCCCACGCAGGTGACGCCGACCGCCCAGGTGAGCGCGAAGACGCGGCCCGTGTCGATTCCCATGAGCGACGCGACGGCCCTGTCCTGCGCGGTCGCCCGCATGACCTTACCCGTGTACGACCAGCGCATGAAGGCGAAGAGCGCGGCCGTCGTGAGCACGGCGACGGCGAACGCGATGAGCTGGGCGAGGTTGAGCACCGCGGTCCCGAGGCGCACGACGACCGTGTAGTAGCCGGTGCGCACGAACTGCGAGTCGGCGCTCCAGAGGACCAGGGCCACGTTCTGGAGCGCGATCGACAGCCCGACCGTCGTGAAGATCTGCACGTTGTGGGACGCGTGGATGACCGGGCGCATCACCATGCGGTAGCTCAGCCATCCAAAGCCGAAGATGAGCGGGAGCGACAGCACGAGCGTCACATAGGGGTCGAGCCGGAGCAGCGCGAACGCCCAGAAGGCTAGATACATGCCCAGCATGAGGAACTCGCCGTGCGCGAAGTTGACGACGCGCATCACGCCGAAGATGAGGGTGAGCCCCACCGCGATGAGCGCGTAGATCCCGCCCAGGAGGATGGTGGAGACGATGAGCTGGGGGAGCGCGTGCATGGTCGGGCGGCGTGCCGCTCAACCGATCCTGCCGGCGCCCCGGGACCGTCCCGGGGCGCCGGCAGGATCGGCGAGGCGGAAGGGGCCGTTACTTCCGCTGGTCCCACGCCCCGAGGGGTATCCACTTGGCGCGATTGGTCGTGAACTCCTCCGGCCACACGGTGACGAGGGAACCGTTCTGCCACTGGAGCATGTAGTGCTGCACGCGCGGGTTGGAGTTCTGGCCGGTCTCGTCGAACTTCACGCCCCAGCCGTTGATCGAGGAGCCGACCGGAAGATCCATGGCCAGGACGGCGGCGCGGAACTTGTCGAGGTCGTCGGTCTTGGCGGCATCGAGCGCCAGCTTCAGGATCCAGAGGCCGCCGCCCGCGAGCTGATGGCCGCCCGCCAGCACGTCCGAGCCGGTCTTGGCCTTCACCGCCTCGCGGAACGCGCGCTCGATCCGCTGGCCCTCGGGCCGCATCCCCGCGATGATGAAGCCCGGGCCGGGCTCGAGCAGCGCGAAGGGCCCGTTGGCGTCGTTGCCGAACGCCTTGCCGAAGCCCGGGTTGCCGTAGCCGGTCGCGCCGGCGTGCACGACGGCCTTGACCTGGAAATTCTGCTCGCGCGCCTGCCGCCAGAAGAGGATGGCGTCCTGGTCGCGCGCGATGTGATGCAGGACGTCGGGGTTCGCGTTCTTCAACTTGAGGATGATCGGCGTGAGGTCGTTGGTGGTGAACGTGTAGAACTCGGCCCCGACCTCCTGCATGCCGAACTCCTGCTTGGCGCGCTGCCGGGCGGCCTCCGTCACGCTCTGGCCGTACGACGAATCCTCGGAGAGGAACGCGACGCGCAGCTCGTTCGGCTTCTTGCCGAGGCGGTGCGCCAGATGCTTGGCGATGAACTCGATGTTGTACCAGCCGAACCCGGTGCCGTCGATCTCGGTCCGGAAGACGTTCTTGAGCCCGCGCCGGGTCAGCCGCGGGTCCACGCAGGACGTCTCCCAGTAGATGGCGTTCTGCCGGGACGCCGCCTCGCTCGCCGCTCCGCAGAGGGTGGAGGCAAACGTGCCCGTGATGATCTTCACGCCCTCGCGGGTAGCCAGCCGCGTGGCCTCGGAGGCGGCCACGGTGGGGTCGACGGCGTCCCCCGTCACGAAGACCAGCTTCTTGCCCATCACGCCGCCGAAGCGCTCGTTGATGAGGTCGCGCATGATCTCGTACCCTTCGAGGTGGAGCTTGCCCTGGACGGCGAGATTGCCGGTGAGCGGCTCCAGCACCCCGATCTTGTACTCTCCACTGAGCTGCTGCCCCTGGACGGCGCCGACGCCGAGCGCCACCGCGACGACGCCACACACCACCACCGCCCACTTCACGTGTCGCATGCCGACTCTCCTTTGGTTGATCGCGAATTCTTCGACCGGAACGGACGTTGCGCCGCCACCCGCCTACCTGGGCTGGGGGAGATAGTAACCGGAGTGCACCACCTTCCTCCAGTCCCTTTTGGTCGCGACAGCTTCACCCAGT
>MGBT01000108.1 GCA_001788395.1 Candidatus Rokubacteria bacterium GWA2_70_23
CTCGCGCGCCACGCGGGAGCCTCGCGCGCCACGCGGGAGCCCGCGAGTGCGTCCAGCGCCTCCCGGAGCGTCTTCGGCACCTGGGCCAGCGCGGCGTCCTCGTAGGCGTTGCCCTCGTAGAGCTTCGGCGGCTTGAGCTTCTTCGCGATGCCGTGAAGCCCCGCGGCGATGGTCGCGGCAAAGGCCAGATACGGGTTGGCGTCGGCCCCCGGGATGCGGTTCTCCACGCGAAAGCCCGGCCCCTCGCCGCAGAGGCGGAAGCCGCAGGTCCGGTTGTCCCAGCCGCAGGCGATGCGCGTGGGCGCGAAGGAGCCGGCCTGGTAGCGCTTGTAGGCGTTCACGGTGGGCGCATAGAAGTACGCCAGCTCCCGCGCCATGGCCATCTGCCCGGCGAGCCACTGCTGGAAGAGCGGCGTGCCCTGCCGCGACCCCTTCGTCGCGAAAAGGCTCCGCCGGCCCGTCCGGTCCCAGAGCGAGGAATGCACGTGGCAGGAAGAGCCGGCGGCCCCCATGTCGTACTTCGCCATGAAGGTCACCGAGGAGCCCTGCTGCCAGGCAATCTCCTTGACGCCGTGCTTGTAGAGCACGTGGCGGTCGGCCATCTCGAGCGCCTCGGCGTAGCGCAGGTTGATCTCCTCCTGCCCGCGCCCCCACTCACCCTTGGAGAACTCCACGGGGATCCCCGCGGCCTCCATGTGGTTGCGGATGGCCCGCACGAGCGGCTCCTCCTTGGAGGTCTGGAGGATATGGTAGTCCTCGAGGTAGTGGGAGACGGGGGTGAGGCCGTGGTAACGCTTGGCGCGTGCCTCGTCGAAGGACTCGCGGAAGAGGTAGAGCTCCAGCTCCGAGGCCGTCTTCACCACGTAGCCGGCCTTGGCCGCCCGCTCCACCTGCCGGCGCAGCACCCAGCGCGGCGCCTCCTCGATGGGCTCGCCTTCCTCGGTGTAGACGTCGCAGAAGACCAGCGCCGTCTTCGGCAGCCAGGGGAGGAGACGCCAGGTGCGCAGGTCGGGGACGAGCTTCATGTCGCCGTAACCGCGCTCCCACGAGGCGAGCTTGAAGCCCGGCAGAGGCTCCATCTCCATGTCCACCGTGAAGAGGTAGATGCACGCGTGGGCGCCGTCCGACAGCACGTGGTCGAGGAAGTAGCGCCCCACCACCCGCTTGCCCAGGAGGCGGCCGAGCCCGTCGGGGAAGACGGCGAGGACAGTGTCCACCTCGCCGGTGCGGATCAGCGACTCGAGCCCCTGCGGCTCCACGGCGTCGGCCACGCGCTCCTCCTCGGGTGAACAGGGTCGGCGCTCCCGCCGGCGAGAGCCGAAGCGACGCCGCCGGCCCAGCGGCGCCGCAATCTTAGCGGGGATTGCCACGGGGAGCAAGTCGGGCGAACCTAGCGGACGTGGCTTGGCGAGCCGAGCAGAGATCGTGTAACGTGCCCCCGCCCACTCGGGGAGGACGCGCACGACGGGACGGGCTGTGCCGGGAGTCCCGCCGCCGGGCCGGGACCAGTCGGCCGACGAGACGACGCTATCTACGGGACGACGTCGCGCGCAAGGTCCCGGCCCGGCTGGAGCGCGGACTGTCAGAGGGGATGCGAGATGGTCAGGCTGACCGTCTCCCGCGGAGCGCGCGCACCCCGAGCCGGAGCAGACCCGCGCCCAGCAGCACAGCCGCCGTGGGCTCCGGAACTGCCGTCGAGGTGGGAGGAAGGCTGTAGTCGGCGCCGGACGCCGTCACGAGCGCGAAATCGGTCACCGGGCCTGAGGCGTTGAAGGCCTCCATACGGCGCCCCCGCACCCAGGGCACGCCTGAGCGGGCCGCCAAGCTCCTGCCGTACAGCTATCCTCCCCTACCTGCGCACCGAGCCGCTCCGCTTTCTGAGCAACGCCACCCCTGCCAAACCGCCACCGAGAAGGAGAAGGGTTGAAGGCGCCGGTACAGGGGTTGTGTGATTTCCCAAAACCTTTCCCCCACGTAGCGGGCTGATTCTCAGAACCTTTCCCCCAGGGTTTCTCAAAACCTTTCCCCCACCCGGAGCCCGGCGGCCAAACTGGGCCGTGGTTACTTCCTCACCAGGAGGTCGTCATGGCCTATCGGGAGCTGGGTGTGATCGAAATTCGCGAAGTGCTGCGCCGGTTCGGCTTGGGGGAAGGTGTGCGCGCCATCGCGCGGGGGACGGGGAGCGACCGCAAGACCGTCGCGAAGTACGTGGCCGCCGCGGTCGCCCTTGGGCTGCGGCGAGGCGATCCACCCCCGACCGATGAGCAGGTCGCGTCGGTCATCGCCGCCGTGCACGCGGCCGCCGGGGGGCGGCCGGCGGACGTGCCCGACCGGCTGGCCGCCCACCGCGACCAGATCGCCACGTGGTTGGCCGACGGGCTGCGGCTGACGAAGGTCCATCGCCGGTTGCGCGCGCAGGGCGTGGCCGTGCCCTACAGCTCCCTGCATCGCTTCGCCCAGGCCCACCTGGGCTTCGGCGCGCCGACCGTCACCGTGCGCGTGGCCGAGCCGCCCCCGGGCGAGGCCGCGGAAGTCGACTTCGGGATGCTTGGACTCTGGTTCGATCCCGCCAGCGAGCGCCGGCGCCGCGTCTACGGGCTGCTGATCACGCTCTGCTTCAGCCGCTACGCCTTCCTCGCCATCACCCTGCGCCAGGATCTCCCCGCCGTGCTCGACGGCTTGGAGGCGGCCTGGACGTTCTTCGGCGGCGTGGTCCGTCGGCTGGTCGCCGACAATCTCACGCCCGTCGTCACCCGCGCTGACCGCTATACCCCGGGGATCAACCGCGTGTTCCTGGAGTACGCGCAGTACCGGGGCTTCGTCGTCGACCCCGCGGTGCCGGCGCACCCGACCGGGAAACCGAAAGTCGAGCGCGGCATCCCGTACACGCGCGAGGACTTCTTCCGCGGGGAGAGCTTCCACGACCTCGCCGACATGCAAACGCGGGCGCTCGTGTGGAGTCGCGACGTCGCGGGCACCCGCCTCCACGGCACCACGCGTCAGGTGCCGCGCATCGTCTTCGAGACGGTCGAGCAGCCCACGCTGCTGCCGCTGGCCCCGGAGCCCTTCGATCGCCCCACGTGGGCCCGGGCGACCGTGCATCCCGATCACCATCTTCAGTTCCGCCACGCGCTCTACTCGGTGCCGACACGCTACATCGGGCACCGCGTCGAGGTCCGGGGCGATTCCCGCCTCGTCCGGATCTACCTGCACCGCGAGCTGATCAAAGTCCACGCCCCCCAGCCGCCCGGCGGGCGCGCCACCGATTACACCGACGACCCGGCCGAGCGGGCCCCCTACGCGATGCGCGCGCCCGACGCGTGTATCCGTCAGGCTGAGCAGCTCGGGCCGGCCGTCGGCCAGTTCGTGGGCGTGCTCTTGAGCGGCACCTTCCCCTGGGCGCGCCTGCGTCAAGCCCAGAAACTGCTCCGCCTCGCCGAACGCTACGGCGCCGCACGGGTCAATGCGGCCTGTGCCCGCGCCCTGGCCTTCGAGCTGCTCGATGTCCGCCGCGTGGAGCGGATCCTGCGCGCCGCGCTGGAACGCGAGCCCGGCCCCTCCGAGCGCGGCGCCTTCACGGATGCGCGCCAGGCCAAGCTCCTCGATGTCCTCGAGACGGGCGCGGTCCGCCGGCTCGGGAGCATCCGGAGCGCGCCTGTGGACGCGTGGCTGATGGCCGCGACCAGCACTGATCTGGACGCCGCGGTCCGGGCAGGCCGGTTTCGCCGGGACCTGTACCACCGGCTGGCCGTCCTGACGTTCAGGCTGCCGCCCCTCAGAGAGCGCGGCGCCGATGTCCTGCTCCTGGCCGAGCGCTTCCTGGCCGCCGTCTGGACCCTCGAGGGCTCCCCGGCGAAGCGATTGTCACCGGAGGCCCGCGAGGCCCTGCGCCGCTACGCATGGCCGGGGAATATCCGCGAGCTCCGAAACGGGATCGAGCGGGTCGGGTTGCTCTCGGACGAGGAGGTCGTGAGCGCCGCCCACCTGGAGCTGCCGGACACCTCGACCCGCCCGCCACGAGGATCGAGCGCCCCGCTCCGGGCGAAGACCGGCACCGCCGCACGGGACGCCGGCGTGGGGGCGGAGGACGACGGCGCGCGCCTGGCCCGGGCCCTGCGCGAGACCGGGTGGAACATCTCGCACACGGCGGCCCGGCTGGGGATGTCGCGACACACCGTCCGCCTGGGGATCGAGAAGTACCGCCTCCGCCGGGAGCGTCCAGGCGAGTTCTCCACCCGCTCCGCGGACCCGCGGCGCATGAAATGCGGTAGTCTCAGTGTACGTGTCGGCATCGAGGTCGGTCTGTCAATGGTGCGCAGAGCCCGTAGGCGAGTTGGACCCGGAGCCCCGCGAGCACCCCGTACTGCGGCCACCGGCGATGCGCCGGAGAGCGCGCTTTCTAGACTTCGTTGACGCGGGCTCCACGCCGACGCGACCCTACCCAGGAGGTCGTCATGGAGATCGTCCATCCCAAGTGTGCCGGACTCGATGTGCATCAACAGACGGTCGTGGCCTGTGCGCGGGTCGTGGCGGGCTCGTCCGTCACGCACGACGTGCGGACCTTCGGCACGACCACCCAGGAGCTGGTGGCGCTCAGCGACTGGCTCACCGCCCACGGCTGCACCCACGTGGCGATGGAATCAACGGGCGTGTATTGGAAACCCGTGTGGCATGTCCTCGAGGAGAGTGTTGAGCTGGTCCTCGCCAACGCCATGCACATCCGCAACATTCCCGGCCGCAAGAGCGACGTCAACGATGCCACCTGGATCGCCGAGCTGCTGGCCCATGGGCTCATCCGGGGAAGCTTCGTGCCCCCCGCCCCGATCCAGGAGCTGCGCGATCTCACCCGGACCCGCAAGCAGCTCGTGCGCGAGATCACGCAACACACCCTCCGGATCCAGAAGACCCTGGAGACCGCCAACCTCAAGCTGACCGGCGTCCTCACCGACATCCTGGGCGTGAGCGGCCGCGCCATCCTGCAGGCCCTGGTCGCCGGCGAGACGAATCCGGAACGCTTGGCCGAGCTGGCCTGCGGCCGCCTCAAGGCCTCGCGGGCGGACCTCGTCGCCGCCCCGCACGGACGCATCACGGCCCACCACCGCTTCCTGCTGCAGCTGCATCTTGCCCAGATTGCCACGCTCGAAGCGGCGGTGGCGGAGGTGGAGGCGCGTCTGGGGAAGGCCCTCGCCCCCTTTCGCGCGGCCGTCGACCGACTGATCACCATGCCCGGCGTGAGCGAGACCGTCGCCCGCGTCATCGTCGCCGAGATCGGCTTCGACATGACCCGCTTTCCCACGGCCGGCCATCTCATCTCCTGGGCCGGGCTCTGTCCGCGCCTCGACGAGAGTGCCGGCAAGCGCCGGTCCACCCGCACGCGCCCCAGCAACCC
>MGBT01000109.1:0-18533 GCA_001788395.1 Candidatus Rokubacteria bacterium GWA2_70_23
ATACCGCCGGAGAGCCCGATCACCACGTGGCTGAAGCCGTTCTTCCTGACGTAGTCGCATACCGCCGGAGAGCCCGATCACCACGTGGCTGAAGCCGTTCTTCCTGACGTAGTCGCGCGTCCCGACAACGAGCGCCCGCCCTCGGCCGAGCTCCGCCCGGATCAGACCGATCAGGACACGCTGCCGCCGTACCCCGAGCTCGATGCCATCCTCGAGGGCTACGTGGAGAGCGATCAGGGGCTGGCCGACCTCGTGGCCGCGGGGTTCGACGAGGGGACGGTGCGACGGGTGATCCGCATGGTGGACCGCAACGAGTACAAGCGCCGGCAGGGGCCCATCGGCATCAAGATCACCCCGCGCGCCTTCGGCAAGGACTGGCGCCTGCCCATCGTCAACAAGTTCCAGGAGTAGGGGGTCGCGGTGAGCCCCCCGCCCGCCTGTCCGCCTGGCGCCGGCGGCTACCCGGAGACGGGCCCGTCGAGCATCTGGAGCGCCGCGAGGCGGCGGTAGATGCCGTCCTCTGCCGGCGCGGCCACCCCCTCGTCCAGACCCTCGTGGATCGAACCTCCGCCCGCCCGCTCTCCCCTGCGGAGGCGAGTGCTCTTCACCCGCGACTCGGATCTGCTGACGGAGGCAAGCCGGCGCCTGCGGGACGGCCAGCCCCTCGTCGGCCTTGTCTACGCTCGCCAGCTGCACGTCACCATCGGGCAGTGCGTCCGCGACCTCGAGCTGATCGCAACGGTCGGCGAGCCCGACGACCTCGCGGGCCGGGTCCACCACCTCCCGTTCCGGCGATGGCATAGCGGCGGTTCCGACGCCATCAGGGCGAACGAGCGGCATGGTACCCTGCCGTTGGGGCAATGACAGCCAGATTCGAGTGGGACCCGAGGAAGGCGGCGTCGAATCTTAGGCGGCATGGTGTATCGTTCGAGGAGGCGGTCGGTGTATTTTCCGACCCGCTGGCGCGGATCTTCGATGACGAGGACCACGCCATCGACGAGCAACGCGAGATCATCGTCGGGCACTTGACGGGGGAACGCCTGCTGCTGGTCTCATTCACAGAACGAGAGGATGCCATACGAATCCTCAGCGCCAGGAAGGTGACCAGGGATGAGCGGAAGGACTACGAAGAAGGCGTCAGGGCGTAAGCGTCGTGCGCGGAGCGAAGATATGCGGCGCGAATACCGGTTTGACTACAGCAAAGCGCGCCCCAACAGGTTCGCAGCGATGTTCAAGGGGCAGGCCAAGGCGGTGGTTCTCGACCCGGACGTCGCCTCGGTTTTCGAGTCGGCGGAGTCTGTGAACCAGCTGCTTCGCTCCGTCATCTCGGCGTTCCCGGCGAAAGTGAAGCCACGTCGGGGCTAACACCAGGCAGGAGCCGGCCGGCTGACGCCGGCCGCTCAGCCTGAACGTTCGACAGACAATGGAGCGTGACCGTGAGGGTGCCTGATTTCCAGTCGTTGATGCTTCCACTTCCGAGGGGAACGTCCAGATCAAGATCACCCCGCGCGCCTTCGGCAAGGACTGGCGTCTGCCCATCGTCAACAAGTTCCAGGAGTAGGGGGTCGCGGTGAGCGCCCCGCCCGCCTGTCCGCCTGGCGCCGGCGGCTACCCGGAGACGGGCCCGTCGAGCATCTGGAGCGCCGCGAGGCGGCGGTAGATGCCGTTCTCGCGGACCATCAGCTCGTCGTGGCGGCCCATCTCGGCGATGCGCCCGCCGTGGACTACCACCACGCGATCGGCGTTCCGCACCGTGGCGAGGCGGTGGGCGATGACGAGCACCGTGCGGCCCTTCGTGAGCTCGGCCAGCGCTTCCTGCACGAGGAACTCGCTCTCGGAGTCGAGGTCGGAGGTGGCCTCGTCGAGGATGAGGATGGGCGGGTCCTTGAGGAAGGCGCGCGCGATGGCGATGCGCTGGCGCTGCCCGCCGGAGAGCTTGACCCCGCGCTCGCCGACGCGCGTGGCGTAACCCTGGGGCAGAGTCGCGATGAAGTCGTGGGCCTGGGCCAGTCGCGCCGCCCGCTCCACCTCCTCGCGCGTGGCGCCGGGCTTGCCGTAGGCGATGTTGTACTCGAGGGAGTCGTGGAAGAGGAAGGTCTCCTGGGTGACGATGCCCATGAGGGCCCGCAGCGAGGCAACGGTCACCTGCCGCAGGTCGTGGCCGTCGATGGTGATCCGCCCGGTCGAGACGTCGTGGAAGCGGGGCAGGAGATCCATGAGCGTGGTCTTGCCCGCTCCCGACATCCCCACGAAGGCCACCATCTCGCCCTTCTGCACCGCGAGGGAGATGTCGATGAGCGCGTCGGTCTCGGCGTCCGGGTACCGGAAGGAGACGTCCTCGAAGGCGATGCGGTCCCGGAAGCCCGGGAGGGTGTGGGCGCCGGCGGCGTCCGTGATGGCGTGTTCGGTGTCCAGGATCTCGAACACCCGCTCCACCGAGCTGAGGGACTGCTGGACCGTGTTCGCCATGCGGGAGAGCTGGCGCACCGGCCCGTAGAGCAGGAACACGGCCGCGGTGAAGGAGAAGAACTCGCCGGGGGTGAGTCCGCCGGCGATGACGCGGTACCCCCCGTACCAGAGGGCGCCCATGATCCCCAGCGCGCCCAGGACCTCCATGAGCGGCTCGGACAGCTGATCCGTCCGGTGGTCCTTGAGCGCCAGGCGCAGGAGGTGGTCGTTCACGCTGTCGAAGCGCTGCTGCTCGAGGCGCTCCCGTCCGAAGGCCTTGACGATCTTGGTCCCCGTGAACGACTCCTGCAGCACCACGTTGAGCTCGGCCATCTTCTCCTGCGACCGCTTGTTGATCCGGTAGAGCTTGCGGCCGAGCGCCCGGATGGTCACGGCCACGGCGGGGAACACGGCCACCGCGATCAGGGTCAGCACCCACTCGCGCAGGAACATCACGACGAGGAGCGCCACGATGGTGCCGACCTGGCGCACGGCCATCACGAGCACCGTGGAGGACAGCCGGGCGAGGCGGTTGACGTCGGTGACGACGCGCGCCATCAGCTCCGCCGAGTGGAGCGACTTGAAGAAGGCCAGCGGCATGCCCTGGATGTGGCCGTAGAGCTCGCGCCGGATCCGCGCGATGACGCGCTCGCCGACGGAGGCCATGAGGTAGGACTGGCCGAAGCGCCCCGCGCCCTTGAGGAGGTAGGCGCCCAGCAGGGCCAGCGGGAGCAGCTTGAGCATCACGAGGTCCCGCTTGAGGAAGATGTCATCCATGGCCGGCTTGACCAGCCACGCGATCAGGCCTTCCGCCGAGGACACCACGAGCGCCAGCAGCGTGCCCACCGCCAGGATCGGCCAGTACGGCTTGAGGTACGGCGCGAGGCGCCGGAGGAGCGCGTAGCGCGGGGTCACGGGTGGCCCGCCGAGGCGAGGAGGCGCGCGTAGAGCAACTCGATGCGCTCGAGCTTGGTCGCGAGCGAGAAGAGCGCCTCGACGCGCTTGCGCCCGGCACGGGCCATGGCCTTGGCGCGGGCCGGGTTCTCGATCACGCGCAGCAGCGCCTGGGCCAGGGCCTCCGGGTTCCGCGGCGGAACGAGCAGGCCGGTTTCTCCGTCGAGGATCAGCTCCGGCATGCCCTCGAGGTTGGTGCCGATGACCGGAGTCTCCACGGCCAGAGCCTCCCGCAGGGAGCCCGTGAGCCCGAGCCCCGCATAGGAGGCGTCCACCACCACGTCGCTGGCCGCCAGGATCTCGGGGATGTCCTCGCGGTGGCCGAGGACGGACACCACGCCCTCGAGCCCACGGGTCCGCGCCTTCTCCAGCAGGAGGCGGATGCGGGGAGGCGGGGAGCCCACGAACAGCAGCCGCGCATGGGGCGCCTCCCGGTGAACGCGCGCCATGGCGTCGAGCACGTCGTCGTTGCCGCGCCAGGAGCGGATGCCCACCTGGGTGACCAGGGCGTGCTCGGGCCCGAGGCCGAGCGCGCGACGGATGCCGCTGCCGTCTACCTGGGGATGGAAGCGCCCGAGGTCGGTGCCGGAGTAGATGACCTCGATCTTCGCGGCGGGGACCCCGGCGGCGACGAGCCCCCGCCTGATGGACTCGCACACGGCGACGACGGCGGTCACCCGGCGCGTGGCATACCCGAGGCGGTTCCATCGGTCCAGGGGGAAGCTGACGCCGCGGTTGAGGACAAGCACGGGGATCCTCACCAGCAATCCCGCGAGGAGCGCGAGCGAGCGCGCCTTGCCCTTGTGGCAGTGCACGATCTGGATCCGCTCGTCGCGGAGGAGACGGGCGAGCGCCCGCACACTGCGGAGATCCAACGCGTGCCGCATGGGCAGCGGCACGTGAGGGATGCCCGCGGTCCGACACTTCTCCGCCCAGAGCCGGCTCGGCCGCGTCGCCACCACCACGTGATGCCCGCGCGCGTGGAGCCCCCACGCGAGCTCCCGGAGCTGGACGGCGGCTCCCGTGAAGGAGTCAGCCTTGGGGTAGAGCTGCAGAACGCGCATCAGCCTCCGAAGAACTGGCGCACCGCCGCGACCACCTCGTCCACCTCGGCCTCCGTGTGCCCGGCAGAGATCGGGAGCGTGAGGATCTCCGTGACGATCCGCTCCGTCCGCTCGAGCGCCGGTGCGCTCAGGTGCTCCACAGCGGGCTGCTTGTGGCAGGGCACCGGGTAGTGGATCCCGGTGGCGATGCCCTTGTCCTTGAGGAACCGGGCGAGCTCGCCCCGGCGCGGCGTCCGCACGACGAAGAGGTGGTAGACGTGCCGGGCGCCGGGCCTCTCGGTAGGCAGCAGGAGCGGAAGCCCCGCGAGCCCCGTCACGTAGCGCGCCGCCAGCGCGCGCCGGTGATCGTTCATGGCGTCCAGCCGCCTGAGCAGGACGCGCCCCACGGCGGCCTGGATGTCGTTGAAGCGCAGGTTGAAGCCGATCTCCGCGTGGACGTCCTTGTTGAGCCGGCCGTGGTCGCGGATCCGCCGGCACCGCGCCGCCACGTCGTCGTCGTCGGTGACGAGGAGGCCACCGTCGCCCATGACCGTGAGGTTCTTCGAGGGGTAGAAGGAGAAGGCGCCGGCGCGGCCGAAGCTGCCGACCTTGCGTCCCTGCCAGGCCGCTCCGTGGGCCTGGGCGCAGTCCTCCATGAGCCAGAGGCTGCGCTCGGCGCAGAGTCTCTGGATGGCGGGGAGATCGGCCGGATGGCCGTAGAGGTGTACCGGGACGAAGCCCACGGTGCGCGGCGTGGCCTTGACGGCCGCATCCCGGACGTCCACGGTATAGGAGTCGTCCACGTCCACGAAGATGGGGACGGCGCCCGCGAAGCAGATGGCCTCCACGGTGGGGAAGGCCGTGTGCGACGGCACCAGCACCTCGTCCCCGCTCTTGACGCCGAACGCCTTGAGTGTCATCCAGAGCGCGGAGGTCGCGCTGCTCGTGAGGACCGCGTGCTTGGCGCCGTTGTACCGGGCGAACTCCTCCTCGAAGGCGCGGCACTGCGGGCCCAGGATGTACTGGCGCGAGTCGATGGCAGCGAGGACCGCCCCCTTGATCTCGTCGTCGATCGGGGGGCGGGACAGCGGGATCGGCATCAGCGGACTTCTCCTGGTGAGTGAGGTCGGCCGTACTGGCCGCGGTAATACAGCAGAGGCTCGGCCCCCGAGCCGGGCTGGCACCGGGCGGCCTCGACCTGGCCGACGAAGATCGTGTGATCGCCACCCGGATAGGCGTGGACGGTCGAGCATTCGAGTTGCGCCAGCGCGCCCTCGAGCATGGGCAGCCCGAGCGTGCCCGGCGCGTAGCGGATGCCGTCGAACTTGTTGCTCCCGTTGGTTCCGGGAGGGGCGGCGAAGCGCTGTGAGATGGCCTCCTGGTCTGCGCCCAGGATGTTGACGGCGAAGCGCTCGCTCGCCCGGAGGGCGGGGTAGCTCTGGCAGGTGTGCGCCACGCAAACCAGCACGAGCGGCGGATTCAAGGACACGGAACTGAAGGCGCTGGCGGTGAGCCCCGTGGGGCGCCCCTCCGGATCCCACGTGGTGATCACCGTCACGCCGCTGGCGAAGCAGCCGAGAACGCGTCGGAACTCATCGGGTCCAAGCACTGACCTTTTCTAGCAGGTTCGCCCGGATCTTTCAAGTTCCGCAGGGGGTTGCTTGACGCTTCAGAGGCTTGCAACTATACTCGATTTGACTCCCTCGGACCCCCTATCTTCGTCGCCCCAGAGGACCCATGACGACACATTCCGGCGCCACCATCACCGAGTCGGCCGTGCTCCAGGCGCTCCGCTCGGTCGAGGATCCTACCCAGCACCAGGACATCGTGAGTCTTGGCCTCGTGCGTGATCTCCAGATCCAGGACTCCGAGGTCTCTCTCACCCTGGCCTTCACGACGCAGCCCCCCGCCACGAAGGCGGCGTTGCACAGCGGCGCCCAGAAGGCCGTGTCCCAGATCGCCGGCGTCACCAAGGCGCGGGTGAAGATGGGCAGCGCCACTCAGCCCGCGGCGGCCGCGCACGCCGCGCATCAGGCGGCGCCGGCGCCGTCGGCGGACTTCATCCCCGACGTCAAGCACACCATCGCCGTCTCGTCCGGCAAGGGGGGAGTCGGCAAGTCCACGGTGGCTGTCAACCTGGCACTGGGCCTCAAGCAGAGCGGCGCCGTCACCGGGCTGGTGGACGTGGACGTGTATGGGCCGGACGTGCCGCTCATGATGGGCGCCAAGGGCCGGCCCGGGATGTTCGACAACAAGATCCTCCCGGTGGAGGCCCACGGCATCAAGATCATGTCCATCGGGCTGCTCGTCAGCGAGGGCGAGGCGCTCGTGTGGCGCGGGCCCATGATCCACTCGGCCGTCCAGCAGTTCCTCCGCGACGTGGCCTGGGGGCCGCTCGACTACCTCGTCTTCGACATGCCGCCCGGCACGGGCGACGCGCAGCTGTCGCTCTCCCAGATCATCCCGCTCTCGGGCGTGGTCATGGTCACCACCCCGCAGGACGTGGCGCTCCTGGACGTGCGCAAGGCCCTGGCCATGTTCCGCAAGCTCAACGTGCCGGTGCTCGGCGTCGTCGAGAACATGAGCTACTTCATGGCCCCGGACACGGGGAAGACGTACGCCATCTTCGGGGAAGGCGGCGGCGCCAAGGTCGCCGAGGAGTTCGGCGTGCCGCTGCTCGGGCAGATCCCGCTCGAGATCGAGACGCGGAAGGGCGGCGACACGGGCATGCCCGTCGTCGTCGGCCAGCCGGGCTCGGCCCAGGCGGCGGCCTTCCGGCAGCTGGCGGCGGCCGTGACGGCTCGGGTCACTGCGCTGTCCGGCTTGCAGCTGCCACGCATCGGATAACCCGCGGCCTCTGCCGGTGAGCACGGGCGTTCAGGTCCATCTCCCGATCTTCCCGCTCCCTGACCTGACGCTCTTTCCCCACACCGTCCTGCCCCTGCACGTCTTCGAGGCGCGCTACCGCGCCATGGTCGACGACTGCCTCGCGCGTGACCGGCGGCTCGCCGTCGTGGGCCTCAAGCCGGGCTACGAGGACTCGTACGAGGGCAAGCCCGCGGTGTACGCCGTGGCGGGCGCGGGCCGGATCATCCGCACGGAGCGTCTCGCCACGGGGCGCTTCAACATCGTGCTGCGGGGGGACTGCCGGATCCGGATCGAGAGCGAGATGCCCTCTGACACGCTCTACCGCATCGTCCGGGCCACCGTGCTCCCGGATGGGGGCGCCGACGGTCCTGCGGTCTCCGAGCTCGCCGATCGGGTCAAGGAAACCTGCCGCCGCCTCCTGCGCGCCGTGCACCGCTCGGCGCCCGGGATGGAGGAGGCGCTGGCCGGCGCCACCGTCCCGGCCGCCCTCTGCGACCAGGTGGCCTCGGCCGTCATCCCGTCGCCGGCCCTGCGCCAGAGGCTGCTCGAGGAGGTGGACGTGGAGCGTCGGCTGCGCCGGCTCCTCCGCGCGCTGGACGCTCTGCTGGCCCGTCTCATTGGAGACCGCTGAGCGATGCGGGCGTCACGGGTGCGCGTGGCAGCGGCGGCTGGGGTCCTCGTGCTCGTGGCGTGGGCGGGGCTCGCCGCGGCGGCGGGGGGATGGGGCTGGCTCGGAGTGCGCATCCGCGATCTCTCCGAGCAGGAGATGGAGGAGATCTCCAAGGCACACGGCATCCGCGAAGGCTTCGGCGCCGTGATCGTGGAGGTGATCCCGGACACGCCGGCCGAGGGGGCGGGGCTCAGGAGCGGGGACCTGGTCGTCGCCCTCGGCGATCGTCCCGTGGTGGACACCCGCACGCTGCAGCGGTTCGTCGCCTCCGCCGGCGTCGGAGAGACGGTGGCGCTGACCGTGCTCCGGCGCGACGAGGGGCGCCGCCGCCTCATCCCGGTGCGGCTCGCGCCCATGCCCGAAGCCGTGGCGGCCGAGCGGATCGCCGCCGAGTTCGGCTTCCTCGTCCGCGAGCCCGAGGCGCAGGGCGAGCTGGGCGGGGCGCGGCCGTCGGCGCCGCCGTCGGCACCGCCGTCGGTGACCGGAGTGCTCCCGGGCAGCCGAGCCGCAGCGGCGGGGATGAAGGTCGGCGACGTGCTGGTGGAGGTGAACGGGCGGCCCGTGCTCACGCTGCAGGCCGTGAGGGAAGCGCTGCTGAGCGTGCGCGAGAACGGGCCGCTGGCCCTCGTGATCCGCCGCGGCGGCGACCGCGTGTCGCTCCTGCTGCGCGGGGCAGAAGCCCCTTGACCTCCAATGCGCCGCGCCGAAGTTGCGTGGCCGGGGGGGCATGCTTGTGCGCCTCCAACGAGTTTCGCCTACTCCACGCCCGCGACCGCACGGTGCCGGGCCAAATGACGAGCCAGACGAGGCCCGAGGCCTGGCGAGGCGCAGCCGAAGGCAAGCCGAGCGGACATGGCAAGAGGGGCGGCAGCCCCGCAGGCGCCGGCCGGAGGCGTACGTGGATGTACGTCGAGGACCGGTGCCGACCGAGAACGAAGCATGGCGAAGTTAGTTGGGCCGGCACTAGCCCCGGCCGGCCAGCTCAAGAGCATCGCCCGAAGCTGGTCGGGGTGGGCGTCTCCGCGGCGGCGGCCCAGTCGCCATGGGCTGGCGACCCCCTTCCCCGGGCTGTTCCGGCTGGAGCCCAAGCGCCTTGAGGATGGGGTATCCGGAAATTCCTGCGCGAAGTGCACTTGACAGCGCCGCTGTCCCTGGTGGAGGATGGCACTTGCTCTCCCGGGTGCGCACCGGCGCGGGGGGCGTCGGGCGGGCCGATGTTCCTGCGCTTCGGGTGTTGCCGTGATCGCCGCCTGACCTGCGGGCAGGCCGGCAGGGTCTGTGTCGGGTCGAGGGACAGGAAAGCGCTTGTGGCCAACGATAGCACGGGTGAACTGCTCTTCCAGACGCGACGAATGGCGGCGAAACGAGGCTTGTGAATCCCGCGAACCCGTCCAAGCTGGCCGTAGACCACTGGGCCGCCCATCCATTACCAGTGGTTATTACCTGAAGCGGCCCCCCGGCGAAAGCCGCGGGTGGCTATGGGAGGACCTCAGCCATGACCACAGCAGACAAGCGACCTGCCACGAACCGGCGCAAGTTCCTCGCCGGTGCCGCCCTGGCAGGGGCGGCCACGATCGCCTTCCCGCAGGTTTCGCGTGCCCAGACGGTTACCCTGAAGATGCAGGGCTCCTGGGGCGCCAAGGATGTGTTCAACGAGATGGCCGAGGACTATGTCAAGCGCGTCAACGAAATGGCCGGCGGCCGGCTCAGGATCGACTATCTGGTCGGCGGCGCCATCGTCCACCCCTTCCAGGTGCAGGACGCCGTGCATGGCGGCCAGCTCGACGCCGCCCACACGGTGACCGTGTACTGGTACGGCAAGCACAAGGCCGCATCGCTGTTCGGCACGGGCCCGGTGTTCGGCTTCAATGCCAATGAGGGTCTCGGCTGGATCCACAATGGCGGCGGACGCGAGCTGTTCAACGAGCTGCTCACCGACATCATGAAGCGCGACATCGTCAGCTTCTTCGCCATGCCGATGCCGACCCAGCCGCTCGGCTGGTTCAAGAAGCCGGTCAGGAGCATGGCCGACCTGAAGGGGCTGAAGTACCGTACCGTCGGTCTGGCGGCCGATCTGATGCAGGCCATGGGCCTGGCGGTGGCGCAGCTTCCGGGCGGCGAGATCGTGCCGGCCATGGAGCGCGGCGTGATCGACGCCTTCGAGTTCAACAACCCGACCTCCGACCGCCGCTTCGGCGCCCAGGACGTGGCCAAGAACTACATGATGGGCAGCCACCATCAGGCCACCGAATACTTCGAGATCATGTTCAACAAGCGCAAGTTCACCGCGCTGGCCAAGGAGCAGCAGGCAATCCTGCAGTACGCCGCCGAGGCCGTCTCCTCCGCCAACGAGTGGAAGGGGATGGATTACTACTCGAAGGACCTGCAGGAGCTGATCACCAAGGACAAGGTCAACGTCATCCGCACGCCTAAGGACGTGTTCGCGGCTCAGATCAAGGCATGGGACGGCCTCATCGAGCAGCTCGGCAAGGACCCCTTCATGAAGAAGGTGATGGATTCGCAAAAGGCGTGGGTGAAGCGCGTGGTCTACTACGGGCTGTTCAACGCGACCGATTACCGCGGCGCCTACGAGCATCACTTCGGGAAGTTGGCGCTGTAACTTTGCTCCGGCACTGACCGTGCTGGTGCTTTCGGGTCGGGCGGCGTGGCTTCACGCCGCCCGACCTTCTGTAGGGGGAGGGATGCTGCGACCTCGTCCGCAGACGCAACGGGCATGACTCGTTTTCTTTTTTTCATCGACTCGCTCAGCACGTGGGTCGGGAAGGCGTTCGCCTGGCTGATCCTCGTGCTGACGTTCGGCGTCAGCTACGAGGTCTTCGTGCGCTACGTCCTGCGCGCGCCGACGACCTGGGCCTTCGACATCAGCTACATCACCTACGGCGCCCTGTTCCTGATGGCCGGCGCCTATACCCTGTCACGCAACGGACACGTGCGTAGCGATATGGTGTACCGCTTCTGGCGGCCGAGGGTGCAGGCCACGATGGATCTGGTGCTCTACGTGGTTTTCTTTCTTCCCGCCGTGGGGGCCTGGATCTACGCCGGCTGGGGATACGCGAAGATCTCCATCCAGTTCAGGGAGGTGAGCATCTTCAGCCCCGCCGGGGTTCCGGTGTTCCCGCTGAAGGCCTTGATCCCGGTGACGGGGGTGCTCCTGCTCTTGCAGGGAGTCGCCGAGATCATCCGCTGCATCCGCTGCATCCGTCTGGGCGCCTGGCCGCAACGTCTGCACGACGTCGAAGAGACCGAATCCGTCATCCTCCGTGAGAAGCAATATCTCGCCGAGCACGGTGAACAGGCGCCGCCCGGTCGTCAGGGCACCTGAGCATGACCGACCCTCAGATCGGCCTGTTGATGCTGGGGCTGTTCATCTTCATCATCATGCTCGGTTATCCCATTGCCTTCACCCTCATCGCCATGGGGGTGGGCTTCGGATATTACGCCTACTACACGCCGGGCCAGGAAGTCTTCGCCAACCGTATCTTCACCCTGCTCGTCCAGAAGACCTTCGAGGTCACGTCCAACGACGTGCTGACGGCCGTGCCCCTGTTCCTGTTCATGGGCTACGTGGTCGAACGCGCGAACATCCTCGACCGTCTGTTTCGCTCGCTGCAGATCGCCGCCAAGCACGTCCCCGGATCGCTCGCGGTGGCGACGCTGCTCACCTGCGCCATGTTCGCCACCGCCACGGGGATCGTCGGCGCGGTGGTGACCCTGATGGGGCTGCTCGCCTTTCCCGCCATGCTGCGCGCCGGCTATGACATCAAGCTCTCCGCGGGGGTCGTGTGCGCGGGCGGCTGCCTCGGCATCCTGATCCCGCCCAGCATTCTTCTCATCGTCTATGCCGCCACCGCCGGCATCTCGGCGGTCAAGCTCTATGCGGCCGCCATCATTCCGGGGTTCTTGCTTGCCGGCCTCTATGTCCTGTACGTGATCGGGCGGGCGATGCTGAATCCCGCGCTCTGTCCCAAGTTGCCCCGGGAGCAGACAGACGTTCCATTCACCCAAGTGGTGTGGTCGCTACTGACCTCGTTCTTTCCGCTTGCGATGCTGATCGTCTCGGTACTCGGCGCCATCCTGTTCGGACTGGCGACGCCGTCGGAAGCCGCGGCCGCCGGCGCGCTCGCCAGCCTCGTCCTGGCCGCCGCGTATGGGGCGCTCAACTTCCAGATGCTGAAGGAGTCCGTGTTTTTGACCGCGCGCGCGACGGCGATGGTCTGTTACCTGTTCATCGGGTCGTGGACCTTTTCGGCCGTGTTCGCGCTCCTCGGCGGCCAGTCGGTGGTTGAGCAATTTTTCCTCGCCATGAACCTCTCGTCGACGCAGTTCTTGATCCTTGCCCAGGTCATCATCTTCATCCTGGGGTGGCCGCTGGAGTGGACCGAGATCATCATCATCTTCGTCCCGATCTTCCTGCCGTTGCTCGACACGTTCAAGGTCGATCCGATCTTTTTCGGCATCATGGTCGCGCTCAACACCCAGACGGCCTTCAACACGCCGCCCGTGGCGATGGCCGCGTTCTATCTGAAGGGGGTCGCTCCACCGCACGTCAAACTGGCGGATATCTACAAGGGTGCCCTGCCCTTCGTGTTCATGGTGTTCATTCTGATGGTACTGGTCTACGTCTTTCCGGGACTGGCCTTGTGGCTGCCGGACTACCTGTACGGCTCGCGGTGAGCCGCGCGCGCCGCCCTGCCGGGGACCGATCCGGATGAGCCTGTGCGCGCTGTCGCTCAGCGAGGCGGCGGCGGATATTCGCGAGGGCCGCATCAGCTCGGCAGATCTGGTGGGTGCCTGCCTCGAGCGAGTCGAGGAGGTCGATTCGAAGGTCCACGCCTGGACGTTTCTCGACCGCGACCACGCAAGGCAGCAGGCGGAAGCCGCCGACCTGCATCGCAAGCAGGGCAAGGCGCTGGGGCCGCTGCACGGCGTGCCGGTCGGCATCAAGGACATCTTCGATACCGCCGACATGCCCACCGAGCTCGGATCGCCACTGTGGGCGGGCCGCACTCCGCGGCGGGATGCGGCGGTCGTCGCGCGGCTGCGCGCGGCGGGCGCCGTGATCATGGGCAAGACCGTGACCACGGAGTACGCGTACCGTCAGCCCGGCAAGACCACCAATCCACACGACGCGGGCCGCACGCCGGGCGGCTCCTCGAGCGGCTCGGCCGCCGCGGTGGCGGCGCACATGGTGCCGGGCGCCGTCGGCTCGCAGACGAACGGCTCCGTGATCCGGCCGGCGGCCTTCTGCGGCGTGGTCGGCTTCAAGCCCACCCACGGCCTCATCCCGCGCAGGGGTGTGCTCCTCCTGTCGCGCACCCTCGATCACGTCGGCGTGT
Organism: Candidatus Rokubacteria bacterium GWA2_70_23; assembly: GCA_001788395.1. GTDB lineage: Bacteria > Methylomirabilota > Methylomirabilia > Rokubacteriales > CSP1-6 > UBA12499. The sequence continues at coordinate 13,341 of MGBT01000109.1, forward strand.
TCGCGCGCACGGTCGCGGATGTGGCGCTCGTCGCCGAGACGCTCGTCGGCTTCGACGAGGAGGACCCCGACACGCGAGCGGTCGCCCGTCCGCCGCTCGCTGCGGTGGCCGCGTCGGAGCCGCCGCTGCCGCCGCGCCTTGCCTTTGTGCGCTCGCCGGCCTGGGAGCACGCCGAGCCGGCGACACGCGAGGCCTTCGCCGAGCTCGTCGAGGCGCTGGGCGAGGCGGTCGCCGAGGTCGAGCTCGGTGCGAGCTTCGCGCGCGCCGTCGAGATGCACCGCACGATCATGGAAGTGGAAATGGCGCACAATCTCCATCGCGATTACGAGAAGGGCGGGGATCGGCTCAGCGCCGTGCTGCGCAAGCTCATCGAGCGCGGTCGCGGCCATGCGGCGGTCGACTACGCTGCCGCGGTTGCCGGCATTCCGTTGCTCAACGGCGCGCTCGATCCGGTGTTCGACGAGTTCGATGCGATCGTCACGCCGGCGGCACCGGGCGAAGCGCCCCACGGACTCGAGACCACGGGCGATCCGATCTTCTGCACCCTCTGGACCTATCTCGGCACTCCGGCGGTGACGGTACCGTTGCTGCGATCGGCAGCGGGGATGCCCCTGGGCGTGCAGCTGGTGGGACGGCGGGACGGCGATGCGCGCCTCTTGCGCACCGCTCGCTGGCTTGTCACGACACTGGGGAGCGGGAGACGTCATCGCGGCCAGAAGGGGGCGGCCGCCGGCCGAGGCGATTCCCCACACACCAGGAAGAGGAAGCCGTCATGATGACCCTTGTCACCGGTATCGTCGGCATTGCCATGGTGCTGGGGTTCCTTGGCACTCTCGTATGGTGGATCAAGGCGCTGCCCTTCACCATCATCGTCGTCGTCGTGGTCCTTCTGCTGGTCTACGATTTCGTGCGGACCCTGCGCTATGGCGAGAGCGGCGCTGGGCGGTGAGACGCAACAGCCCCACGACCGTCACATCCGCCGGACTCTGGGGTGACGCCTCTCGGTAAGCGTGAACCCGCGCCCACCGGGCGCGGCTCCAACACGCTGCTGCCGGTACCGTGGACACTGTGCGGCATGCCCGCGCTCAGTGTTCCCCTCATGCAGGGCGCGAACGGCCTCCCGCTCGGCGTACAGCTGGTCGGCCCGCGGCACGGCGACGCGCGGCTGCTGCGCACCGCGCGCTGGCTCGTGGCGCAACTCGAGGCTGGCTGAAGTCCAAGGCCGGCTGGGTCGCGCGGCGCCCGGCGCGCCGCGGCGATCGAACGCAGCAGGCACAGCTGTTCGCGCAGCTGCTCGACACGTAGGAGACCCCGCGGAGTATACTCGGGACGTGTCGATGGCGCCGCCGCACATACGCCCACCACCGGACGGCTGCAAGGAGGACCTGCCATGCCCCACTACGAGTTCTACTGCGAGAAGTGCAAGAAGGACGTCTCCATGACCCTCACCATCGGCGAGCGGGAGCGGGGCGAGTACAAGTGTCCGGAGTGCAAGGGGAAGAAGCTCCAGCCGCTCATGGGGACCTTCTTCTCCAAGACGTCCCGAAAGTCCTGAACCGCAAGGAGACCACATGAGCCTCAAGGGGAAGCGGATCGCCATTCTGGCCGAGAACCTGTACCAGGAGATGGAGCTGTGGGTGCCCTACTACCGGCTCAAGGAGGAAGGGGCCGAGGTGAAGGTGGTGGGCGCCGGCGGCGCCACGTCGTACGCCTCCAAGCACGGCTACCCCGTCAACGTGGACGCGCAGGCCGAGGCCGTGAGCGCCATGGAGCTCGACGCGGTGATCGTCCCCGGAGGCTATGCCCCGGATATGATGCGGCGCCACGAGGCCATGGTGCGGCTGGTGCGCGAGGCGGCCCAGCACGGCAAGGTGGTGGCGGCGATCTGCCACGCGGGGTGGATGCTGGCGAGCGCGGATGTCGTCCGGGGGAAGGACGTCACCTCGTTCTTCTCCATCAAGGACGACATGGTGAATGCCGGGGCCCGCTGGGTGGACCGCGACGTCGTCGTGGACGGGACCCTGATCACCTCCCGCAAGCCCGACGACCTGCCCGCGTTCTGCCGCGAGATCGTCAGGGCGCTCTCGAAGAGCGCGTAGCGGATAGTATACTGCCGGGGACATGATCGTCCTCGGCATCAACGAGACGCACTGCGCGACGGCGGCCGTCCTCCGGGACGGCCGCATCGTCGGGTGCGCTTCGGAAGAGCGGTTCTCGCGTCTCAAGAACGACGCCGGCTACCCGCGCCGCGCCATCGACGCCCTCCTCGCCGAGTGCGGCATTGCTCCCTCCGAGATCGACGTCGTGGCCCTGGCCGGCGCCCGCGCCGCCTCGCGCGAGTGGCTCAACCGGGTGCTCCACGACGAGACGTACGCCAAGGAGTACTACGGCGTCGCGTGGCCCTCGCCCCGGCGCGCGCTCAGAAAGCGCGTGCGGAAGCTGGGCGCACGGTTCGGGCTCATGGATGCCTCCCGCGGCAAGTTCGGCATCCCGCAGAGCGAGCGGCTGGCCCTGGTCACCGAGCATCTCGGCGTGTCCACCGACCGGATCATGTGCCTCGATCACCACGCCTGCCACGCCGCCGCCGCCTACTATGGCTCGGGCTGGGCCTTCGCTGACGCGCGGGGCGCCGGGGCCCTGGTCCTCACCAACGACAACTCCGGCGACGGGCTCTGCGCGACGGCGTCCACCGGGCGCGGGCAGGATCTCGTCCGCCACGAGGCGGCCTCGAGCGCTCCGGGATCGCTCGGCGCTTTCTACTCGTTCGTGACCCTCGCGCTCGGCATGAAGTTCGGCGAGCACGAGTACAAGGTGATGGGGCTGGCGCCCTATGCTCCGGAGGCACGGGCGCAGGAGGCCGAGCGCGTGCTCCGCGAGGTATTCGATCTCGAGGAGGGGACGCCGGCCCGCTTCCGATGGCGCGAGCCCGGTGAGCGCTACGCGCTCCTGCTCCAGGCCACGCTGGGGCTCCGCTTCGACTGGGTGGCGGGAGGCGCGCAGCGGCTGCTGGAGGACGCGCTCCTCCGCTGGGTGCGGCTCATGCACCAGCGCCACGGCGGCTCGCGCCTGGCCCTCGGCGGCGGCGTGTTCATGAACGTCAAGGCCAACATGCTCCTCGCCCGCGAGGAGTGGGTCGAGGATCTGTTCGTGTTCCCCTCGTGTGGGGACGAGTCCAATGCCGTGGGCGCCGCCTATCTCGGCTACCTCCATGAGTCCGGGCGGCGCGGGCTGCCGGCGGCTCTGGAGCCCTTCGGCCCGGCCTCCCTCGGGCCGAGCGTCACCGACGAGCAGGCCGAGGCGGTGATCCGCGAGCGCAATCTCCAGGGGCGCTACAAGGTGGCCTTCCACGACCGCATCGAGGAGCGCATCGCCGAGCTGCTCGTCTCCGACGGCGTGGTGGCGCGCTGCGCGGGGCGCATGGAGTTCGGCGCCCGCGCCCTCGGCAACCGGTCGATCCTGGCGAATCCGACGGACTACAGGGTGGTGGGGGTCATCAACCGCATGATCAAGAACCGGGATTTCTGGATGCCGTTCGCTCCCACCATCCTGGCCGAGCGCGCGGACGACTACCTCGTGAACCCGAAGCGATTCCGCTCTCCGTACATGATGCTCGCCATGCCGACCCGGCCCGAGGCGCGCGAGGCCCTTGTCGCGGCCATCCATCCCCAGGATGCGACGGCGCGCCCGCAGATCCTCGAGGAGTCGTGGAACCCCGAGTACCACGCGCTGATCCGCGAATTCGAGCGGCGCACCGGGGTGGGCGCGGTGCTCAACACCTCCTTCAATCTCCACGGTGAGCCGGTGGTGTGCTCGGCCGAGGACGCCGTGGACACCTTCGAGCGCTCCGGGTTGCCGCACCTCGCCGTCGGCCACTTCCTCTTGTCCAAACGATGACGTCCAAACGGTGAGAGGAGAGAGCCCGGCTGATCACCATGGCGCGGGTGCCCGGGCTGTCGCCCGCCCGCGCCTGACGCCCAGCACGCCGTAGTGCCCGCACCAGTCCCCCTGCCGACGGTGGACGCGCCGTGCTTCCTCTGCGGTGAAGGCGCCGCCGATCCCGTCTGGGCCACGCCAGATCGGGCCTTCGCCGTGCCGGGACTCTACACGGTCGTACGCTGCCGCGGCTGCGGTTTCCTCTACCAGCGTCCGCGCGTGGCCGACGCCTCCCTGGCCCAGTGCTACCCGGACCACTACCCCCGCCACCAGGAGCCCTCGCCGCGCATCCCCTTCAAGGGTTCGCCGTCGCGCGCGCGGGCCGCGCGCTGGGCGCTCGCGACGGGCCTCGGCTACGGGGCGCTCCGCGACCGGCGGGTGAGCGCGTTGACCCGGCTCCGGGCGCGGTTTCTCCTGCGCCGCTTGCGCTGGGACTGCCCGCCCTGGCGCGGGCAGGGGCGCTACCTCGACGTGGGGTGCGGCTCGGGCGGCGCTCTCGGAGTGGCGCGGGCGCTGGGCTGGCGCACCGCCGGCATCGAGGTGGACGCCGCGGCGGCCGAGAAGGCGCGGCGCTTCGCCGGCGAGCTGCACGTGGGCGATGTCCTCACAGCCCCGTTCGCCCCAGCGCAATTCGACGTGGTGACCGCGTTCCACGTGCTCGAGCACGTCCCGGACCCTGTGGGCATGACGCGCCGGATGCTCGAGTGGCTGGCTCCCGGTGGGCTCCTGATGGTGGAGGTGCCCAATGCCGGCGGGCTCGGCGCGCGCCTCTTCGGCCGCGCCTGGTCGGGGCTCGAGCTGCCGCGTCACCTCTCGCACTTCACCCCGGAGAGCCTCGCGGCCGTGGTGGAGCGGGCGGGCGGGCGCGTCATCTGGTGCTGGCACCAGGCCAAGCCCCGCTACTATCTCTGGAGCCTCGGGCACTGGCTGCGCGACCGCGGCCGGGACGGCCTCGCCCGGATGGCTGGGCGGCGCCCCGTCTACGGCGTGCTCAAGCTCGCCCTCGAGCTGGCGCTCCCGCTGGTATCGCGGGCGGGATGTGGCGAGGTCATCCGCATCGGGGTCGTCAATACCCACGCCGCCGGCTCACGACGTGGCGGAGCGGGCGGCCCGAGAGGTAGCGGCGGAGGTTGTCGTTGAAGATCACGGCGATCTCGTCCGGCGTGCTCGGTCCCGAGATGTGGGGAGTGATCACGGCGTTGTGGAGGCTCCACAGTGGGTGCTCGGGGGGCAGCGGCTCGCGCTCGAAGACATCGAGGA